>CACZEU010000048.1:14007-20845 GCA_902780175.1 uncultured Bacteroidia bacterium
GGCCGGAGAGTTGATCTGCAGCACGTTGCCGCTGACGGCGGAGAAAAAGAAGTACGGCGGCACGGAGTCGTATTCCTCGTCAGTCACCACTCCGGGCTTGGGAGTGTTGGCTGCGGACCACTGGTCGCCGTTGTGCCTGAACGCGACGGGGTCGAGCACGTCCTTCCACTTGGAGTTCTCGTAGGCGATTCCGGTTTCGGGGGAGAAGAAGGAGACGTATTCGTTCTGCTCCGTACGGCCCTGGCCCCAGGTGCGGACATTCTCCCAGTAGCGTACGAAAGGAACGTACACCACGAAGGCGTCGTCCAGCACGATGCTCTCGTTGTTGTCGAAATACCAGGCGGTAAGCGTTACGGTCGTCTCGCCGTCCTCGAAGTTTCCTGCGGGAACGGTGAAGGTGAGCTGGCCGGGTTCCTTGAACAGGGGAGCCTCGAAGTCGCCGACGGTCACCCTGTCGATGTTGTTGAGGTAAGAACCGGTGAGCACTACGCTCCTGCCCACGGGAGTGCGGTCGTACGTGTATGCGTTGAATGTGGGGACGTAACGTATGACCTTGATCGAAGGGGCTTCGGTGAGCGCAGTGAACGCCTCGCCGGTGCCGTCGAAGTAACCGAGGGTGATTCTGGCTTCGGCATCCTCAACGTAGGGGACCTTCACCACGATTTCCTCCTCGGATGAGACGACGATTTCCGCCTCGTGGCCCTTGGTCTGGCCGTTTGCGGTGAACACGACGGATGTGACGGCGTTGAGGTTGGTTCCGGAGAGGAGGACCTCATCTCCCATCTCCGCCTCTGCCTGGAGCAGGTTGGCGGCGATGGCGGGAACCGCGAAGGTGCAGCGGAATTCCGTCTCGGAAAGTCCCTCGCCCACGGTGTTCACCAGTTTGATCCTGCCGGAAGTGACGCCGTTGACGACGCGCAGTGACAGGCGGGTGTCGGATACCTTTTCCATGATATCCACCTTCACGGAGCCGATGTATGCCTCGGTCACGTTGTTGAGGCTCTTGCCCGTGATCCTGACCTCTGCTCCCACGGGAGCGGAAGCGGGGGTGAATGCCTCGATTACCGGTGCCGTCAGGGTCACCTCGTCGATGTGGATCCGGTCGCAGCCGTACGCCGCAAGTGCAGCGACGGACAAAAGGATGATATATTTACTGATTCTCATAATCGTATGCATCAATAGCCCGGATTCTGGGCGACAGTCTTGTTGATGTTAAGAACGGACACCGGGATGGGCAGGAGGGTCTGCCATTCGGCGATGGGGTTCACCACATAATCGTATGCGGCGTAGAAGGGCTCGGAAGCGAGATACTCGTTGATGGTGGAAACGGCCGTGCCCCATCTGAGCAGGTCGAAGAAGCGCTGGTTCTCGAATGCGAATTCGAGCCTTCGTTCGTTCCTGACGGCCTGGCGGAATGCGTACTTGGATGCCACCTCGCCGAGTTCATATACGGGGATGCGTGCGCGCTCGCGGATTGCGTTAAGGAGTACGAGGGACTCGGCGGACGGGCCGTTCAGCTCGTTGTCGGCCTCGGCCTTGAGCAGCATCACGTCGGCAAGACGGATGATGGGGAAGTCGTTCTCGGCGTCGTATTCACTCGTCATGTCGGGGTCGATGAACTTGCTGCAGTAGCGTGCGTTGGCATTGTCAACCAGAACTCCGGTGGTCTTGTTGAAGTAACTCTCCTGCAGGCAGACGTCCTTGCGCACGTCGCCGGGGTTGGCGTTGAACGCGGAGATGATGCTGTTGCTGGGGTAGTTGTACTGCTTGGGGGCGCCGATGGCCACGTTGCCGCCGTTGTTGACGGGGGCGTAGAGGGTCGTGAACGGCGAACCGATTCCGACGTTGCCGCTGCGGTACCTCACCGCGAAGATGATTTCGGCGTTGCCTTCCTTGTTCTTGTCGAATATGTCGGCATAGGGCACGAGGGCCGAGCCGGAGGCGGGATTGCCGCAGGCCTCGAGGACTTCGCCGAGCAGGGCGGATGCCTTGGCGTACTTGTCGGCGGAAGGCTTGTATTCGGTCATATAGACCTTGGCGAGGAGGGCCTTCGCCGCCTTCATGTCGGCGCGGCCGAGGTCGGCTGCGGGCATGGCGTCAGGCAGAAGGTTCTTGTCCACTATCGTCTCGAGGTCTTCCTCGATCAGGGCCCAGACGTCTTCGGCGGGGGAACGCTGCATCGTCCTGGCCTCGTCGGCACCTGTCTTGTTCTTCACGATGAAGACGGGCCCCCAGAGGCGTACCAGGTCGAAATACATCCAGGCGCGCAGGAAACGGGCCTCGCCTTCGTAGCGGGCGCGGAGGGCATCGTCGTTCACCACGTCGAGGTTCTCAAGGACCGTGTTGGCCCTGTTGACGACCACGTAGAGGGCGTCCCAGTAGTCCTGCACCCAGGCGTTGGCGGTGAGGACCACCAGCTGGTCGAGCTGCTCGATGAGCTTGGAGTCCTGGGAGGTGGAATTGTTGACGCGCATGCGGGCGTTGTCGGAGCGCAGCTCGGTCATCGCCCATTCGTTGTACATCACGTCGTACAGGCCGTTGTATATGCCTATCACCAGGTTGTTGACTGATGTGGCGTCTTTCACGTACTCGTTTGCCGCCACCTCGGAGAAGGGATACTTGTCGAGGTTGCAGGACGTCAGTGCGAGGACGGAAACCAGTATCGGTATAATAAATCTTTTCATACTGCTTCTCGGTTAGAATTTCACATCGACACCAAAGGTTATGGTGGTGGTCACGGGGAAACCGCCGCGCTGGTAGCCGGAGATCATCGGGGAAGAATAGACTCCCGAGAGCATCCTGGACTCGGGGTTCACGCCCTTGTAGTCCTTGGACCAGAGGTATGCGAGGTTGTTGCCGGTCAGGTAGATGCGCAGGCCGTCGAGCTTGTTCCTGAGGTCCTTCTTGGAGAAGGTGTAACCCATGATGACGTTGCGCAGGCATACGTAGGAACCATCCTGGAGGGGATAGTCGGTGAGAAGCATGTCATAGCCGACCTTCATGTAGGGGACCTTGCCGTTGCCCGGATGTTCGGGGCTGACCCAGCGGTTCTCGAGGTAGGCCGTGTTGTATTTGTGGGACTCGTTGTAGAAGACGTCGCCGTTGAAGACCGTGATGCCCTGGACTCCCTGGATGAGGAACGACAGGTCGAACTTGCCGATCTTGAAGGTGTTGGTCATACCGTAGGTGAAGTCGGGGTAGGGGTCTCCGAGAGGGACGCGGTCTTCGTCGTTCAGCACGCCGTCGGGCTTTTCATCCACGATGCGGAGGCCTCCGGGCACGTCGGCCGCGAAGTGGGGATTGTTCTGGATTTCCTCGGAGGTGTTCCAGACGCCCTGGGTCCTGAATCCGTAGTACTGGATGAGGGGCTCTCCCACACGGGCGATGTAGTTTTCGTTGCGCTCGCCCTGGGTGATGACCTCACGCTCGCCGCCGATCTCGAGTAGCTTGTTCCGGGAGAGGGAGAAGTTGAGGTCGGTGGTCCAGGTGAAAGTGCGGTTGCTGACGTTCACGGTGTTCATCTGGATTTCCACACCGGCGTTGCGGACGCGGCCGATGTTGTTCCAGTACTTGGTGAATCCGGTGAAGGACTGGGTGGGCTGCTCGAAGAGGAGCGCGCGTGTAATGGAATAGTAGGCGTCAACGCTCAGGTTGAGGCGGTTCTTCAGGACGCTGAGGTCGAAGCCGGCGTTGAATTCGTCCGTCTGCTCCCAGGTGATGTTGGCGTTGGCCAGCGTGGAGGAATTGTTGGCCGTACCGGAAATGAGGGAGCCGTTGCCTGCGCCCGTGGCGTAATTGGCTCCTCCGAGCACCTCCAGGGCGGAATAGTAATTGACGTTGTTGTTGCCGGTGACACCATAAGAGGCCCTGACCTTCAGCGAGTTGAGCCAGTCTATGTGCTGCATCCACGGCTCCTGCGAGACTCGCCATCCGGCAGATACCGAAGGGAACCAGGCGTTGCGGTTGCCGCGGGTGAAGAGGGAAGAACGGTCAAGACGCAGGGAAGCCGAAAGGAGGTACTTGTCGGCGTAGCTGTAGGTTGCCCTGGCGAGGCCGGACTCCAGTACCTTGTCGGGATAACGGAAGGTGCCGGTGCCGGCGCCGTTGCCGTTGTTGCTGGCTGCGAGGGAGAAGACCGTCGCGGCGTTGAGGGTGTGGATGTCGTCGGTCGGGAAGCCGGTTCCGTCGAGTGCGACCCGCTGTACGCGGGTGTTCTCCAGGGTGTAGCCGGCAAGCAGGTCGAGCTTGTGGCGTCCCTTGGTGAGGTTGTAGTTGAGGGTGTTCTCCGTGAGGAGATCGACGTACAGGGTGCTGTTGAAGGTCGCCTCGCTCGGGGTGCCGTCCTTCAGGGCGTTGAGGTTCTGGTAGCTGTAGGACGGTGCGTAACGGACGTTGAAGCCGTTGGAACTCTTGAACTTGAGTCCCTTTACGATGGTGATTTCAATGTATGCGTTGCCCAGGCCGGAGAAGGATTCACCCCAGCGCTCGGTGTTGGCCATGACGCTCTTGGGGTTGTTGTTGGCCGAGTTGAAGGGGCTGACCTTGCTGTCCCAGGTGGGGTTGCCGTAGGCGTCGGGATCGCCGGTGGGAGTGGTGATCTGGTTGAAATGGCTTCCGCGGGCGAATCCGGTGTAGCCGCCGGTGAACTCGGTCGTCCAGTCGTTGTGCATCACCGGCAGGAAGGACGGAGTCCTGTAGAAGTCGATGAAGTTGTTGCGGGGACGCTCCGTCTTGGAGTAGTTCGCCGAAATGTTGTATCCGAACTTGATGCTGGGGCTGAGGTCGACATCCAGGCGCGTGCGCAGCGAGAGTTTGTCGATCGAGTTCTGCAGCATGATGCCCTGGTCCTTGGTGTAGGAGGCGGAGGTGTAGTAGCGCATGGTCTTGCGGCCGCCGCTCACGGTGAACTGGGCGTTGGTGATGCCGGTGAAGTCGCGCAGGCCCTCACGCTGCCAGTCCTCCGATGTTCTTCTCGATCCAGGCCGCGGCCCTGTCCTGTCCCTTTACGGCAGGCCCTCCGACGGATTCTTCATACTCCTGGAGCCTGAGGTAGTCGGTGGCGGAAAGCAGGTCGTGCAGCTTATAGGCGTATTTCATGCCCTGATAGACCTTCACGGCGTAATGGGGCTCGTCGGCCTTGCCGCTCTTGGTGGTGATCATGATGACGCCGTTGGCTGCGCGGGAGCCGTAGATTGCGGCCGACGCTGCATCCTTGAGGATTTCGATGGACTGGATGTCGGATGCGTTGACGGTGGAGAGGCCGTCGGGTACCGGGTAGCCGTCTACTATCACCAGAGGTGAGCTGTCGGCGGATATGGAACCGGTGCCGCGGACCCTTATGGTGGGCACAACACCGACCTCGGAGGTGTTGTTGTTGATGGTGAGGCCGGCTACCTGGCCCTGGAGGGCGGTGGTTACGTCGGATACCGGGATGTCGATCAGGGCGCCGCCTCCTTCGATCTTGGAGATGGAACCTGTGAGGTGCGACTTGGCCTGGGTACCATAACCTACGACCACCACGTCTTCGAGAAGGTTGTCGTCGATGTTGAGGCGGACGTCGATGTCACGTGAGTTGCCGACGGGGCGCTCCTCGGTCTTGTAGCCGATGCACGAGAACACGAGGACCGCGTCTGCGGAAGGAACGGAAATGCTGTAGTGTCCGTCCAGGTCGGTGGCGGTACCGGTGGATGTGCCCTTGAGTACGACGGATGCTCCGATAAGGGGGCCTTCGTCGTCGGTCACCACGCCTCTCACCTGCCGGTTCTGCGCGGGCAGCGCCACTGGCAGCAGTGCCAGCAGTAGCGCCAATAGTTTGAATCTGAGTTGATTAGCGAATCGCATATAAAAGAATTGGTGTTAGTGTCGTGTTTTTGCAAATTGGTTAACCAATTTATAATACACGCAAATATAACCATTTATATGCTAAATCCAAATAAAATGGTACAATATTTGGTTCGAAACGCACCGAAACAATAAAACGCTGTACCATGAAACCGTATTTAAACCCCAAAGGATGTCTTGCCGCAGCGGCCCTGATACTGCTCGCGGCATGCTCGGAAGACATCATCGGAACCGACGAGGCTTCGCAGCCGCAGGACACGGTCATCCCCCAGGAGCCAGACGTTGACCTCAACGATACAGACGACAACATCGCCAACACAACATTCGACCGGACGGTAAAGGTGATATTCTCCGACACCGAAGGCGCCATCGTCCAGGATGCGGACGGCCTCACCGTGACCGTCTCCGGCAACGACGTCACCATCAACAACCCCGGAACCAGCAACATAATCTACGAACTCTCCGGCTCCACCGCCGACGGCTTCTTCAAGCTGTACAGCGCCAAGAAGCAGGCGATACGGCTCAACGGGGTGAGCATCAAGAATCCCAACGGCGCCGCCATCAACAACCAGAGCAAGAAGCGCACGTTCGTAGTGGTGAACGGCGACAACAGCCTTGCCGACGGCGCCACCTACACAGATACGCCCTCCACCGAGGACGAGAAGGCGGCGTTTTTCAGCGAAGGCCAGCTGATTTTCAGCGGCACCGGCAGCCTCACCGTCACGGCGGTCGGCAAGAGCGGCATCAGCTCCGACGACTACGTCCGCTTCATGTCGAGCCCGACCGTCAAGGTGAATTCCACCGCAGGCCACGCCGTGCGCGGCAAGGACTACATCCTCGTCTCCGACGGGTCCGTCGAAGCGTCCACCAGCGCCTCCATGAAGAAAGGCTTCTCGTCCGACTCGCTCGTCGTGATAGCCGGAGGCGTCACGGATCTCAAGGCCACCGGATCATCGGCATATGACAGCGAAGACTCCGATTTCAAGCACTCCGCGGG
>CACZEU010000049.1 GCA_902780175.1 uncultured Bacteroidia bacterium
GCAAAGAAGGAACTCGATGATGCAAAGGATAAACTCGACGAAGCCCAGGAGAAGATCGACGACATGGAGATCGGCAACTCCTTCGCTCTCTCGCGCAAGGAGAATATGGGCTATGCTTCGTTTGACAGCAATTCCAGTATCGTCAGCAACATCTCCAAGATATTCCCTCCGCAGAACCCCGTCGTTCTGCTGTACGACAATGTCGATGAGAAGGCCGTCCCCGGCATAATGGACACCCTGGACAGGGATCCGTCGGTGCTTTCCACCCTCAGTTATCCCGCCCTGATGCTCTCCGGCTACACAGCGTCCGAGATGGCCCAGCGCTACGGTAGCCTCTCACCGATGGTCAACGAGGAGATCCTGCGCCTGATTTATTACGCCCACGCCCACCCGGAGCGAAACGAACGCCTGAGTTTCGCCCAGATGGAGAATGTGGTGAACAGGATATCGTCCAAGGGCCTTCTGCCCGCCGGTTACGATATGGACTCGATGCTCAAGGACCTGATGCCCAGTGCACCCGCACCGAAGCCAAAGGCTGCCAAACAGCATCCCGAGAAGCAAAAGCAGGCCGCTGAGCCTAAGCCTCAGGTCCCGTCTGCCCCGGCCGTTCCCGATACGCTCTCTGCTGCAGCAAAGGCCGACAGCACCGCCGTAGATTCCCTTGCAATCGCAACGCCGCTTGACAGTGCCGCCCTTGCACAGAAGGCAGACAGCACTGCAGTATCAGGCGAAGCCCCCATTAAAGAATCTTCCGTTCCCTCGTACCTCGAGGGCTATCCCGAAATAACCTACGAGCTTGCCACCCGCCAGATGACTTCCCGGGAAATGGCTGAACTGCTCGGCGTCGAGCGCTCGCTGGTGAATACCGGGTACCGTATGGCCGGCCGCACCCGCAAGCCCGCAACGATGTCCCCCCACGAGATGAGTTCCTTCATAGTGAACAAGATCCTGACGGACAAGCGTTATGCGTCCTTCATCCCTGCCGAACAGGCTGAACAGATCCGCGAGGTACACCGTCTGCTCGACTCCGCGTTCATCGCCGGGCCTTCTCCTGCACAACTTGCCGACGCACCTTTGCTGGCGTCCGCCGACAGCACCGTGGCAGCCGCCCCGGTTGACTCGGTGGCCGTTGCCGCCGTTGTCCCGACGCCCGTACAGGAAACCATTGAAGATGAGGAGGAGGATCTCCCTCCCACCCCCATGGAGCGCCTGGCGATGATGTATATGTCCGGCAACCGCTATTCAGCCGGGCAGATATATTCAGCACTCAAGGCCGCCGGAGTCAAAGTAAACCGATCCGACATCGACCTGCTGTTCCTCTATGCCGGCTGCATGTACAATTACGACAGGAACCTCCGTATGTCTCCCGGAGGAATGATTGAATTCCTCTACGACAGGATACTGCCCGACCCCATGTTTGCCAGTTTCATCGACGAGGAGTCTCGGGAGTCCCTGGATTCCATGAGTGACCTTCTCGGCGAAGGTATCAACGCGCTTCGCGGTAAGAACTGTTCCGTGGCGATGGCCCTTACGTCCTACGACTACGAGTCTCCCGCCACCTTCGAGTTCCTGGAACGCTTCCAGACGCTTGCTGACCGCTCCCTCACCAACCCCGGCACCGTAATGGGAGAATCCGTCATCTACAAGGAGTTCAAGGACGACTTCCCCAATGAGTTGCTGCTGCTCACCCTCCTTACCGTGGGGGCCATCTTCCTGATCGTGCTGCTTACCTTCCAATCCTTCGTCATCCCCATCCTGCTCATCATTACCGTGATGTCCGGGGTGTACGTAAACGTGTTCGTAAGCGGTTTGGGAGGGCATACGATGTTCTTCATGGCCTACCTCATAGTGCAGTCCATCCTGATGGGAGCGACCATCGACTATTCCATCCTCCTCACCAGCTATTACCGTGAAGAACGTATGGTCAAGGGCATAGTGAAGTCCCTTGCCGATTCCTTCCACAGGGCTGGGCATTCCATACTTACATCCGGCCTTATCCTTACCCTGGCGCCGTATGCCATGAGCCTCATGATCGACGACAAGATCGTGAAGTTCATCCTCAAGCCCCTTGCCGTGGGTGCCCTGGTGGCAATCCTGATCATCCTCCTGATCCTGCCGGGCGTGATTGCAGTGTGCGACCGTTTCATAGCTCCGAAGGGCGCAAAGCGTTCTAATAAATCTTACTCTCAAAAGTAGTCTCTCCGGTTACGGTTACGTCGACGTGGACCGTGCTGTTGCGGCGTATTGCCGGCAGGGCGGTGCGGAACTGCTGTGTGGAGCCGTTGACTTCACATTCGAATACGAATTCCGTAGCGGGGGTGCCGATGGTGGCCTCCTCCGAGTCGTTGGGGTAGCAGAACAGTTCCGTCCCCGGGGTCTGCGAATAGATGCCTATATCGTAGGGCAGGCTCCTGACCGGCGGCGTCCGGACTGTCTCCGATGGATGGAACCCCTCGGTGCGGAGCACTTCCGCCGCAGCGTTCATATTCTCCAGGAAGATGCGCGGATCCTCCAGGCGTACATATCCCTTGAGCTTGTTGGATACCTCTCCCAGCATTATACGGGCAAGGAGAGGGGAGATCCTCAAACTGGCGGATTCGCCGGCTGCGAGGTCCTTCTGGCCGCTCATCACAGGCATCTCGGGGGAGTCTTCCTCAAAGCGGTACGTGAGCAGTTCTATGGAGTCGTACCTCTCCAGTGCTGAGGTGTTGAAGTCCCTTGGCGAGTTGGCTACCGCCACTACGGTTACGGCCTTTGCCGGACAGAAAAACACCGCGCTGTCGGGCAGGAAAGCGTAGGATCGGGATACCAGAAGCCTGCGGAGTCCGTCGGCGTCATACACGAAGATGTCGGTCCGCCCGATGTGGCGCAGGGTGTCCGCCGTGGCGTCCGAAACCCTGAACCTGACTGTAAACCTGCTGGTGTCGGCCTCTACATACACTTCATCCGACGGGTGCGTGAACGGCAGCTCCGGCTCCTTGCAAGACGGAGTCAAACAGACCGGCAGCAGAAGTAGTAGCAAGTCACAAAAAGATACGAAGAGTCGGAGCAGAGTGCTCCCCGGCGGGCGCCGTGAGTAGAAGTTTCCGTGCCGGCCTGATTGATTCCGTTGCGATTTCATAGTGCTGCAAATCTATGCAGGGCAAATGGAAACGCAATGGAATCGAAAAAATCGTAAACGAGGTTTTGCTGTTTTTTTAGAGTCCCCCTTCCGGACCCCCTTCCAGACCCCCCAGGAGGTCAAGATATCTTTTGATAAAAAGATTTTTCGGGAAGTGCTCGGCCGCCAGTGCAAGGCTCTCGGAGCCATATTCCGCAAAACTGCGTCCGTCCAGTGAGGCCAGACGGTGGATGGCTTTGGCGATGGAACGTTTGTCGTGTGGATTGAACAGGAAACCGTTGCGTCCGGGGACGACGTAACGGGCGTTGTCGGACACGTCGCTGCAGATGGCCGGCAGGCCGGCAGTCAGCGCCTCCGCAAGGGAATTGGGCGTGCCTTCGTAGAAACTCGGAAGGCAGAAGGCGTCGTACTCCCGGTAGAGCGCGGCAGGATCGTCCGTCGCCGGGTGGATCCGGAACCTGTCGCCCAGGCCGAGCCGTCCGATCAGTTTCTCGCACTTCCGGGCATAGCTGCAGCGTCCGGCAGCGCCGTACCAGTCGAACTGAACATTGCCAATGGACGGGTCTGCGGCGGCCTTGATCAGCCTTAACGCATTCTTGCGGGGATGCATCCGGGCCACGGTGACGATGCGCAGGGGCCCTTTCCTCTCCCTGGAAGGCGCCGGAACGAATTTGTCGGAATCGACGAAATTGGGAATGGTCTCCAGCTTGAGCCTCAGCCCGGGGCAGTGCCTGCTCACGAATGCCGTCTGGGCGAAACTGTTGCACACCACGGCGTCGGCCTCCATGCGGAACAGCGTGAAGCGGAAACGGTCGTGGGGGAGCATCAGGGTGTTGCAGTTGCGCTCGGAGACTATCAGCTTGAACCCAGGATAGATCATATGCGCCAGGCATGCCTTGATGTTGGCGCCTACGAGGAAGGAAATCACCACCTGGGTGCGGTTGGCCTTGAGGTGCGAAGCGATCTGCCGCACGAGCCGGAGGTCTCCTCCTTCCGGTGTGATGTGGGTGTGCTTTACGCCGGCCGCCGCAAGGTCTGCGGCATAGAAGTCGCCGTCGCGGTAAGTGACCACCTCAACAACGTGACCAGCCTTGCGGAGGAGCTCCGCAAGGCCGACCAGTTGCCGTTCCGCCCCGCCGAGACGGAGGGACGATATGATACAGGAGACCGTCAAGCGCCGAAGTTGTCGTAGAGGATGTTCTCCGGTGCTACTCCCAGTGAGTCAAGCAGGTCGTTGACGCACTTGGTCATCATGGGCGGGCCGCACATGAAGTACTTGATGTCCTCGGGAGCGTCGTGGTCCTTGAGGTAGGTCTCGTACATCACGTTGTGTACGAAGCCTGCGGTGTAGGGGACTCCTGCCGCATCCGCTGCGGGATCGGGCCTGTCGAGGGCAAGGTGGAACCTGAAGTTGGGGAACTCCTTCTCGATCTCTGCGAAATCTTCCAGATAGAAGGCCTCCACGAGGGCGCGTGCGCCATAGAAGAAGTGGACCTTGCGTCCGGTCTTGAGCGTCTTGAACAGCTGCATGATGTGGCTGCGCAGAGGTGCCATGCCGGCGCCGCCGCCGACGAAGATGTATTCCATATCCTCGGGATCGTTCTCCGGAAGGAGGAACTCTCCGTAGGGGCCGCTGATCCATACCTTGTCGCCCGGCTTGCGGGAGAATACATAGGTGGAGGCGATTCCCGGAGGCACGCCGGGGACGAACTTGAAGACGCCCTTGGGCTGTGTCTTGTCGAACGGGGGAGTGGCGATACGGACGTTGAGCTTGATGATGTTCTTCTCTCCGGGATACGAGGCCATCGAGTACGCACGTATGGTGGGCTCGGTGTTCTTGTACTTGAGGGAGGTGATGCCGTATTTCTCCCAGTCGCCCATATAAATGGGATCTACGCCCATGTCGGCGAAATCGGCCTCGTAGGCGGGGATGTCGATCTGGATGTACTCGCCGGACTTGAAGTCGATGTGCTCGCCCTCGGGGAGTTTGACGGTGAATTCCTTGATGAACGTTGCCACGTTCTCGTTGGAAATGACCTCGCACTCGAGTTTCTTGACGCTGAGGGCGCTTTCGGCGACCTGGATTTTGAGGTTGTCCTTGACCTTGACCTGGCAGCCCAGGCGCCAGCCTTCCTTGATCTGCTTGCGGTTGAAGAAACCGGTCTCGGTGGGGGGGATTTCTCCGCCGCCCTCGAGGACCTGCACCTTGCACTGGCCGCAGTTGGCCTTGCCGCCGCACGCGGACGGGAGGAATATCTTCTCGCCGGCGAGAGTGGCCATAAGGTTGTTCCCGGGAGCCACCTCGAGTTCCTTCTTGCCGCCGTTGATGTCTATCTTTACCTTACCCTTGGGGGTGATGGCGTTCTTCACAATGAGGAGAAGAGCCACGAGCACCAGCGTCACAACGACGAGGAGCACTATTGAAGCGATGATTGTCTGACTCATATCCCGTTAAAGTTGAATGCCCATAAAGATCATGAATGCCATACCCATGAGGCCCACGGTGATGAACGTGATGCCGATGCCCTTGAGGGGCTTGGGTACGTTGCTGTAGCTCATCTTCTCGCGGATTGCGGCGAGCGCAACGATTGCAAGATACCAGCCGATGCCGGATCCGAGTGCATACACCAGGGGCTCTCCGATGCCGGTGAAGTCTCTCTGCTGCATGAACAGGGAGCCGCCAAGGATTGCACAGTTGACGGCGATCAGCGGAAGGTAGATGCCGAGGGAAGAATAGAGAGAAGGAAGGAACTTCTCCACGATCATCTCCACAAGTTGCACGAATGCCGCGATGACCGCGATGAAGACGATGAAACTGAGGAAGCTGAGGTCAACTTCTGCAAACTGGGGCCCGAGCCACCTGAGGGCTCCCGGCTGCAGCACGTAGGTGTTGAGCAGCCAGTTGAGGGGGAGGGTGCAGAAGAGCACGAAGATGACCGCGAGGCCGAGGCCGTTGGCGGTCTTGACGTTCTTCGATACTGCCAGGTATGAGCACATACCCAGGAAGTATGCGAAGATCATATTGTCAACGAAGATTGACTTTACGAATAAGCTTACGTATTCCATAGGGCTGTGCTGTTAGTTTTCCTGAAGGTCTTTGTCGATGGCCCTGTGCACCCAGATGATGCATCCGAGGAGTATGAGGGCGAAAGGAGGCAGGATGACCAGGTTGTTGGGGATGTATCCCGCAGGCAGTACCTGGAAACCGAAGAGGGTGCCGCTGCCGAGGAGCTCGCGGAAGAAGGCCACGATGACGAGGATGAGACCGTAGCCGACGCCGTTTGCAAGTCCGTCGAGCAGCGAGGGGATGGGCTTGTTGCCGAGGGCGAAGGCCTCGATGCGGCCCATCACGATGCAGTTGGTGATGATCAGGCCGATGTAAACGCTCAGCTGCTTGTCGATGGCGTAGGTGCCTTCTCCTGCCTTGAGGATCTGGTCGACCAGGATGACCATCATGGCGACAACCACGAGCTGCACGATGATGCGTACGCGGTTGGGGATGGTGTTGCGGAGCAGCGAGCACACGAGGCTGGAGAGTCCGGTGACCGCGATGACCGACAGGGCCATCACCAGGGCGCCCTTGAGCTGTACCGTGACGGCCAGAGCGGAGCATATGCCGAGCACAAGGACGGTAATGGGATTGCCCTTGAGGATCGGATTGAGGATGGTTTCTTTAAGTTTCTGTGCCATAACTTATTCCTCCTCTGCGTTAGGTGTTGTTTCTACTGCGTGCTCTTCCAGCATGTGGAAGAATGCGCCCATGCCGAAGTGCTTCTCGTATGCCTTGAACCAGACGTTCAGCGCCTCGTTCAGGCCCTTGGAAGTCATCGTGGCGCCGGTGATGGCGTCAACGGCGTTGGAGGCACCGCTTGCCTCGGCGTTCTTTTCAAGCCTGAAAGCGGGGGAGTCGCCCCATTCGACCGTCTTGCCGATGAATTTCTCGCGGAACCAGGGTTCGTCCTTGATCTTGGCGCCGAGGCCCGGGGTTTCGGATTCATGGTCGAAGAAGGCGCCGGCTATGGTGTGGTTGTCGGACTGGAAGGCGATGTAGCCCCAGACCGGGCCCCAGAGGCCTGCGCCGTAGATGGGTATGACGGAGATGCCGCTCTTGAAGATGTAAACCGGTAGCGTGGCCACTCCTTCGGAAAGGATGGCCTTGTTCTGCGGCTTGAGCCTGTCGATGAGCTCGATCTTGTCTTTGCTGACGGAAAGTTCGCCGTTCTTCTCGCCGTCGAGACCGATGGTGTAGGCCTCCTGGATGTTGTCGGCGTAAAGCTGAAGGATCTCTGCGTTCTTTGCCGCATATAGCTCTTCCGTGGGCTTGACACCTGCGGCGGACATCATCTGCCTCAGCGTCTCGGCCTTGGCGTTGGCGTCCTGTGCGGGACCGAGCCTGCCTGCCACGAATGCGAGCAGCGCAGCTACCACGACGACTATGACCGCCGTGTAGATGACCGTATAAACGTTACTGTTTGTATTCATGGCTTATGCGACGTTAAATTTCTTGAACCTGCGGGAGATATGCACGCTCGTGACTACGTTGTCGATGAGCGGGGCGAATGTGTTCATCAGCAGGATGGCGAGCATCATGCCCTCGGCGTAACCGGGGTTGAACAGGCGCACCGTGATGCAGAGCATACCGATGAGGATACCGTATATCCACTTGCCGCACTCTGTCTGGCAGGAAGTTACGGGGTCTGTGGCCATGAAGACGGTACCGAATGCGAAGCCGCCGTAGAGGAGCTGCATGTAGAAGGGGATGTCGGTGATGCCGGCGATGTTGCCGATCCAGCCCACCAGGAGCGCTCCTGCGATGCTGCCGCACATGATCTTCCAGCTTGCGATGCCCGTCCAGAGGAGGATGAACGCACCCAGGAGGATGGCGATGACGGAAGTCTCGCCGACGGAGCCGGGAACGGTGCCGATGAAGAGGTCCCAGAAGCCGGTGCCGTACTGGGCTGGGCCGTCGAGGGCGAGGGGCGTGGCGCCGGTGAAGGCGTCGGCCACTGCGGTCTCACCCTTCCTGAAGGCTATCCAGCAGTCGGATCCGGACATGTAGTTGGGATAGGAGAAGAAAAGGAATGCGCGCGTGAGGAGCGCCGGGTTCCAGATGTTCATGCCGGTGCCGCCGAAGACTTCCTTGCCGAAGATGACGGCGAATGCCACAGCGACTGCGAGCATCCACAGGGGGATGTCCACCGGGACGATGAGAGGGATGAAGAATCCGCTGACGAGGTAGCCCTCGCTGACTTCTTCTCCGCGTATCTGGCTGGAGGCGAACTCGATGGCGAGTCCGACGCCGTAGGAGACGATATAGAGGGGAAGGACCCGCAGGAATCCGAACCAGAAGTACTCGAGGATGTGCACTCCGGTCTGGCCCATTGCGAGGCCGTGCTGGTAGCCGACGTTCCACATGCCGAAGAGGGCTGCGGGGGCCGCGGCGATTACCACGAGGATGAGGAGGCGTTTGAGATCGATGGCGTCGCGGACGTGGGCGCCCTTGCGGGTGACGGTTCCGGGAACGTGAAGGAATGTCTCAAAAGCATCGACGGTGCTGTGAAGCCAGTAAAGCTTGCCGCCTTTTTCGAAAATCTTGTTCATATCTTTTAAGCCATTTCTTTAAGCATCAGGTCTATACCGCAGGAAATCATATCCTGTATGCAGTTCTTGCTCGGGTCGACGAATTCGCAGAGGGCGAGGTCCTCGGGAAGGACTTCGTAGATGCCGAATTTCTCCATCTTCTCGATATCCCCGGCAAGGCAGGCCTTGGCGAGGAAAATGGGATAGATGTCCATCGGGAGCACCTTCTTGTAGTAGTTCTCGTTCATGAGGAAAGGACGCGGACCGCCGTGGAGGTTGGTGTCCATGTCCCACTTGTTGCCGGGAAGAAGCCAGCTGAAGTAGCTGCGGTCCGAGCTGAACTGGTTGAACCGCAGGGGGTTGATCCATCCGAGGAGCTCCTTGTCGTAGCCCTCGGAGATGATGGTGACCTGGTCGTCGTCCCTGCCGATGTAGCCTTCTGCGCCCACGGCCCGGCCGCTGAGGATGCTGCCGGAGATGATGCGGACGTTCTCCGCGCCGCCGCCCCAGAATGCGATGAGCTCCTTCATGGGAGTGCCGGGAAGGGCCTCGATGTAGGCGGGCTCGATGGCTGCGGGGCCTCCGACCGCTATCTTGCGGCGGAGCTGGAGCCTGCCGGTGGCGAAGAGCCTGCCGATTGCCGCGAGGGCGGGCATGGATACTGTCCATACGTCTTCACCTTTGCGGATGGGGCAGATGTGGCTGATCTGTACGCCGACGTTTCCTGCGGGGTGCTTGCCCTTGAAACGGTGGACGGTGCAGCCCTTGAGCCGGGTGAACGGGGAATCAGGCTTGCTGCCGTCCAGACTCAGGTGTACCGGAGCGATGGATGAGAGGGCGTCGATGCCCTTCTGCAGCATTGAAATCTCGCCGCCGAGGGTGAATTCGGTGTCGGCCGCGAGGGGTGCGGTGTTGAATGCGGAAATGAAAATGCCTCTGGGAGTGACTGCAGGATTGGCCATGACGCCGTAGGGACGCTGGACGATGTAGGTCCAGAGGCCGCTGGCGAGGAGCGCCTTGCGGACGTCCGTGGTGTCGAAGGAAGCGTATTCCTGCCTGTCATCCGTTTTGATGAGGACTGCGAGAAGCTTGCGCTTTTCGCCCCTGACTATCTCCTGTACCGTGCCGCTTGCGGGGGCGGTGATGAGGATGTCAGGGTTGCTCTTGTCTGCGATGACGGGGGAACCGCACAGCACGCGGTCGCCTTCCTTGACGAGGAGGCGGGGGAGGAGACCCTTGACGAAGGGCTCCACTGCAACGGTCCCGGGGGTCATCGACTTGCTGACAAGACGGTCGGGAGCTCCCGATACCGGGATATCCAGGCCCTGTCGTAAAACGATGATATCTGACATTTTATATTTTGTTATGATAATTTGCGTCAAACGCCATGCGAAGATACCACTTTTTTTTGTATTTTCGCGCATTATGGAGAACAATGTGAACGCCAATTTGGCAGAGTTGAATGAAGAGCAGAAGAAGGCGGTCCAGAGCCTCGACGGGCCGGTGTTGATTGTGGCGGGAGCCGGATCCGGAAAGACTCGCGTTCTCACCAGCCGGGTAGCCAACCTGCTGGCCCACGGAGTGGATCCCGCGCGCGTTCTGGCACTTACCTTCACCAAGAAAGCGGCGGGGGAGATGCCTACAAGGCCCGCCGCGTCGTCATGGGCACCTTCCATTCGGTGTTCGTCCGTTTCCTGCGCCAGTACGCGCAGTCCCTCGGTTACCCCGAGAGTTTCACCATCTACGACCAGAGCGATTCCACCTCGGCCGTCAAGACCGTCATCAAGGAACTCGGACTTGACGATTCGGTTTACAAGCCCCGCGACATCCTGGCCCGCATTTCCAACGCCAAGAACTCCCTCATAACCCCGTCTGCATACAGGACCGACGGCAACGCCCTCAGGGCCGACACATACGCCAAGAGGCCCCGCACGGTGGATGTGTACGAACTCTACCAGAAGCGCCTCAAGCAGTCGGGAGTGATGGACTTCGACGACATCCTCGTCAACATGAACATCCTCCTGCGGGACAATCCGCAGGCCCTTGAAGAGATATCGTCCCGTTTCTCGCACATCATGGTTGATGAGTACCAGGACACCAACTACAGCCAGTACCTCATCCTGCGCAAACTCGCGGCAAAGCACCACAACCTCTGCGTCGTCGGGGACGATTCCCAGTCGATATATGCCTTCCGCGGCGCCCAGATTCAGAATATCCTCAATTTCCGCAAGGATTATCCGGAAAGCAAGGTGTTCCGCCTGGAGAGGAATTACCGCAGCACCTCCACCATAGTGGACGCCGCCAATTCCATCATCGAGCACAACACCAACCGCATCCCCAAGACGTGCTATTCCCAGGCGGAAAAAGGGGAGAAGATACACATCATCAAGGCCTTCACCGAGCAGGACGAGGCCGTGGAAATCGTGTCGGAAATCCAGTCCCGTATGCGCAAGGACGGCGCCCAGTACCAGGATTTCGCCATCCTCTACCGCACCAACGCCCAGTCGCGCGCGCTCGAGGAGCAGCTGCGCCGCCGCAACATCCCGTACCTTGTCTATTCCGGCAACTCCTTCTTCGAGAGGGCGGAGGTCAAGGACCTGATGGCCTACTTCAAGCTCTGCGTCAACCCCTCCGACGACGAATCCTTCAAGCGCATCGTGAACAAGCCGGCGCGCGCCATCGGCGACACCACGGTCAAGGCGCTTGAGGCCTTCGCCCATGCAAACGGGATGCCTCTTTTCCGCGCCGTATTCCTTGAATCGCTCGAGGCCACAGGCCTTAGGGGAGCGGCCGTCCAGAAGCTTCGCGCCTTCTGCTCGATGATCGACGGCTTCGCCCGCAGGGTTCCGGTAACCGACGCCTTCGAACTTGCAACGGAAATTGCAGAAGCAAGCGGCCTCCTGGCCATGTACAGGGCCGATTTGTCCATCGAGGGGCAGGCGCGTCTCGCCAACCTCGAGGAGCTTGTGAATTCCGTCGCCGGCTTCATTGAAGAACGGGACGAGGAGGCCGAGGGCGCCCAGGACACCTTCACCCTGGACGATTTCCTTGAGAACGTCTCCCTGCTCAGTTCCGTCGATGTCACCGACGATGACGACACCAATAATAAGGTAGCCCTCATGACGGCCCACTCCGCCAAGGGCCTCGAGTTCCCGTACGTGTTCGTCGCCGGGATGGAAGAGAATCTCTTTCCCGGCCAGAATATGGTCCTGAGCCTCAAGGACCTGGAGGAGGAGAGGCGCCTGTTCTACGTGGCCGTCACCCGTGCCCGGAAGGCCGTCGCCCTCTCGTACGCAGGTACGCGCATGCGCAACGGCCGCCACGAGTCCAACGCCCCCTCGCGTTTCCTTCGCGACATTGATTCCCGGTACCTCGACCGCCCCCTGGAGGATGAGGATTTCGACAACGACGGCGTCAGGCACGAATGGGGAGGCTTCGGCAGTCGCTGGTCGGGAGGCCGTCTGGACAGATTCCAGCGGCAATCCGGGGACAGGGAGATTCCTCCGCTCCGCTCCGCTCCGGTCGGAATGACAGGGACGCAAAAGCCACGAAATTCAGGTTACGGTTCTGTCATTTCGAGCGCAGGCGCAGCCGGAGTCGAGAAATCCCCCGGAAGGCCCTCCGCCCCCGCGGATCCGGACTTCGTCCCTTCGCCAATGACGGCCTTCAAGCCCGGCATGCGCATAGAACACAACCGCTTCGGCCCCGGTGAAATCCTCGAGATAACCGGCGTCGTCCCGGAGCTCAAGGCCCGTGTCCGCTTCGACGAACTCGGAGAGAAACTCCTCCTCCTCAAATACGCCAAGATGCGCCCCGAACAGAAACAGTAAACACGATATAGTATGAAAGGCATAAACATTTTCCTCGCCGACGGCTTCGAAGACATGGAAGCCCTCGCCACCTGTGACGTCCTGCGCCGCGCCGGCCTTCAGGTAGAACTCGTATCGATCAAGAGCGACACCGCCGTCACCAGCTCCCACGGAGTCGACATCGACGCCGAATGGGTCCTGGAAGACATGGAAACCGTAACCGCCGGCGTCAGCGAAGCAGACGTTATGATCTTCCCCGGCGGCATGCCCGGCAGCAAGAGCCTCGCCTCCTGCAAGAAGCTCATCCAGGCCATGAAGGCCCACTACAAGGCCGGCGGCACCCTGGCGGCAATCTGCGCCGCTCCGGGCCTCGTCCTGAGCCAGCTCGACGACGTCAAGGGCCTCGAATTCACCTGTTTCGACGGCTTCGAACAGCCCCTCGTCGACAAGGGCGCCGTCTTCACTCCCAGGCCCGCAGTACGCAGCGGCCGCATCATAACAGGCCGCAGTGCCGGCCATGCCGTAGCCTTCGCGCTCAAGATCGTCGAAGCCCTCGTCCCCGACAGGCTCGAAGAAGTCCGCCACTCCCTTTTCCTTGAAACCGAATAGCCATGGACAGCATCAGGCTTGACAAATACCTGTGGGCGGTACGCATCTACAAGACCCGCAGCGAGGCCACCGACGCCTGCAACGGCAACAAGGTCCGCATAGGCGGCGTCCCCGCCAAGCCCGGCAAGGCCGTCAAGATTGGCGACACCGTCGAGGTCCACAAGGGCCCCGCCACCCTCACGTATAAGGTCCTCCAACTCGCCTCCAGCCGCATGGGAGCGCAGCTGGTGCCCGATTATCTCGAAGACCTCACCCCCGAAAGCGAACAGGCCAAGTTCCACGCCCCCCGCGAGACCATCGTTCTTCACCGCGACAAGGGCGCCGGCCGTCCCACCAAAAAGGACCGTCGCGAACTAGACCACCTGATGGACCTTCTTGACTGATTATGGAAGAAAAGAAACTGTATCCCCTGGCTTTCTGCTCCCTCGCCGACGAATACGGCTGGGGCACCGACGAATTCCTGCTGGCAGACCTCGGCTACCGCGATTCCCTCATACGCGAGGGCTGGCTTGCCGGCAACGCCATCAGCGAGATAATGGACACCTATCTGGACCGCGTGGTCGGCGCCTTTACGAAGTGCTCAAGCAGCGCTACGATTTCCTCGGGCGCCGCAAGATCTGGTACGTCCTGAAGGCATCTCCCGATTCCCGCCTACTCGTCGGCTGGAACCACGATACGGACGCCTCGGAGGTCTATTCCGCCTGCCTTGACGGTTCGGTCAAGGGTATACTGAAGGAATTCACCCCGATGCCCGGCCGGTTCATACATATTCCCGCCGGCACTCCCCACGCCGCCTGCGGCAAGGTGGAGCTGCTGGAGGTAAGCGAATCGTCGCCCCTCGACTTCTGCCTGAGCGGGATGGGTGAGCCCGTACATCCCGACGAATTCGACGAGTCCCTCAATCTCGTGGACGCACTCGATTTCATCGACTACAAGGCATTCGGAGGACAGATGGAGAGCCCATCCGGCGTCTTCGCCGATTACCCCGAATTCGTCGTCCGCCAGATAGACCTGCACTCTCCGGCCACCGTGGACGGCTCTCCCGATGCATTCGTCGTTTACGTGTGCACTTCCGGGTCGGCGGTTCTACAGCTGGAAGTCCTCGGCCAAAAGGTCAATTACGCGCTCAAGGCCGGCAAGGCACTGCTCGTACCCGCTGAATGTGAGGGCTTTGCGCTAATTCCTGAAGAAAAGGGGACGGGACTGCTGCAGATTACGGTTCCCTTCCGGGAGCAGAGGGACAGCTACACCGACAAGTCCTGACCTGACGTCTCCCTGCGCGAGGACGACACCATCGCGATGATGAATCCGATCGCCGCAATGGCAATCACGGTGAAGACTATATCCCACGGCTTGACCACTACGGGGTAGGCGTCCACCAGGAAATTCCCCGGCATTTTTACAAGGCCCAGCTTCTGCTGCAGCAGGGCCAGGGTCAGGCCTGCGGCGAGCCCTACTGCCATTCCTGCGAGCGAAATCAGCCAGCCCTCGAGTACGAAAATCCTTTTGACAAGCCTGTCGGACGCGCCCAGCGCCCGCAGCGTGGCTATGTCTCCTTCCTTTTCGATGATTAGCATCGACAGGGAGCCGTAGATGTTGAGGGCCACGATGAGAACGACGAAGATGAGGATGAGGAAGACCGCCGCCTTTTCGTACTTCATCATCTTGAACAGGGTGGCCTGCTGCTCATACTTGTCCAGAAGGACGCAGCCGGCGGAGGAATACTCCTTCTTGAAACGCCTGACGGCACGGCGGGAATTGTCCTTCAGGCTGATTTCCACGCCGCTGACGGTCTCGGAATCGGAGCCCGTGAGGGCCTGCATGGTTGGCAGGGGAATGATCAGCAGTGATGCGTCCGTATCGGTACTGATGCTCATCAGTCCGGTGGGGAAGACTCTGCGGCTGTTGGCGGATGCGGCAGGATTGCTTGGAGATATGTGGCCGTCCTTGTCGGGGTAATAGAGCACCAGGGGGTCCAGGAACCTCGGGTGTATGCCGAGCGACTGGGCCAGCGAAGAGCCGATGACGGCTCCCGGTACGTCACCCTTGTGGAGCGAAAACTCTCCCTCGTATATATGTGAGGCGAGCCCTTCATTGTCGGCGAAGGAGTCTTCGACGCCTTTTGCCCGGGCAAGGCCCTGCAGGTCGCCGTAGGTGAGGAAGACGTTGTCTTCCAGGGTGTAGCGGACGTCGAGTACACGCCCGTCGGCGGCGAGACGGTCAACCAGGGCGCTGTCCGGACGGAACTTGCCGGAGCCGGTGGGGCTGACCATCATCAGGTCGGGGGACAGGTCTCCTATGTTGCTGGTTATTATCGAATCGAACCCGTTATAGACACTCAGGATGAGTACCAGTGCGGCCGTGCCGATGGCCAGGCCGATGGCGCTGATTGCCGAAATGACGTTGATGACGTTGTGTGACTTCCGGGCAAACAGGTACCTGCGTGCTATGAACAGGGGGACGTTCATTTGCGAAGCAGTTCGTCGATGTGTTCGGCGTAATCCAGGGAGGTGTCGAGCAGGAAGTCTATTTCCGGCACTATGCGCAGCTGGGATGCGACCTTGCGGCCGAGCTCCCCGCGCAGGGCCTTCTTGTTCTCCTCCAGCAGGGCCATCACGGCGGGCTGCTTTTCGGAGGGGAAGATGCTGACGAAGGCCTTGGCTACCGACAGGTCGGGGCTGATGCGCACCTCGCTGACGGTGACCATGGCTCCGTCCCAGGCTGCCATGCCCTTGCTGCGTATGATTTCCGCGAGGTCTCTCTGGAGCTCGCGCGCCACTTTAAGCTGGCGGGTTCCTGCGGGTTTGCTATCCATTGATCTTGATGATATAGTAGTCTTTCTTGCCCTTCTGTGCCAGGATATACTTGCCGTCGATGATGTCGGACTCGGACAGCTGGCCGGCGGGGTCGGTGAACTTTTCCTTGTTGACGCTGAATCCGTTGCCCTGGATCATCTTGCGGGCCTCGCCCTTGGAGGGGAAGATGGAGGTTTCCACCGCCAGGGCCTCGAGTACGGGGATGGGGAGTTTGGAACGGTCGACCTCGAAGGTGGGTACGCCGTCGAATACGTCCAGGAAGGTTTTTTCGTCGAGGCTGCGGAGGTCGTCGGCGGTGGCCTTTCCGAAGAGGATTCCTGAGGCCTTGACTGCGTTTTCATACTCCTGCTCGCCGTGGACCATTATGGTGACCTCGCGGGCAAGGAGCTTCTGGAGCTCGCGCCTCTCGGGGCACTGGGCGTGCTCCGCGATGGCGTTCTCAATGGTCTGGCGGTCGAGCATCGTGAATATCTTGATGTAGCGCTCGGCGTCGGCGTCGCTCACGTTGAGCCAGAACTGGTAGAACTGGTAGGGGCTGGTACGGGCGGGATCGAGCCAGATGTTGCCTTTCTCGGTCTTGCCGAATTTGCCGCCGTCGGCCTTGGTGATGAGGGGACAGGTGAGTGCGTATGCCTCTCCGGCGCAGCTGCGGCGTATCATTTCGGTACCGGTGGTGATGTTGCCCCACTGGTCGGCGCCGCCGAGCTGGAGCTTGACGCCCATATGCTGGTAGAGATAGAGGAAATCGTAACCCTGGAGCAGCTGGTAGGAGAATTCCGTGAAGGACATGCCCTCGGATGAGTCGCGGCTGAGGCGCTTCTTGACGGAATCCTTGCTCATCATATAGTTGACGGTGATCATCTTGCCGATGTCGCGGGTGAAGTTGATGAAGGTGTAGTCCTTCATCCAGTCGTAGTTGTTGACCAGGACGGCCTTGTTGGGGGCGTCGGAGTTGAAGTCAAGGAAGCGGCTCAGCTGGGCCTTGATGCATTCCACGTTGTGGGCGAGGGTCTTCTCGTCGAGGAGGTTGCGCTCTGCGCTCTTCATCGAAGGGTCGCCTATCATTCCCGTGGCTCCGCCGACGAGGGCGACGGGCTTGTGCCCGCAGGCCTGGAAATGCTTGAGTATCATTATGCTGACGAGATGTCCGATGTGCAGCGATTCGCCTGTGGGGTCTATGCCTACGTAGGCTGAGGCGGGACCTTTAAGCAATTCTTCCTCGGCTCCCGGTGTAATATCGTGGATCATTCCTCTCCACTTGAGCTCTTCGACAAAATTTTTCATATATCAATCAATTGAGAGCACAAAGTTGGACAAAATGTAGTAAATTTGCAATCCCAATCGCAATTTTAATTTATATGAGAAAGAAAATAGTAGCGGGCAACTGGAAAATGAACACCACAGTTCCCGAGGGCGTTGAACTCGCCAAGGCGGTAGTCGAAAAGTCCGCCTCCGTCCCTGCAGACGTCAAGCTTATAGTCGCAACTCCTTTCACGCACCTTGTCCCCGTGGCGGCAGTCACTGCCGGCACCCGCGTTGGCCTCTCCGCCGAGAACTGCGCAGACAAGGAGAAGGGCGCATACACCGGCGAGGTCTCTGCCGCCATGCTTGCCTCCGCAGGCTGCCAGTATACCATCCTCGGCCACTCCGAGCGCCGTCAGTACTACGGTGAGACCGATGAGAAGCTGGTCGAAAAGACCCGCCTCGCCCTTGCCCAGGGCCTGGACGTCATCCTCTGCGTCGGCGAGAACCGCGACGAGCGCGAGGCCGGCAGGCACTTCGACGTCTGCAAGGCACAGATCGAGAACGTCCTCTTCCAGTTCACCGCAGAAGACCTCAAGCATATCATCGTAGCTTATGAGCCCGTTTGGGCCATCGGTACCGGCCTTACCGCCACCGCAGACCAGGCAGAAGAGATTCACGCATTCATCCGCGGCATCGTGGCCGGCAAGTTCGGCGCTGCAGCTGCAGAAGAACTCTCCATCCTCTACGGCGGTTCCTGCAAACCTTCCAACGCCAGGGAACTCTTCGCACAGAAGGACATCGACGGCGGCCTCATCGGAGGCGCCGCCCTCAAGGCAGACGATTTTATCGGAATAGCCCTGTCATTTTAATACATTGACCACTGCGGCGGTGTGTCTGTTGCCGTTGCAGAGCCATATCACGTCACCCTTGATGCGCTTCGCCTCGAGGGTGACGTCGTTTCTGGTCCGTTCCCCGTCTGGCGTGGACCAGACTATCGAAGCCGCGGCCGTGTCTCCTTCGCGGGCGGGGATGGCAGTCAGGGTGATGCAGAAGTAATCAAGCATGGTGTCGTTCATCGCACGGAATTCCCTGCGCTGCTCGTTGTAGGAGAGCTGGCAGGTGGCGGCGTCGTAGGTGAATACCGGCGTGCCGTCGATTTCGAGGCGTACGGTGTCGTCCGCCAGGAATGGTTCCATCGGGGTGCTGTGTATGCAGGACGCACACAGCAGGGTGCCGGCGATGAGTATGATGCTTCCGTATCTCATTTGACAGTAAGCTGTTTGGTTATGATTTCCGTACTGCCGTCGGCGTACCAGATCTCGGCCTTGAGCGTGCCCGGGCCGATTATCTGCCAGAACCCGTTTTCGATCGGGTAGATGCGCGTACCGTTGAAATACCAGTAAACGGCACGGACGTCGGTGGCGTTGTAAATCCGTAGGGGGATGGCGCTGCCGCGGACGAAGGCGCCCCGCTCATCCCTCTGGGAAGGGTTGAAATAGATGAACGGACGTGAGCCGGGGGTCCTGACCCTGGTCTTGAAGGACTCCGTACGGGAAAACGACGGTCCGTCGGAAGAGACGGCGTGTATCGTTACCTGATAGTCGGTCTGTGGCTCAAGCCCTTCGAGGGTCACGGAGCAGATACCGTTGGAATTCGGATAAACCGTTATGGTGCTGTAGATTGCATTTGCGGTCTTCCAACTGACACGGCATTCGCGCAGGTTTATCCTTTCATCTACCTTCCATACCAGGATTGCGGCGTCCTGGAACACCTGTACTTCGTTTATGTTGACCGGCACCAGGAGGTCGAAACTCACCGACGAGTCGGCTCCGGACTGTATGTTGCATATTGCGAATTCCGATGTAGAACCGTCCCAGAAGCGGAATGCAGGGTCTGTTTCGGAGCTGAAGGCGTTGCGGCCTGGCTGCGGGAAGAACACCTCCGACACATTGTCCGTGGCGGGAATTGCCTCCATGACCCGTGCGCACTGGTGCTCGGGGCGGCAGTTGACCTGATTGTAGTCCCAGCGTTCCCTGGCGCTCAGTACTCTGCGGTAGGAGTCTGAATACCAGGCGTCGGAGAATGACTTGTCGACGTGATAGATGACCAGGCCGGAGCCGCCGAGTCCGCTGTCCCAGCCTTCGGGTGCCCGGCACTCGAGCAGGAAGCATTCACCTTCGTTGCCGGAGTCGATGCGCAGGTATTCCTTGCTTCGGCTTAGAGGCTGGAGGGTATGGTGGCCAAGTTCCGCCGGGATGCAGGTCCCGAGGCCAAGCTGGTCCAGTTCTATTGCGCAGAGGTTGCGGAGGGATCCTCCGTTGTCCATCAGGCTGAGCGAGCCCCAAAGGCCTTTTGCGGTGCCTCCGGAGAGGCGGCCGTCGGTGTCGTACATGTCGCGCAGGCCGAATACGTGGCACAACTCGTGGCAGAAGATACCGGTGGAAGCGAATTCCGGACAGGCGGTGAAACTGTCGACGATCTTGATCCCAAGGTCGAGTGCGCCGCCGCGGTCGTGGAGCCAGCCCTGCTGCGGCCAGATGTAGCTTGCGCCGCTGCCGTCGGCCTCGCTGTAGCCGGCCGTGATGAGGCAGACGTTGTCGACGTAGCCGTCGGTGTCGTTGTCGTACAGGGAATAATAAGTCCGGCTGTGCTGGCAGGCATAACGGACCGCCTCGTCGAGGCCGGAATCCTTGAGGGTGGTGGTGTTCCTGCCGTAATGGGAAAGCGATTCGGGGAGGCGCACGGTCGGGAGGACCTCGAAAATGAATGTGTATCGGGGGCTGAACTGGCTGTCCAGATAGTCTTTGGCCTCGTCGACCTTCCTTTTTACATATTTATCCGTGTCCGTGAAACGGACGTCGGAGAATTCAACGGGGATTACAACGAAACGCAGGTCCGCTGCGTGGGAAAGGACTGCGGACAGAAAAGACAGGAGGATGATGGTGCACAGCCTTTTCACAGCGTAAAGATAATGAAAAGTGCAATAAAAGCAAAAGGCCGGTAACCTCGCGGCTCCCGACCTTTAAACGTGTACTAAAACCTAAACCTACAATATAGATGCAGAAGATTTCAGAAACGTTGCATCAAAATGCAAAAAAAATTATTTTTTTGCTTCGCCTACGGAAACCTTGCGGAATTCCTTGAGATCTTTCATGAGCTCGAGAGCGGCTTTGCGAGCGCGTGCGCCAGCGGCTTTGTTACCCTTAACTACCTGAGCCTCAGCATTGGCCTTGAAGACCTCGATGTTGGCATTGATTTTTTCAACAAGTGCTTTCATAAGTGATTTTGTATTAAAAAATTGTTTGCTAAAAAGTTTCACAAATCCTGCGCAAGTTAAAAAACTTTTTTGAAATAACAATCTTTTTTCAAAATAACTTATTGATTAGTTGTGGTTTCCACGGGGTTTTGACGGGTATTGAGCTCCGTCATCGCTTTTTGTGCCCCGGCAAGCGCCCAGGTTTGGATACCACCGCGGACTTTTTCCGCTATCGCAGGAAGTTGCAGCAACTGTTCGGGGAAGAATCCGCCCAGCACGAAACTGATCTGTCCGCCTTCACCGAAGTCGTGTCCGACTCCTACCCTTATACGCGCGTAGTCGCGGCTCTGGAGCAGCTCTTCTATGTTGCCGAGGCCGTTGTGCCCGCCGCTGCTGCCGCCCAGGCGCATCCTGACGGTGCCGAACGGGAGGTTGATGTCGTCGCAGACCACTATGAGGTTCTCCTGCGGAATCTCCAGTTCGTTCATCCAGTAGCGTACGGCGTTTCCGCTAAGATTCATATAAGTGGAGGGCTTCAGCAGATGGAAGCGGCGGCCCTTGACGCTCAGTTCGGCCATGTCGCCGTAGCGGACGGTGTTGAATTGAATATTGGACGCCTGAGCCCAGGCGTCCAATATAATGAATCCGATGTTGTGCCTTGTGCCTTCATACCCGGAACCGATGTTCCCGAGCCCGGCGACAAGGAAGCTCTTGTCCGACACGGTATTAAGCCTCTTCTGTGGTGACTACGGTGTTGCGGGTAGTCTTCACGCCGCAGATGATGGCGTCCTTGTCGGTCACAACGGTGATGCCGTCGAGTTTGATGTCGCCAGCCTTGATCCTCTTGTCGAGGCCGAGGGAAGTGATGTCGACGGTGACTTCGTCGGGAAGCTTGGACATGGTTGCGCTGACGCGGAGTTTGCGGGCGTTCTGGTAGAACTTACCACCCTGCTGCACGCCGACTGCGTGGCCGGTGATGACGATGGGGACCTCGATTGCGATAGGCTTTACGTCGCCTACAGCGAGGAAATCAACGTGAAGGCAATTGTCGGTGACGGGGTGCCACTGGATCTCGTGAAGCACTGCGGTGTACTTCTTGGATCCGTCGAGGACCAGGTCGATGATGTGGGCCTTGGGGGTGTCGGTGACAGCCCTGAGAGCCTTTGCGTCAATTGTGAAGAGGACGTTGTCCATGCCGAGACCATAGAGGTTGCAGGGGACGAGTCCCTGTGCGCGGAAGGCCTTGAGGGCGGCCTTGCCTTCTGCCTTGCGGGTGGTACCGCTGAGTTCGAAATGTTGCATTCTTTTGTAATTGAAAATGTGTTACTCATCCCAGGTAGGGCCCGGGACCCATTGCACCAAAACCCTTTGGTTTTCGAAATGCGGGCGCAAAGATACGAAAAAATTCTTTCTAACCAAGTAATTTTTCGCTTCTTGCGATGAATTCGGAGAGGGCCTTGCCTTTGAGCATGCCCTTGCCGAGGAGGGCGAGGTCCACAACCTGGCGGAGCAGGTCGGCGGTGCCTTCGCGGTCGCCCCATATCTTCGCTATGAGCGGATTCTGCATGTTGACCTTGACGTCGTAGGACTCGGGCATCGAACCGTAGAAGTTCATTCCGCCTCCAAGGGCGCTCATCTCACGCCAGCGGCGCATGAATTCGCTCTGGGTGATGACCACCGGTGCGGCGGTCTCGCCGAGGTTCTCCGGCTCCACCTGGTACTCGTTGCCTTCGGGCAGTACGCCTTTCAGCAGCTCCTGGAGGGCCTTCTTGTCGTCGTCGCTCATCTCCGGCTTTACCTTCTCCTCCTTGGGAATCAGGCTCTCCGGGGTGTCGCTGTCGACCCTGGCGAAGCGGGTGTCGGGAATCTGCTGTTCAAGCATGTTGACGAAGTGGCTGTCCAGCTCGCAGTCCATCAGGAGCACGTCGTAGCCCAGGTTCTTGGCGGCTTCCACGTCGCTCCACTGCTTCTCGGCGTCGTTGGAATATAGGTACACCACCTTGCCGTCCTTGTCTTTCTGGGAACCTTCGATGGCCTTGCGGTAGTCTTCCAGCGGGAAATATTTGCCGTCGGTGTTCTTCAGCAGGGCGAAGGACATCGCGCGCTCGCGGAATTTCTCGTCGGACAGCATTCCGTATTCGATGAACAGCTTGATGTTGTCCCATTTCTGCTCGAACTGTTCGCGCTGGTCGTGGAAGATCTCCTCCAGGCGGTCGGCCACCTTCTTGGTGATGTAGGTGCTGATTTTCTTGACGTTGGCATCGCTCTGAAGGTAGCTGCGGCTCACGTTGAGCGGGATGTCGGGGGAGTCGATGACGCCGTGAAGCAGGGTCAGGAAGTCCGGAACGATGTTGTCGACGTGGTCGGTTACGAACATCTGGTTGCAGTACAACTGGATCTTGTTGCGGTCGATCGCCATCCGCTCCTTGATCTTGGGGAAGTAGAGCACTCCGGTGAGCGTGAAGGGATAATCCACGTTGAGGTGGATCCAGAACATCGGGTCCTCTTCCATCGGGTAGAGCGCCTTGTAGAACTTGAGGTAGTCCTCGTCCTTGAGGTCTGCGGGGGCCTTGGTCCAGATGGGTTCTATGGAGTTGATGACTTCGTCCTCGTCGGTTTCCACGCTCTTGCCGTCTTTCCATTCGGTCTTCTTGCCGAAGACCACCGGGACCGGCATGAACTTGCAGTACTTGTCCAGCAGGCTGCGGATCTTGCCCTTGCTGCCGAATTCTTCGGCGCTCTCGTCGTCGAGGTACAGGGTGACGGTGGTGCCGCGCTCCTTCTTCTTGCCGGCGCCCATGGTGAATTCGGGGGTGCCGTCGCAGCTCCACTGGACCGCCTCGGCGCCTTCCTGCCAGCTCAGGGAGTCGATGGTGACCTTCTTCGATACCATGAAGGCGGAATAGAATCCAAGGCCGAAGTGGCCGATGATGTTGGTCTGGTCCTTATATTTCTCGAGGAATTCTCCGGCGCTGGAGAAGGCTATCTGGTTGATGTAGCGGTCCACTTCGTCCGCCGTCATGCCGATGCCGTTGTCGGTGATTTTCAGGGTTTTCTTCTTCTCGTCGAGCGCTACTTCGACCTTGAGGTCTCCGGTTTCGCCCTTGAGCGTGCCGGCGCTGGCAAGAGCCTTGAGTTTCTGTGCTGCATCGACTGCGTTCGCCACGAGCTCGCGCAGGAAGATTTCGTGATCGCTGTAGAGGAATTGCTTGATGACCGGGAATATGTTCTCGGTGGTTACTCCTATCTGTCCTTTTGTGTTGGCCATAATCTTTAAAAATTTAACCGGCCCTTTGCGGGGGCCGGTCGTATATCAATCAATATGTATTCCAGTGACAAAATGTCATTATTTATAGAGGAAGCGCTTGATGCTCATCTTGGGAGTCTTCTCGAACGGGGTGAGGACCGTCTCGATCTTGGCGATATGGCTGTATGCAGGGAGGAGGCGGTTGGCGCCGAGGCGGACCTTCTCGGGGATGTCGGAGATGGTCTCGTTGTCGAGTTTGTCGCGCTTGATGGCTTCTGCGTCAAGATATACGAGGCCTACGATCTTGCCGGCCCTGTCCACTACCACGGACTCTGCGACGTAGGGTTGGTTGTTGATGATGGCTTCGAGTTCCTCGGGATAGATGTTCTGTCCGTTGGCGCTGAGTATCATGCTCTTGGAACGTCCCTTGATGAAAATGTTGCCGTCCTTGTCGATGATGCCGAGGTCTCCGGTGCGGAGGTAACCGTCGTCGGTGAAGGCGTTGGCGGACGCTTCGGGGTTCTTGAAGTAGCCGATGGTGATGTTCTCGCCCTTGGCCTGGATCTCGCCGGCGATGTGCTGGGGATCCTCGGAGTCGATGCGTACGGTGGCGCAGTCAACGGCCTTGCCGCAGGAACCGGGTACGTATTTGTCCCAGCGCTCATAGGCGAGCAGCGGGCAGGCTTCCGTCATTCCGTAACCGACCAGATAGGGGAGTTTGATGCGGCGGAAGAGCTTTTCGGCCTCGGGATTGAGGGGGGCGCCGCCCATGATGAAACGGTCGCATTCGCCTCCGAAGGCCTGCATGAGTCCGTCCCTGACTTTCTTGTAGATGATGTTGTTGATGCCGGGGATCTTGAGGAGGATCTTGACGACGGGCTTGTCGAGGGTGGGCTTTACCTTGCTCTTGTAGATCTTCTCCATCACGAGGGGGACGGTGATGAGCTGGTAGGGCTTGACTTCGGCGAAAGCCTTCATGAGCGCGGCCGGGGTGGGTGCCTTGGCCATCCAGTAGATGGAGGTGCCGTTGCACAGGGGGTAGATGAATTCGATCACCAGGCCGTACATGTGGGCCATGGGGAGCATGGAGACCATCCTCTCACCTGCGGGAACGTTGCGCTGGCTGTAGTCGACGTTTGCGCTGAAGTTGCGGTAGGTGAGCATGACGCCCTTGGGGTCGCCGGTAGAACCGGAGGTATAACTGATGGTGGAAAGGTCGTCCCAGTTGTCGGTAGGGAAGCTGACGTTGGCAGGGCCGTAGCCGTCGCCCCACTTGGCCTCGAAGAGGTCGTCCATGGTGTCGTAAGCGGCCTTGGTCTCGGCGTCCTTCGCCCAGAGGCAGCGCCATGAGTCGACGTCGATGACGATGCGGAGGTCCGGCATCTTGTCAAGCGGCATCTTCTCGAACTTGTCGGCGTTGGTGAAGAGTGCGACGCTCTCGGAATGGTTGACGAGGAATGCGGCGTTCTCGGGGGTGAAGTCTGCGAGCAGGGGAACGATGACGGTCTCATATGTGTTGACTGCCATGTAGCTCATGCCCCAGCGGGCGCCGTTGCGGGCGTAGAGTGCTATCTTGTCACCTTTCTTGAAGCCGAGATTCTCGAATGCGAGGTGGAATTTTTCGATCTGGATGGCCATCTGGCCGAAGGAATAGGAGTCGCCGCCGATGGTGTTGAGGGCGACTTTGTCCCAGAACTTGCGGGTTGCGTTCTGCAGGCGTTCCAGGTAATGAGGATAATTTGCCATTTCTTATTCGCGGTTTATAATTTAGCGGCGGCAAAAGTAGGACTTGGAAGGAGTTTTTGCAATCCTGCGTGTGCGTATGTGGCGAATTATTACGATATTTGTGGCGAAATTTAAAAATGAGTGGTGAGATTTATGAGAAAAAAGCCCATTGTCGCCCTGATCTATGACTTCGACGGGACCCTGTCTCCCGGCAATATGCAGGAGTTCGGATTCATCCAGGCCGTCGGATCCACCCCCGAGGAATTCTGGCGCATGTCCGATTCCATCGCCATCGGCCACGACGCCTCCAACGTCCTTGCGTATATGAAATTGATGTATGACGAGGCCCACGCCAAGGGCATCCGCCTCCGCAAGTCGGAACTGCGTGCGTTCGGCGCCCACATACAGTTGTTCGATGGCGTCCGCGAGTGGTTCCGCATGGTCAACGAGTACGGCGCCGCGCACGGCGTGCGCATAGAGCATTACATCAACTCCAGCGGGCTCAAGGAAATCATCGAGGGCAGTCCCATAGCAGGCGAATTCAAGCACATCTTCGCAGGTTCCTTTATATATAACGCGCAGGGAGAGGCCGAATGGCCCGGAATCGCGGTGGACTATACTGCCAAGACGCAGTTCCTGTTCAAGATTTCCAAGGGCATCTTCAGCTCCCGCGACACCAAGAGGGTCAATTCATCCATCGCCGATGACGAAAAACGCGTCCCGTTCAGGCATATGCTGTATTTCGGTGACGGAGAGACTGACGTCCCCTGCATGAAGATAGTCGGCATGTTCGGCGGCCACAGCATCGCCGTTTACAATCCCGAGTCCGCCAAGAAGCGCGCCGCGGCGCTCAAACTCAAGCGGCAGGGGAGAGTGGAATTCGCCACGCCCGCCGACTATACCGCCGGCTCGCACACCTTCCAGGTCGTCTGTGCCATCATCGACAAGATCCGCGCCGACTTCGAACTCGAGAGGCTCGCCCGGCAGATTACTTGATCAGGTTGAGGAACTCGTTCCTCGTACGCGAAGAACTGAGGAAAATCCCGCTGAAGGCAGATGTGGTAGTGACGGCGTTGGACTTCTGGACGCCGCGGATCTGCATGCAGGTGTGATTGGCCTCGATGACAACGGCCACTCCGAGTGGATGCAGGGCTTCCTGTATGCAGTCGCGGATCTGGACCGTCAGACGCTCCTGCACCTGAAGCCGGCGGGCGTAGGTCTCCACCACGCGGGCGATCTTGCTCAGCCCGGTGATCTTGCCGTTGGGGATATACGCCACGTGGCACTTGCCGATGAACGGCATCATATGGTGCTCGCAGGTGCTGTAAAGCTCGATGTCCTTCACGAGGACCATCTGCTGGTACTTCTCGTCGAAGATGGCCTGGCGGATGATGTCGATGCCGTCTTCCTGATAGCCTTTCGTGGTGAACTGCAATGCCTTGGCCACTCTGTCGGGAGTCTTGACAAGCCCTTCCCGTTCAGGGTCTTCGCCCAGCAGGCGAAGAATTTCACGTACGTGGCCCGCCAGTTCGGCAGTGGTTTCCGGGGAGTATAAATCTTCTTTTTTGTAAGACATAGTGCAAAAGTACAAAATAATATTTGCACTTAAGAATAATTTTATATCTTTGCGGCCTGAAACATAAACGACACTGCGCTATGTATTGGACATTGGAATTAGCCAGCAGCCTGGACGACGCTCCGTGGCCTGCAACAAAAGACGAACTTATCGACTACGCCAACCGCTCCGGCGCCCCCGAAGAAGTCATTGAAAACCTCCAGGAACTCGAAGAGGAAGGCGAAATATACGAAACCATCGAAGACATCTGGCCCGACTATCCTACCAAGGAGGATTTCTTCTTTAACGAGGAGGAATATTAGGGGCTTAACCGACTGAAATACAGAGAATTAACTCGGATGGGTGCCATTTTAGCGAATGGTGCCCATCCTCATTTTATCGCA
>CACZEU010000050.1 GCA_902780175.1 uncultured Bacteroidia bacterium
TTCATCAAAGGCGAAATGAAATAACAGAATATATCAACTCACGTGGCGCGGTGAGCTTTGTTGAACTGAAGCACAGATTTTCAGATGTCTCGGAGATGGTTCCGGAGTTGGAATTATAAGACGACGCCGTTCCGGTCAGCACGGCGGTACCGGTGATTCGTCCGATACAGCCGCCGATATAGGCAAAGGTAGTTGCCTTGCCCGCGTTGGAAACCGCACCTGAGTTGGAGCACGCAGAGATTGTCCTGCCGCCGATGGTACCGGCAATACCGCCGGCACACAGGTAACGTGACATGCTGGAGCTGGAAGTTATATCGATGTTGCCGGAGTTTACACCACTGGAGATGGATCCGGTGTTCAACTGGCCCACAAGACCTCCGACATAGGCATCCTGGCTGGTTTCCAGGCCTCCTACGGTAATGCTCCCGGTATTCTCGGAATCGTCAATGGGGCCGTTGGAGTATCCCGTAATGCCGCCTATATGCAACTGCGTGCAGGTAAGCTTATTGACGGTTACAGGGCCGCTGTTGGTGACGCTCATGCTTCCATTGGTGTGCAGACGGCCTGCGACACCGCCGACGCGGACGTATTTCTTGGACTGCTCGGATGTATTGACGACCACGGAGCCGTAGTTAGTGGCGCTGGCAGAAGGATACTTGCCCGTGATGGAATGCTCGTTCTTGCTGTCCGTCGAACCCACTACGCCGCCGAAGAACGGATCCTGTGCGTTGTTGCAGCCGGTCAAGGTAACGGTACCGCCGTTGCTTGAATCCTCAATGCTGCCGTTGGTGTGTCCTACCACGCCTCCTACGAAAGTATATCCGTTGGAACCGGAAATCTGTTGGCTGTAGGTGACGTCGCCAATATTCAGGCAGTCCGATATGAGCATGTTGCCGGAGCCCTTTCCAACTACGCCGCCGATGCTGTAGTACTGGTTTGACGTGGGTTCGAAGACTCCGCCGATTTCCAGCGCCATGGCATTGGTGCAGCCGTTGACGGGACGCGTGGAGTAACCTACGACGCCGCCGATATATAAAGGACCCTTGGCAGTTTCACCGGAGTAAGTCAGCGTGCCACCGGTAGAGCTGCAATTCTCCAGGCCGAGTTCCGCAGTGATGTTGCTGGCCACCACGCCGCCGATATAAGTGGTCAGAGCCTCGGTGGAAGTATAATTGATGTTTCCGCTGTTGGTGAGGTCGGAAAGCGCTGCACCTTCGTCGCAACGTCCTACGACGCCGCCGATAAGCCTGGCTTCGCTGCCGCCGCCTGCGCCGACGTTGACGGTACCCGCATTGGACAGTCCGGTATAGGGGACGTCAGCGACATCGCGGTTGAGACGGCCCACGACACCGCCCTGGCAGAGATAAGTGCCGGCGGAGCTGCCGTTTTCGGTCGTGACTACACCGCCGCTGAGGTTCTCGCAGGACTCGATCAAGCCCTTGCCCAGACCGACTACGCCGCCGATATGGAGAGCCTTTTCAGTAGAGAATGCGGATCCGAGCTTGACGGTACCGCTGTTGGTACAGCCGCTGATGGACTCCTTCTTCTCCACCTGGTATCCAAGGACGCCACCTATGTAGATATTCTCGCTGAGTGCGGCATTGCAGGAGACCGTACCGCTGTTGGAGCAGTCAGTAATCTCGCCCTGGATGCTGCCGCTCTTCTGGGTACGTCCGACCACACCGCCGATGGAAGCCTGGCTGGCGTTGGTCTGTCCGTTGGAACCAAGCGTGACGGAAGCCTTGTTGGTACAGCCGGAAATCGCACCGCCCTTGTTGTTGCCCACGAGGCCTCCCACCTGGCAATCCTTTTCAAGCGCCGAAGAAGGAGTATAGGTAACGGAGCCCTGCGCCTCGCAGTTGATTATGCTTGCCACGGCCTCACCTGTTGAGAGAACCTTGGCGAACATACCCCAGTTGGCGTCGTCTGCATCGGTGGACTTGACTGTCGAATTGAGGGTGAGGTTCTTGACTGTACCCATAAGGGTTGCGAACAGAGGTTTGGTAAGGCCGGCGATGGTCTTGCCGTTGCCGTCGAAGGTGCCCTCGAAGTCCTCTATGGACTCAAAGGAACTGACGGTGGAGGAAGAGAGGTTCAGCGTCGAGCCGCTCGGATTGAGAGTGGCGTTGACGGTCTTGTTGCCGCCGGCCACGGCGTTCACGAACTTCTGGAAGGTGGCGTCGTCCTTGACTGTGATGTTGGAGACGTCTTCCTCGATGTCCTTTATGGTGACCTTGATGTCGCTGAGGTTCATGCGGGCGTCGTTCTTGGTGACGTCCTTGGCGGCGCCGAATGCAAGACGGGAGCCCCTGGCCACACCGGAAATCGTCACCTTATAGGTGTTCCATGCCGTTTCTTCCTTGAGCGTTACCGGAGCAACCTTGGTCTGGAGGTCGAGTGTGTTCGTCTTGGTTTCGTCCGTAAGTTCATTCCATTCTCCGGGAGCCTGGACGGCAACGATTGCGTTCTTGGTGCAGAAGGATCCGCTGGACTCGCTGTAGTATGCGCTGGCGGTAAGCTCAACCTCCAGGGTTGCAAACATACCGACGGGAATGTTGTCCAGGGCGGGAGTCACTATATGGGTAACCTTGCTGCTGCCCACAAGCTTGATGTATCCGGGATGCACATACATATGAGGATTCTCTCCCTGCGCCCAGTGTGCAAGACGGCTCCCGGCCAGTGCGGTAGCCTGTGCGGAGATCTGTTTCTCACTGGAAGTTGCCACCGCCTGATAAGAAGCGGCTTCAGTATTGGCAAATGAATCTTGTGATGTGGGGAAATAACCGACACCGACACCTATAATATCGCTGTCCCAGCGGAGTTCACTGAAGTCTTCGGCGAGGATAACGTCGCCCACGGAAGCGGGATTGCTGCCGGCCTCCACGATGATGAACTGCGTAGTGGTGACAGGCAGGACATTGCTCTGCTTGAACGAGGAATCGTCGGAAACCCTCACATAATATGTGGTACCCGACTCGAGGCCGCTGATGCAGAACCTGGGCGACTTGTCGCTCCAGCATGCGCTTCCTGCGGGTACTGCATAACTGTCAACAAGCGAGGTGCAGCCCTGGTCGGAGAACACATTGAACGTATATGCGTCCGAAGGGGAACCCGCGACGCAGATGACGGCCGTGGAACTGGTGATGCCCTCTGCGGTAATCGTAAGGTCGGAAGAAACGTCGTAGGACAGGGCCGACGGGGAGTACACGACGCCGGCGGCGAGAGGGGCCTTGATGTTGGCCTTCACGCTCTTGGAGCCTCCGTTAGGGTCGGTAAGTTCAACCTGGACGGATCCGCTCAGGCCGGCGGGCACGCAGATGAAGAATTCTGCGGGAAGAGCCGCCGGAGACTCTGCAGTCATCTCTACCACGTTGGAAGCGGCAGACGGGGTGCAGGAACTGAAATCGGTGGTGAACGAACCGCTCAGGGCCGCATCGGCAGCGCCGGTGAGCTTGACCTTGCTGATGAAGCCGTTGCCGGTTACGCTCAGGTGGAACACACTCACTGCAGGCGAAAGCGCAACGGAGCCTTCCTTTGAGCTCTCGCCGATCATCACGAACGCATCCGGGTCGTATGAACCCTTGACATACTTCTGCTGCGCCGGAACAGTGACGGTTGCACTGCCACTGCCATAGCCTGACACTGCGGATGCAGGGTATGCGGCATAATATGGCGCAGCGACTACTCCGTTGAATACGAAATTGGCCGAAGATGAGCCGCCGGCCTGGTCGCCGAGGGCTTCGGAGGCGACGCCGTTGACGCTGATGCAGTCGCCGGCTTTCCAGTAGTTGTGCCAGGCGTTGCCCTCTTTTTCTCCAAGTTCGGTTTTGGAGGAAGGTAGACTGGCGCTGATGGTGGTGCTGATAACCTCGGGTCCGGCGACTTCCTTTTCGCAGGAAGCGGCCGCGATGATGCAGAGTACTGCAGCTGAAAGGAGTTGAATCTTTTTCATAAGGCAATACTTTTTAACCGTCCCACTCAACCGTATCGGTGTTGTCAACAAGATCGTCGAGTTCGGCCCCGAACTCGGTACTGACACACAGAAGTGCGATGTCCCGGAACAATCCGCTATCGCATTCCGGCGAAGAATAAGTGCGTTTCGTAATCATATGGGTACTTTATTAATGTTATTTATTGGTCAATCCAAGACCCCACCTTTGAATAGATGTAATCCGCCATATTTGCCATTCCGGTGGCATTGGGATGGGGGTTGCTGTATTTGGGAATGGAAACGCCGTCTCCCAGAAGGTCGGCGACGCGTACCTTGTCGTCTCCGAAATGAGCGGCTATGAGCTTGATGGCATCGCCCTGTCCGCCCCTGAGATAATCGCCGATGACGCAGACTATCTTGGCGGAAGGATGCCTGGTCTGAATCATCCTGATCAGGCGGGTATATGCAGAGCAGAAATTGGTTCCGTCGAGTGCGTCCGCATCCGAGACCGTCGTTGCGTCGTCGGCTGCGTCGAAAATGGCGTCAAGGTCACCCTGTGAGCTTGTCGGGAATGATGATACCGACATGGCAACGCCATCTATCAATTCCTCGGAAGTGCTGTACCAGCTGGTGTGACCGTAGTCGTTGGTCCCTCCGTGGATCAGGACCACGTCGGGATTGCCTATGCCGAGCTGCTGGAGCCGTGTGCCGAAATCCCAGCCGTACCAGTATGCGCTGGAATCGCCGGTAGTGTTCTGCACGACGGTGGTGTTGCCGGCGGAGATGTTCTTCTCGAAGATGCCGGTGTCCATCTTGTTGTAGATGAGACGGTACCACCAGGTATCGGAAACGGAGGAAACGTCGCAGTCGTTCTTGGGATAGTAGGCTCCGCCCTTGGTGGTGTCGCACCAGCCCTTGAAGGTGGAGATGCTGTCGCCGATAATACTCACCTTGGTGGTGCGGTTGGAATCGTTCAGCTCAACTATCTTGACGGTAATGTCCGAGATGTTGTGGCGGTTCTTGCTCTTGCTGCTAACGTTGACATTCTCCAGCGAGCCAATGAGGAGCTGGTCCTGATTGGTTACGCCGGTGATGGTAACGGTCCTTGTCTGCCAGCTGCCGGTGTCGATACCAAGCGCATAGCCGCTGTCCAGCGCTCCGCTTCCGGTGTATTTGCCGAAACTTGCACTGCTCTTGTCGGTGGTGGAATTCATCGTCAGGTTGGAACAGACGAATACGCCGACGTCACCGTTGCTTTCATACATACGGTCCGTAACCGTCACTTCGATGGTTGCCTTGTAACCGTCCGGGATACCGGCAAGTTTGGGCGTGAAGAAGCCCCAGCCGTGGGACATACGGGTGCCTTCGGTAATTTCGAAGTTATTGCCCCAGAGGCGAGTGCTGGTAGAAATATATTTTTCAAACGAGCCTTCAGGGTTCTCTCCGGTAATGGGGACCAGCGTGTGAGGACTGGGCATAAAGCCGGCGGCACCGTCGAACTCGTCCGGTCCGTAGTGAATCTCTGAGAAATCCTCGCCAAGGATAATGTCGCCAACACCGGCATTCCTCACGGTAGAGGCATCTACCCTTGTGAAAGGAAGAGTAGTAGCCTTCACAGCGTTGGAAGACTTGACGGCACCTTCCGTTGTATCTGTCACCTTGAACCAGTAGTTCGTATCCTGCTCCAGGCCGCCGAAGACAAAACGAGGCTGCCTCGGCTTCGCCGGATTGCTATTATCGTACCAGCAAGAGTGATCGGCCGGAATGTTATGGCTTACAACAAGTTGGGAACAAGCCTCATCCTTGTAAAGGGCTATCGTATAAGGCTTGGAAACATCATCTGCTACAGAGATGCCTTCTGTCCAGGTGAAGGAGAGGGAAGACGATGACGCAATGCCAAAACTGGCCTGGATATCGGGCACTTCCTCAAGAGAAACAATCTGAACTTTCACGTCGTCCAGGAAGAAGCGGTTCTTGGTGTCGATGTTTTCGTATGAACCGATGACGAGGCAGCTGTTGCTGTTTACACCCTCTATCCTTATGGTTTTGGTGGTCCAGCTCTTTACCTCCGTGCCAAGCGGATGGCCACCAGTGAGCGAAGCACCGGTGTACTTGCCGCCGGAACTGGAGAACTTGGGATCCGTACTTTCTTTCTGGTCCGGCGCAAGGACAAGCGTGAGTGCGGAACGGTCATTGACGAAGACTGCGACATCGGCGCCACTGTTATATACGCTGGAAGTTACGGTAACATCCACGGTTGCTTTCTTTCCCTCCGGGATACCGGAAAGTGCCGGAGAGACGATATGGGTGCGCGCGCCGGAGGACGATGAGCCAACGCGGAGATAACCGGCATAGGCGTACACAGAGCTGTTGCCGAAGAAGCCCCAGTTATACAGACGTTTGTCGGAGGTCACCCTGGTCTCTCCGTATATTCTTCCTGATGTATTATCGAATACCTGGAAATTGCCGTCATCTGCCGTGATGTTCCCGACAACCGGATCCAGGGGCTTGCCGAAAGGAATGAAGCCGGCAGCATTGGCAAGCATATCGGCCCCCCATGCGATCTCGCTGAAGTCCTCGGCAAGGATGACGTCGCCTGCGCCGGCGTTGGTTACCGTCGAAGGATCGACCACCGTGAACGCATCGGTCGTACCGGAGACCACGTCGGACACGTCGCCGTTCCTGGAGTTATGCACCTTGAAGTAATATGTGGTAGAAGGGGCGAGGCCGCCGAATGTGAAGCGCAGCGCCTTGCTGTCCCAGCAGGAGTTGCCCGCGGGAATGTCGAAGGACACCTGAAGGTCGGAGCAGGCGGCATCGCGGAAGAGTTCCAGTTTATACGGCAAGGCGGCATCTTCAGTGGGGGTTCCGCCGACGGTCCAGCCGAAGACGAGGGATGATGACGACGCCGTAACGAACTGCGCCTCAGGCTTCTGGTACTCAACCTCGTTCCGGTATTCGTCGACGGTAAACTCCTTGGGACGGTTCATCGTCTCGGTGAATACGTTGCCGTAGCGGTCTGTGACCTTTACCGTCACCGGTGTGTCCGCTGCAGAGGCGGTAGCCTTGAAGAAGTGGCGCCATTTGGCCGTGCTGAAGGTGGTGGTGCCGCTGTTCTTATTCAGGCGCGGAATGGTCATGGCCTCGATATGAAGCGGATCGTAGACGCCGACCTCGGCCACATTCAGAGGCGCTCCATTCTCGGAGATTTCCACCTTCCAATCTTCGTCATAATCCCACACATTCACCAGAATCACGTTTTCACCGTAACTCTGGATGTGGTCGTAGTACTTTGTATAGCCCGATTCACTGGAACGGTCCGCGGAAATCACCTCTTTCACCTTGTTCATGTCGTAAGCCCGGAACTGATACTCGCGGGGCTGGCAGGCAGCCTGGTAATAATGGGTGCAGTCTGTGCCGTTGACAGTCCATTCGGTCCATCCGCCCGGGGCGCCATCCTGCGCAATATGGATGCCGGGGGTATGATAGCCGCTCCACCACCAGCTGGCGCAGACGGCGCCGCTGTTGTGCTCCGTGAAGGTTGAAGTCCAGTCCTTGTTGAACAGGTTGTGGGTATGACCGCTGAGGTACCTTACGTTGTAGCCGTCGAAGATGCCGATGAAGGTGTCCAGGTCGGCGTCCTTGCCATTGAGCTGTTCGCCCCAGCTGAGGCCGGACGGGCGCGCCAGGGGCTCATGGGCGGTAACGAAGACGGGGGTGGACTTGTCGACGTACGAAAGGTCCTTGCGGAGCCATTCGAGCTGAGCCGCGGTGAAGTTCTTGGCGTACTTGCTGCGGTTGTCCTCGCCGGGCTCCACACCGGTGAAGTCCATATTGTCCATCACGATGTAGTGGATCTTGCCGAGGTTGAAGGAATAGTAGTCGGGCGCGAGGTTCTGCGTGTACTTGATGGCCTTGAGGTAGTCTCCTGCGACCTCCATCTCGTTGTCGTGGTTGCCCATCGTATGGAAGAACGGGATGCCGGCGAAGTAGCCGTTTACCGTCAGCAGATAATCGGCGAAGCCGTAATTGTTGGCAATCCAGTACATGTCCCAGGTCATGTCGCCAAGGGTGAGCACATAGACCTTGCCGGGGGCGGCGTTCATCGCCTTGCGAAGGTCGCCTGCCACCTTTTCGAACTGGGCAAGGTCGCCGGTGCGGCGCGCCAGGTGCATGTCACCCAGCACGAAGAGGGTATAGTCGTCGTTGTTTGCAGGGATAAGTTCGAAATCCTGGGTGTCAACGGCGTCCTTGTCGGTGGAGACGGGTTTCCAGATCTTGGGAAGGATGCCGTCGGTGTACACCTCGTATCCGGAAGGAATGGTGATGAATACGTAGCCCCAGTACTTTTCGGACTGGATGGCGTAGTAGCCGTCGGCGTCGGTCTGGACTATCTCGATACCGTCGGACACTAGCACCCCGGGCACTCCTGCACCGGCGCATGTGACACGGCCGCGGATATTGCCGGAGACGGTCGAATCGGGCACGTAGTCAATCTCGGTCTTATACATCCTGCCGGCAGCATAGGCCTTGGTGGGCACTGCTGTGCGAGTCATAAGGCCGCCGTCGGTATCGGTTATCTCAATGCTGAGGCCTTCGGCGGTAAGGTCTGCGGGGGCCATGGCAAGGATGATGGGCTCACCCGCGGGTACGCCCTCGGATGAACTGACGGACACCCATTCGACGGCTCCCTGTATAGGGGTAAGACCGCTGAAGTTGGTGAAGAAGGTTCCCGACAGGCTTACGTCGGAACCGAGGGCCGTTAGCTTGACAGAGGCAATCTTGACGCCTGCCGCCGCATTGGGGACGACCTTGAACAAGGCGACCTCGGGGCTGAAAGCGATGGCGTCGCCGCCGGAGCTTCCCGTCATGAAGAATGCATCAGGATCGTAGGTGCCGGACTGCCAGGTCTGGCTTGACGGGATGACGACGGCAGCGCCGTTGTCGCTCCAACTGCTTACGGCAGATGCCGGATAAACCGCTTTGTACGGGGCCTCGATGCCGGCAAGGACGAAGGACGCACTGGAGGCGCCGGCGTACTCCTGCCCGAGAGGCTGGGAGCTGACGCCGTTGACGGCGATGACATCACCCTCGGACCAGAAGTTGGGGTAACTGCTGCCCTCGGGGTCGCCAAGGGCGGTACGGGTGTCGGGAAGAACAGCGGAAACGGTTACCTCCTTCTGAGGGACCACGGGTTCATCCTGGGCCGCTTCCCTGGTGCAGGAAAGGGCTGCGAGCGCGAGAGCGAAAAGAATGTACTTTTTCATATCCCTATCCCCAGTTTTCAATTCCAGCATCTTCCTCGCCGATGTCCACAAGGTCACCGGACAGTTCGCATAGAGCGACGGCAAGCGGAAATTCCACGTGATCCATTTCCGGGGCGGCATAGCCCCTGTGCATTATCTCTGTCATATCGTAAATGTATGTTGGGACCCCGGGCGCCGGTCGGGGCGCCTGGGGCAAAAGAGGGTCAATTAATAAGCTTCAACAGAAACTCCGCTGACTGCCGAGACTGATCCAAGGTATCCGCAGATGATATCCATTGTCAGGTCGCTGTCGCTGTTAACGGTATCGTTGTTATTGTTGTCTTTCCTGACAGAGCCGGGAGCAATCATGCAAGAGCCCTTGAAGGTAACGGTGGATTCTGCATTCCTGCTGTTGCAAAGGAGACCTGTCTTGGTCTTGTTGCCATAAACGGTTCCATTGAATTTAAGGCCGTTGAAGAGATACGTGGCCTTTCCTGTGCCGCTATGGGCGCCGAACAGGCCTGCGGTGTAATTCTCTCCGGAAACCGTTGCAAGATGTGTATCAATCGTCGCTTCGAATACCAGATTATACTTGTCAGTTGTATGTTTGACATTGAACAGACCGACGATACCGCCGGCAAACAGGCTGCCGTTAATGGAGGATGACACGGTGACGTCACCGTAATTCCTGCAGTTGTTAACGTTCAGTGCGTTGTTGTCCAGCCACCCGGCAACGCCGCCGATTTCGACGTCGGCGTCGCGTGTGCCATTAAGGACCTTTACTTCACCGTAATTCCTGGCATATTGCAGTTTTATGCCCGTTGTGGTATAACCCACTATACCGCCGATGGAAAGGTCGTCGGCGTCGGTGGAGGATTCGTCACTGACCGTGCCGTTGTTGGTCAGATAGTTGCTTGAAGTACCCGTTGCATTCAGGTAGCCCGACGAGTTCCTTCCAAGGATACCACCTATGGACACAAGTTTACCCGAACCGGAATTGGTGACGGATCCGGAGTTGGTGGCTTTGGTTGAATTCATCGTGCAACTTTTGTCAACCCATCCCAGCAGACCGCCAATGCAGACATTGACCGCTACCGTACCGGAGTTGCTGATAGCTCCGCTGTTGGAAAGGGAAGTCATTACAGCATAGCGTACGAATCCGGAAATACCTCCTATCTGGATTGAGGCATCCGACGTACCGGAATTGATGATGGCTCCGCTGTTGGTGCAGGAATCTATAGAGAAATCTGAAGATGCGGAACTACCGTTACCGCCCTGGCCGACGATACCGCCAATGGCAGGAGTCTTTGCCCAATGGGCGGTGTTGGTAATGTCACCGGTATTTTCGCAACCGCTGATATGGAATTCGGTTCCCCAGAACGAACCTACCACACCGCCGATGATGAGTTCTCCGTCAGTGGTGTTGCTTGTCGCATTGGTTACGGAAGCCTCATTGGTACAGTCGGTAACCTCTGCTCCGCTGCTGGCCACAGAGCCGATGAGACCGCCGATACGGTGCTCCTCGGTAACGCCTGCAGCGACATTGAACGTCAAGCTGCCCTTGGAAGTACAGCCTGTCACGGTTCCGGAGACCTTGTTGGCAAGGATACCCAGATCTGCCTGGTCTGCGGTGATGTTCAAGGTGGAGTTTACGGTAAGGTCCTTAACCGTACCGATGAGTTCGTTGAACAAAGGCTTCGTGAGACCGCTGATGGAATAGTCGTTACCGTTGAGTGTTCCCTCGTAACCTTCAATGGAAGAGAAAGCCTCTGCAGCTGAAGAGGAAATGACGACATCGGCCTTGACTTCAGCGTCAACCGTCTTGTTGCCTCCGGCAACTTCGCTTACGAATGCCAGGAAGGTTGCTTCGTCCTTGATCTTGAACACCGGATCGTCGGCAAGGGCTGTGATTGTCACCTTCACATCGCTCAGATAGAAACGATTCTTTCCGTTCTCAAGGGAGCCGATGATCAAATGGTAGTCTGAATCCACATTATTCAAAGTCACGGTCTTTGTCTCCCATGACTTGGCGGCGGTAATACCGAAGCCTTGGCCATCGGAGAGGGACGCGTCGGTGTATTTCCTGTAAGATCCACTATTGAGATCAGTAGTACCGTTCATCGTAAGACCTTTCTCTGCAAAAACGGCTACATCATTTAAACTGGACTCATACTTGCAGGCGGTGACTATAACCTCTATGGTGGCAATCTTGCCGGCGGGAATACCTGAAAGGGCAGGCGTTACAACGTGGGTGCGGCCGGTAGACGTAGCAAGACGCAGATAACCGGCTCCGTAGTAACAGGCGCTATTTCCGAAGAAACCCCAACCCTTGGAAAGTCGACTGCTGCCAAGATTCCAACCTGCACCAAATATACGGTCGCCGTAAGGACCACTGGAAGTACGATATGATTCAAATGAGCCTTCGGGATTTACACCATTAGGGACGAAAGGCAGTACCTTGCTTGAAGGAACAAAACCAGCAGTAACGGCTATCTCATCCGGACCGGCTCCAATCTCACTGAAGTCTTCGGCAAGGATAACATCGCCAACGGCGGCATTGGTAACGGTAGTCGCATCAACGATGGTAAATGCTTCGGTGGTGGCGCTGACGGGATCGGAAGAAACGTTGGCTTCTGTATCCGTGGCAACAAACCAGTACTCGGTGGAAGGATTCAGACCGCCGAACACGAAGCGAGGGGTATTGCCATACCAGCAACTATTATCAGCAGAAATACTGTGGGAGACCACAAGGTTGGTACAGGCCGCATCACTGTAAAGAGCGATCGTGTAAGGCTTGGCAATGTCTGCAGCGGCCTCACCACCATAAGTCCAGGTGAATGCTGCGGTGCTGGAGGATACGGCCATGACGCTGGCTGTGAGGCCAATATCATCAAGGGCCTTGATGGTGATCTTGATGTCGCTGATGTTCATACGGGCATCGTTTCCGGAGATGTCGTCATCGGCACCGAATGCAATGCGGTTGCCCTTCACAACACCGGTAAGTGTGGCCGTATAGGTCTTCCAGGCTGTTGCCTCGTCCAGCGAGATGTCGTATTTGTTCGTGAAGTCAAGGGTGTTGGTCTTGGTCTCATCCACCAGTTCATTCAGCGTACCGGTCTGGACGGCTACGACGGCGTCGGTAGTGCAGAAGGAAGCGCTGGAGCCGCTGAAATACGGACTCGCGGTCACTTCAATCTCAAGGGTTGCAACTTTGCCGTCGGGGATGCTGTTGAGGGCGGGCGTCACGATGTGCGTAACCTTCTTGCTGCCGACGATCTTGACATAGCCGGGGTGGATATACAGATTGTTGTTTGCACCCTGGGCCCAGTGGGCAAGACGGCTTGAGGCGAGCGCTGTGGACTGTCCGCCAAGCACCTTCTCGATATTTGTATCAACCGGCAGGAACTGATCGGCCTCGGAGTTGGAGAAAGAATCCTGCGAAGTGGGGAAATAACCGACACCGCCGTTGATCAGTTCACTGTCCCAGCGGAGTTCGCCGAAGTCTTCGGCAAGGATCACGTCACCCACTGCCGCTTCCGTTGAAGAGACCTCAACGATGCCGAAGTCTGCGGTGGTGACGGAAAGCACATTGCTCTCCTTGGCGTTGTCGGGATCGACAACCTTCACGTAATAGGTCGTGCCGGGGGTGAGTCCGCTGATGCAGAACCTCGGTGCCGCTCCGCCCCAGCAGGTGTTTCCTGCACTGACGGCATAGCTGTCGAGCAGGCTGCTGCAATCGGCATCCGAATACACGCTGACGGTGTATGCGGCGTTGGGAGATTCGTTCCAGCAGATGATCGCAGTGGAGCTGGTGATGCCATCGGCCGTAATCGTCATGGATGCTGCGGCATCAGCAACATAATTGATGGAACTGCTGTAAATCTTGCCTGCCTCGTAAGCCTTGTTGGGCTTGGCGGTGCGGGTCATGGTGCCGCCGTTCTCATCGGTAATGATGATGCGGAAGCCTTCTTTGGAGAAGTCCGCAGGCATGAAGGCAAGGATGAACGGTTTGCCTCCGGACACGCCGTCGACGGAACTTACGGTCACATAGTCGGTGCCGCTCATTCCCGGACTCATGGTCTCAAAGTCGGTAACGAACTCACCGGCGAGCTGGATATTGGAATCGAGAGCCTGAAGCTTGACGGATTTGAACTTGAGGCCGTTGTTCTCAACGGGAGTAAGGCTGAAGAGCGCTACCGACGGATTGAAAGCAATGCTCTCCGTGCTCGACTTGCCGACAAGCAGGTAAGCGGCCGGATCGTAACTGCCGTCCACCCAGGTCTGCTCTGCGGGAAGGTTGACCGTGGCAAAGCCGGAACTGTAATCAAAGAAGGCCGAAGACGGAACTGCGGCATAATAAGGAGCGGATACTCCTTCGACGGTGAATTCGGCATTGGCAGTGCCGGCGAAAGAATTGTCGATGGGCGAGGAAGCGATTCCGTTTACGGAAACGATGTCTCCGGCGCTCCACAAGACAGGATAGGCGGAACCGTTCTTGTCGCCGAGGGCTGTACGGGTATGGGTAAGTTCCGCGGAGAAGACTACGGTCTTGCCGGCGGGAACTACGGGGGCGTCAACTTCCTGTTCGACGTTGCAGGAAACGAGCGCAAAGGCGGCTGCGGCCGCGAGTACGAATAACTTTCTCATGGCTAGAACCCCCACTCGCTAAATCCAGGATCTTCTTCTTGCACCCCCGGAAGGTTTCCGGAAGCCTCGCAGAGTGTCGCCCCTGCGAACATTACAGCCAGTTCCATCTCCGGGGTCCTGTATTCCCGGAGGGCGGTGGCGTTGAATGATTTTTTCTTCATAAAATGAAAAGTATTTAGTGTTAGTTGATTACAATTGTTGCAACTACCGGCAGGTGGTCCGAGGGGCACCAGACCTTTCCGCCGTAGGAAAAGGTGGTGCGCACCGTCGTGTAGGAGGTGGCCTCGAGCTCTCCGCGGGTCATGATATGGTCGATCCTCCGGTCGGGACGATTCTTGGTAAAAGTCTTCCAGGTGTAATAGTAGGACTCCGAGGAGCCGCTCAGGGTGCCGTCGTATGTGTCGCAGTCCCCCAGGCCGCCGGCCTTGGCAGCGGAGTCGTAGGTGTCGGTCCACTGCTGCAGGAGTATCCTGATGGGGGCACTGTTGGAGCCGTCGGCGTCGCTGTCGGCACTGTTGAGGTCGCCTGCGAGGATGCTGGGGGCGTCGCCCGCCTTTTCTGCCGTGAAAGCATTCACGCCGCCTGCCATATTCTCCCCTCCCCCCTGGCTTGCAGTGGGAAGATGGGTGACGAAGAACCAGAATCCGGCGCCGCTCAAAATATGCGTGAACCGCGCCCAGACCACCGTACGTTCGGGGCTGCCGGCCTTCTCGTAGGCGCTTCTGGCGCTGGAATATGTATCGGTGCCATTCTTCTGCAGCCACACGTAGCCGCTGTCTTCCAGCCGGAGTACGGAAGGATTGTAAGCGAAACCGTTGGAATAAGCGCAGGTGGCGCTGTAGTTCCAGCCCCAGTGGTACGAACGGGAGATGTCGTTGGGCCAGTCGAGTTTCCATGTGTAACCGGCCTGCGAGGCGACGGCACTCAGGTCGGCGAAACCGCCCGGGAGAGCGCCGGGGTCGAGTTCCCCGAAGCCGATAAGGTCTGCGCCGGTGGCGAGTATGGACCTTCCGAGCGCATTGTACGTCACCTCATTGGTCAGCAGCAATGCGTCCTGCGAGCGTTTTTCCGGCCTCAGGATATTGTAGTAGGCGACTTTGATACGGGCGGGCTCTACGGGTTTGACGGATGTCGTGTACATCATTCCGGCCTTGTATGCCTTTGAAGGGGTGGCGCTGCGGGCCATCCTGGTGCCGTCGGAGAAGATTATTTCGAGCTGGAGCCCGGAAATGGAGAAGTCGCAGGGAGCGATGGCGAAGGTGATGGGGGCGCCGCCCGGTATGCCTTCCTGGGAGCTGACCGTCACGTAGTTGCGATAGCCTCCGGTGGGCTTGAGAGTTCTGAAGTCGGTGGTGAAGGTGCCGGATACGGCCACGTTGGAGTTGGTGCTGCCAAGCCTGACGGACCTGATTCTGACGGACGGATCGCAATCGACGGTCAGGCGGAACAACGCTACGGCGGGGGTGAATCCGATATTGTCGCCGGTGGCGGTGGCGGTCATGACGAATGCGGCCGGGTCGTAACTGCCGGGGACGTAGGTCTGCTCGGGGGAGATACGGACCGTGGCGCTGCCGTCGGAGTAATTGCTGAACGCCGTCGACGGGTAACCTGCCTTGTACGGCGCCTGGATGCCGCTGACGGTGAAATATGCCTTGGAGGCGCCGTCCTGCTCCGGTCCGAGCTGGTCGGAAGCGACGCCGTTTATGCTGATGGCGTCGCCCTCGCTCCAGCGGTTGGGCCAGGCGTCGCCTTCCTTGGGGCCGAAGGCTGTGCGGGTACCTGGCAGTTCGGCTGTGATGGTGACAGGCGCAGCGGGTACTGCGGGCACTTCGGGCGCGGCCGGCTCCCCGGTGCAGGATAGCATCAGGAAAGCAAGGGGGATTATGCGGGCGCGCGCGAGCATGGGCAGTATTCTAAGTTGCCTTACGGTCAGTCGAAGGTTATGTAAGCTACGACCGGGAGGTGGTCGGAGGGGCACCAGGTGTTGTCGTCCTCGGCGACATAGGTCCTGCGGACGGTCTTATATGAGATTGGCGTTACGGTCTGAGAGGCGCTGTTCTTGAAGATTATGTGGTCCAGACGCCTGTCCGGATGGTTCTTCGTGAACGACAGGAAGGGATAGTAATAGCTGTGCTGGCTGCCGGTCTGGGTGCCGTCGTACGTCTTGTAGTAATCGGTCATGTTGCCGTCGGCCTTGACCTTGTCGTAGACATCGGTCCAGTAGGATGTGAGTTCTGCGTAATTGGGGCAGTCGGTGGTCTTGTCCTGTTCCTTCGGGCCGAAGTTGAGGTCGCCTACGGCAATGATGGGAAGGTCTTCCACTTCATTCTTCAAATGCTGGGCGAATGTCTTGAAACTCTTGACATTGTTGAGATTGTCGCCGTCATCGTTATTGATATAGGTGTCAAAGTGGGTAACGATGAACCAGAAGCGGTTGCCGGAGACTTTGTGCTTGCATTTTGCATATACTGCCGTATGGCGGCCGGTGCTGTGTTCGTAAGCATTCTTCATGGACGACCAGTAATCGTCTTCGTCGTTGCAGAGCCATACGTAACCTTCGTCTTCAACCTCGATGGTCGTCTTGTTATAGACGAAGACGTTGGCATAGTACATTTCCCCGGAATATGAATAACCGGTAAGAACGTTGCCGTCCCTGCTCACCTTGTTGGGATAATCCATCATCCAGGTGTAGTTGCTGCTGGAGAGCCCCTGGGCTACGGCCCAGGCTTTGATGTCGTGCGTCTCGCCCGGCATGTTGTCTTCTCCGATTTCGTTGATGCCGAAGATGTCCGCGCCCATACCGGCGATGGAGGATCCAAGGCCGGCCTGGACGTCGGCGCGGTCCATGCTTCTATATGCAGAGTTATCGCCGGAACGGTTTTCTGCCATCTTGATATTATACACTCCGACCGTGATTCCCGGGGGCGTTGCGGTGGGCTCGCCGCCGTTTTCGGCCGTGAGAGCATTGATTGCAAGGAGGTTCTCGGTGCGTCCAGCAGCAAAGGTCTTGGACTCGAACTCGATAAGGTCGCTGCTTGCAAGGGTGCTGCCGCTGCCCCAGAACTTGAGGCGCATGAAGGCGCCGTCGGCCTGATAGACGAGGGCCTCAACACCCGCTGAGTAAGTTTGGGCGGGGATGGCGATGTAAAGATATGTGTCGGTGTCGGTGCCGGTGAGCGTAAGGTTGTTGCAGTTATAGGTCAGCGTGCCTGCAGTGCCGCCGCTGAAATCTCCTGTGAAGCCATCGCTGTCCGTAGCGAGGGTAAAACTGCCGTAGAGTTTCTCGCTTCCAAGGCTGTTCAGCTCGATGCGGTCGAGCGTGGCGCTGCCTTTGAGGGCAAAGCGAATGATACCGCAGAAGTTGGTCAGCCGGACGGAGTATTTGTCACCGGCCTTGACGGCGTTGCCGTACGAAGCCACCGCCTCGCTATCGAAGCTTCCCGCCACATAGTTCTGGTTGTCAGGAAGCGTGATGACGTTGGAGGACGTAGTGCCGGGGTAAAGCACCTTGTATGGGGCCGAGAGGGAGCCGCCGACCGTAAAGTCAACGTTCTTCTTGCCGTTGTCGCCGGAGCCCAGGGCTTCACTGAGAGTGCCGTTGACGGAAATCCGGTCTCCGGCCTGCCAGAGGACCTGGTACACTTTCTCCTCCGGAGCACCCAACATGGTCTTGGTCTCCGGCTCAGATATGGATGCGCTGAGCACCATAACGGACTCATTGGTTTCCTCCTCCTTTGTGCAGGACAACAGCGCAAGTACAAGCGCCAGTGCGGTAATCAAATACTTTTTCATACCCAAATAATATTAAAAATAAAGCAGCACGCTTTTCCGTACTGCTTACCGCAAAAAAAGTATTATAAGGAAATCGATATGAATTCGCTGCCGATGTGTTGGATGGCTTTCAGGATTTTGGCGGTGGTCTTTTCTCCCGGATAGGATAATCCGCTTTTGTATGCCCTCATCTTGCTCTCGTTAATTCCTGCAAACTCGGCGAACCGGCTGACGTTTATAAAATCGAAGCAATTGAAAAAGGATGGCAAATCATACTTGTACATTATAGTGATATCCTCAAACCCGGGCACTGTATGCCCTTCTTGGCTCTCCTCTGATATAGCCTCCTTTACGCTGACAACAAAATCGTCCTTAGCAGCGGAAACAGAATCTCCAAATCCACCAAAATAACTCTTGCCGATGTGAGCGTCAGAATAAACGGAGAACAATCCGTCAGAACCTTTTTCTACTATTGCCAATATTTTCATAACTAAAACTATCTGATTCCAGCTTGCTTGAGTATACTGTATAGTGTCACGGCAGGAACCTCTCTGGACTGGTGTCTTGGTATACGGATACGAGATTCACTGATCGGAGAATACCAAACATCGTGTTCCTTTCCGGGTGACAACTCATAACAGCCGTAACTGGCCAGTAGCCTTTCCAGTTCGTTTACCTTCATTGCAAAAGTAGCATTTTTGTTTCTAATAACCAAATACTTTCCGTCGACAAGTATACTACAATTCTACGAGGTAAAGGCCACCGGAACGGTTTCTGGCAGCAGAATTATACGATTCTTTAAGATTCGGGGACGTGCTGAAAGAATTGTGTGCGCAATTCTTTCGGTTTCTGGGGATTAAAAATCATTTTTTGCGGTAAGCAGTATGTCAAAGAACGCTTTCTTCTGTCATCTCGAGCGCAGTCGAGAGATCTGTTTGGGACCCCGGGGGCCGGTCAGGGCGCCCGGGGTAACGTTCGTACTGCTTACCGCTAGGAAGAAACCGAGTCGCTTTGACTAAACGAAGCGAACTGCCCGAAGCTGTTCGCTGAAGGAGTGAAGGGCGGACTCAATCTTTCTGACTGTCTTTTCTGAAGGATTCCTGTATCCGCTGATATAGTGCCCAAGCTGCTTCTGGTTTACACCGGTAATCCTTTCAAGACCAGCAAGGCTGAAGGCATAGGCAAACTCCTGGAGAAAGGACGGAATATCATA
>CACZEU010000051.1 GCA_902780175.1 uncultured Bacteroidia bacterium
CAGAGCCATCACGGCAGGGTGGTATATCCCCAGCAACGCAAAAAATTTTTAAACTTCAAATAATATTATGAATCTTACCAAACGACAGATTGACGATCTCAACATCGAGCTGACGCTCGAAATCGCTCCCGAGGATTATTCCGAAGCAGTACGCAAACGCCTCGCAGAGCGCCGCAGGACGGCAGAATTCAAGGGCTTCCGCAAGGGAATGGTCCCTGCATCATTGATTAAGCGTGTTTATGGCGAGCAGGCCCTTGCTGACGCCGTAAATGAAGTGATAGGCAAGTCCCTGGACGATTATATCACATCCAACAATCTCCACATCCTCGGCGAGCCCCTTTCCAGCGAGAGCCAGCCCGAACTTACCTGGGAAGACGGCAACAGCTTCACTTTCATCTTCGACGCCGCACTCTCTCCGGAGATCAAGGTTTCCGTGGATGCCGCCGACACCATCAACAAGTACAGCATCACCTCTTCCGCCAAGGAGAAGAGCGAGATGGTGGAGAATATGAAGAAGTATTACGCCGAGCGCAAGGAAGGCGAGCCCAAGACTGACGAGGAAATAGAGAAGGAGGTCACCGAGCGCCTCAAGGAGAACCACCGCCAGGAGGCCGAATGGCGCCTGAGCAAAGACATACGCGACTTCTACGTGCAGAAGGCCGACGTCAAGCTCCCCGAGGAATTCCTCAAGCGCTGGCTCGTGGCCGCCAATGAAGGCAAACTCTCCAAGGAAGAGGTCGAGAAGGAATTCCCCGGCTTCTGCGAGGACTTCAAGTGGCAGATGGTCCGCGGCAAGCTGATGAAGGACTTCGGCTTCGACGTCACCCACGAGGATCTCGTAGATGCCGCCAAGGCCTACGTTACCTATCAGTACGCCATGTACGGCCTTCCCCAGGTACCCGACGAGATGCTCATGGACGCGGTCGGCAACATCATGAAGGACCGCCGCCAGCTCGAGCGCCTCTCCGAGCAGGTCGAGGACCGCAAGGTGCTCGACAAGATCAAGGAGACCGCCACCATCAAGGAAAAGAAAATCTCCTCCGAGAAGTTCCGCGAGCTTTAGTCCTGCGGCAACGCAAAAAAGAACCGGCTGACCGTAAGGCAAGCCGGTTCTTTTTTATATGCAATACGTCAGAGGTTGATATCCACTACGATGGGACGGTGGTCGGAAGGCAGTGGCATGTCGATGTTTCCCACTGTCTGTACTTTCTTGACATACGTCCAGGAGTCGTTGGCCATGAAGGCGTTCACGACCTTGCTGCCGAGGGCGGGGGAGACGTAAACGTAGTCCTTGCGGTCCTTCTCGTTGTATGTGCTTGCCACGAAGTCTTCGGCTTTGTACATCAGCTTCCTTACGTCCTGCATGTCGGTCTGGTTGAGGACTGCACTCTGGCAGCGGTACTTGTCGTCCGTGGCGTTACCGCCCAGCGTGGATATGTCCAGAGGCGAGGCTGAATTGAAGTCGCCTACGAGAATCCAGTTCGACGTGGATGAGTATTCGGAGCTGTTGATCGTCTGGTCTATTATGTAGCCGATCTCGTACTCGCGGTATTTCTCCCCTCCGTTTTCAGCGGTGCTTGCCGACTGCTGCGATGAAGGAACGTCGTATGCGTACTTGAACGGCCACATGTGCACCGTGACGAAATCTATATTGGTACCGTTGACATTGAGCCTGTGCATACCAGCGCCGCGGGTGATGGGTTTGCTGCTGTCGCCGGTAGTGGTTATCTTCTTAATTGTGGAAAGGGGATACTTCGACGTGACCACCTGCGGATAAGCCCAGGAGCCGCCGATAACGCCGCCAAGGGAAGTGTAACTGTGGCCGTACCTCGATGCGAGGGAAGGCCAGCCGTCGGGCAGGTATTTGGGACTCGGCGGATTCTGGCCGTTGGCGCTGTAGATGGTGGCCGCTTCGCACCAGACGCACACGTCAGGGTCGTATTTCTTCACCCAGGCTACGAAATTGTTGAAATTGTTCCCCTGGTCGGCCCACATTCCGTTTGCGATGTTCCAGTAGAGGACCCTGAGTGTTCCCTTCCTGCTGGTTCCGGGTATGGCAGTAACCTTGATTTCATCGAGATAGAAACCGTGGACATCAGTGCTTTTGGTGCTGTTGCCGGCCAGATATACGGCGGTGGCGTCGGTCAGGTTTTCGGCTGTGACCTCGCATGTATGCCATTCCTTGGGGGCAGCTGCGGATGCAGGGATTGTCACGTTGTTCCTGCTGATGACGTTCCTGGAAGATGTGGAATAATACTTCGAGGTGTAATCGGCGCTGGCTCCGTCAATCGTGAGGCTCTTGACGTGTCCGGCGTTAAGCAGCTGCAGGTACAGGTCGTCCGTGCATCCGTCCTTCAGGCAGAAGCGGAACGAAATGACTGCGTCAGTCGTGCCTTTGATGCCACTGAGCTGCGGTAGCTGGACCACGCCGCGGTTGACGGTAAGTCCCACTCCGATCGCTCCGTGGTACTCCTGGCAGCGGTAGAGATACTTCCAGTCGCCGATGTTGCGGCTGGTGATGTATGAATTGGATACCTGGTATGCAGTGCCTACGGTGTTCTCCTTGACGTCGTTCCAGGTATTGGGCTGGATGAAGCCGGAACCGGGATAATCATAGGCGACGGTCGTGAAAGCCTCTGCATATCCGTCGCGGCCCAGGCCTTCGTTCATTACGATCTTGTCTGCATCCGGAGCGTAACCGAACGATCCTTTGCCTCCCATGATGTCACCGCCCCAGACGAAGTTGTCGAAGCCCTCATAGAAAAGCAGGTCGCTGTCGGGGGCCCAGGAAATGGTGGCCTCGTAGGTCTGTCCGGCTGCAAGCGTGCCGGGATAGACGGTCTGCTGCATCATCCTGTGCGAGGAGTCACAGATGGTAATCTCCAGACCGCTGGAATATGTCCCTGCGCTGATTATGACGGGAACGGTGGCGGAGAGATTCACGAAACTGCCGTTGTTGGTGCAGTTCACCACCGCCCAGTCGACGGTTTCCGTAAGCGAAAGGGCGCCGTCCACGGCTGAAGCCTTGCCGCTGACGGGTTCGCCGCCCACGGCACGCACCTTTACGGAAGCTATGGAGGCGCTGCCGTTGAGTTTGAGCTTGAGCGCCGCAACACCGTCGGAGAAGGTCAGGATATTGCCGGTCTGGGGGCTGTAGGAGGCATACATAGGGTAACTGTCGAACGTTGCCTTGGTGGTGCCCCAGAACTGCGACATGGGGATGATGACGTCCTCGTTGACGCTGGCTCCGTACCATTTGGAGGAGGCTGATTTATACAGGGCCGCCTCGTACTTCTTGTCCGTCGCCTCGTCGACTTCGATGTAATTGCGCCCTGCAGCATCGGTCTTTACGTCATAGGTGCTGCCGTTCACCGATACCGTCCAGGAACTGAGGGAACTGCTGCCGAGGCCGATGCCCTGGCGCAGGCTGCCATCCATCTGCAGGTAGAAACGGACCTTTCCGCCCGTCGCCGTGATGGAATTGAGCCCCTCGAGCACTCCGAAGGTGCCCCTCTTGATGGTGCGGGCCTTCGTGGAAACAAGTTCCGAATCGGGGACGCCGTTGCTGTGCCTGAGCGTGACGTCGATGCCTCCGGGGAGCGACACGGGAAGCAGTACGGCATAATAGAAGGCACCGGGTGCGAATACGTTGCCGTCTCCGGGTTTGAGAGATATCTCCTTGATGCCGTCGGAAATGCCCTTGAGCGCAGGTATGCCACTCTCGAAGGCCACGGTAGCGGTACCGGCGATATCCTCACCTCCGTTGCCCTTTATGAGGATTTCGCTGACGCCTTCCTCGGAGAGGGCGAACTTGATGCCGCCGGCTACGTTGTAGAACGTCATCGTAAGCGATTCGGACTTGGCGACGGTAGGGAAGGCTGCGCCGTCGAAGGTTCCTGCCGCTGCCGTCTGGATGCCCGGAACGGTAACGCTTATCTTCCCGTCTGCATCCACCGAAGGATTTCCGTCAGCGGGATAAACGCCGTAATATGTGGAGGCGCTGCCGACGTTGCCGGAGAACGTGGCGGTCTTGCTCTCTTCGGTCTCAACGGAAGTGAACTCCGAGCCGGTGCTTCCCTCGCCGGGGAAGACCATGATACGGTCGCCGACGCTCCACCAGACGCTCTTGCCGTCCGGCTGAACGGCGGTACGGGTGGCGGGATCGAGGCCTTCGCGGGTGGCGATGACGGTGGAATTGCCATCGGGGAGGTTAATCTCTTCATTGGACTCCTTGACGCAGGAGAATGCAACTACGGTTGCGGTTGCCATAAGGCATATGTTGATTAACTTTTTCATCGTCGTATGCCTAAAAATCCCAATCTTCATCCACGATGTCTTCCGAACCTCCGTCGACGAGGCTCTGGCAGAGCAGGGCGGGGATGTATCCGCCTTTTTCGATTTCCGGGCTGACGTAGCCCGTTTTCTTTGATTCAGTCATTTCTATTATGCAATGATTTTGGAGCAGGACCCGCGGCCAGGCGGGACCTGCCAGGGTAAAGTCTATAGTTTAAGCCTGACAATTGCCGGATAGTGGTCTGACGGGTGGCAGAACTTGCGGTAAACGCTGTCGCGCACCGAAGTGGGGAAGCCGTCGTGGATGTAATCGGCTTCCACGACTTTCTCCCGCAGGGCGGGAGTCACATAGACCATGTCTATCCTCCTTCCGGATTGTGTACTCTTGCGGAATTCGCCCTTGTGCATATCCTCGATGAGGTCGATGTAGGGCGTGTTGTTCCTTATGTAGTCGTGCACCAGGAACGCAGGGTCGGAAAGGTCGCGGTTGTAATGGTAGTTGTCTGCGGAGGAGATGGCGTTGAAGTCGCCGGCCATCAGCCAGTACTGCCTTGCGGCACCGGGCTCGCCGGCTATCGTCTGTTCGCAGATGTACTTCATTTCTACGGCGCGGAAGAAGTCGCCTTCCCGTGCCGCAGCGCTTGCCTCCTTGTCCGCGGCCCCGTATGCATACTTGAAGGGGTATGTATGAAGGGTGACGAGGTTGAGCTCCCGGCCCTTGCCCAGGTCGACCTTAGCCCAGCCGGCACCGTGGACCACGATGACGTCGTCGCCGTTGCCGGTAAGCCGCTTGACTATCCTGAGGGGATATTTGGAAGTGATGACCTGGGGAAAGCCGTCACGCTTGCCGCAGACGAGGGTGTACTGATGCCCGTAGCGTGCCGCCAGGAGGTCCCAGTTCCAGGGGAGATACTGGTCCTCGGGCATCTTCATCTTCTTGTCGGTGCCTGTGATGTAACGGGACTCGGCCTCGCACCAGATGCAGATGTCGGGGTCAATCCCCTTGACGAAGGCTACGAAGTTGTCGTACCCGTCGCCCTGGTCGGACCACATACCGTTCTGGATGTTCCAGTACAGGACGGTCAGGTCCTTCTTGCCTGCGCAGGCAAGGAGGGAAAACGAAAGCAGGGGCAGAAATACTGCCAGTATGAACTTCTTCATTATGGTGCTACGTAGCTTAAACCGGTGACCTTATCCACGTATGCCGCCGGAACTTTTCCGATATAATCCATGAAATTATCGGCATTGACATCATACATATCACCTCCGTAAACGCCCAGCCTGCCGCTGACGATGACACCGCTGATGTGGTCGAACTTGCTGCAGTTCGCGCAGATCAGTCCCAGGTACGATGTGTTTCCGCCGATGATGGTGCCGTAGTTGCCGCCGCCTTCGATGTACGCCGAAGCGATATCGAGCAGGGCTGCGAGGCCACCGGTGGTAGTCTGGCTGTTGGAAGTGGTGAGGTTGCCGAAGTTATAGCAGTTCACAAGGCCGCACTGTGTTTTCAGGTAGCACGCGACATTGCCGATACGGCCGTTGGTGAAACCGTTGGTCTGGTTGGCGTAGTTGATACATCCGGTGAGGATGGTGTTGCAGTTGGCCGTGGCGAGGATTCCGCAGCTGCGGCCGACGCTGATTGTAAAACTACCCCGTGCCGTGCAGTCGTTGATACGGTTGAATGCGGTCGCCTCGGCTGCCGTGGTAGCGAAGCCGGCTATTCCGCCGAACTGTACTCCGGTGGCGCCTGCCTTGGTATTCGCTCCGCTTCCTCCGGTAACTTTGAGGTTGACGCTGCAGTTCTCGATGACGCTTTCTCCGTCGTTGTCGTCGCTGAATACGAATCCTGCGATACCGCCGAAGGCGAAGCGCTTGTTGTCGGTGTCGTTACCGTTGCTGACGATGCTGCCGGTGACGCTGACATTGCTGACGGTAGATGCGTACACCGTGCCGGCGAGGACGCCTGCATCAGCAGTGGACGCTGCGCTGAATTCAACGCCGTCGCATACGATGTTTAGGTCCTTGACGGTTGCACAAACGAGGGCGCCGAAGAGACCCCAGGTGCAGCCATCGGCGATGGTGCCGCTGGAAGCCTTGAAGTTCTTGATGGTGTGGCCGCCGCCGTTGAAGGTTCCGCGGAAACTGGGTCCTTCCACTGCGCAGGTGCTTGTGCCGTTGCTTGTGCCGTTGCCTGTCTTGGTGGGGTTGCCGATGGGCGTCCAGCTGGAATAGGCGCCGAGGTCTATGTCGTCCAGCAGGGCGATTTCGCCGTCGGCGTTCTTCCAGGCATCCAGGGAGGCTCCGGTATTGACGGCCTCTGCGAACGCAAGCAGGTCCTCAGCCGTCTTGATTCCTCCGGCGGGCGCCGCGGCAGTAGCGTCGATTGCGGGCATTGCCCTGAGCTCGCCGACGGCAAGCGTACGGGCGGAAGTGCCTTTGACGACGGTGCCTTCGGATGTCTCGACCTCAATCTCGAATCCGCTGTAGGTGCCGGCGGGAACGGGGATATAGATGTCGATGGGCGTGGTGCCCAGGGCGGCATTTTCGCAGTTGACTGTAACGCTCTGATACGTATCGTCAAGACCTGCGGTAATTTCAGGAACGGTAAAATCGATGGTGAACTGGCCGCTGATCTGCTCTCCGCCCTTGCTCTTGAACGTTACGGTCTTGAGCGTCGCTCCGTCCGCGCCGGTTACGGGAATCTTGAAGATGGCGGTGATGGGGGAGAAGTGGAGAATGGGCTCGGATGCTGAATATGCGGCCAGAGGAATCATCGATACCTGCTCCAGGAACATGTAGTCGCTGAGCTCGATGGTGTCCGGGCCGTAATAAATGACAGGAGGGTAGATTGCATTGTAGGGGGCGGTGACCTCTGCGGACATCACGAAGGATGCCTCGCTTCCGGCGGCCTCGATACCGAAGGAACCGGTGCTGTTCACATTGATCGCATCTCCAGCCGCCCAGCTTACCTTGACACCGTCGATGGTCGTCTTGGTAAGTGGTGAAAGGGAGGCCTGGAAAGTCGTGCCAGTTTCCCGGACCTGGATTTCCTTATTGCAGCTCACTGTGAGCAGTGCAGCGCATGCGGCTGCGGCAAGTAAAAACTTTTTCATTGCTTCACGGTGCTTAAAAATCCCAGGTATCGTTTACCAGGTCGAGGTCTGAAATAGTACCGGATACGTCTCCGGAGGCATCCAGGATGCTGAGTCCGGGGAGAAATTCCCCGAACTCGGCGTCCGGTTTGTGATATGCGATTCTCATAGTTTATTTCGCAACGTAGTTGAGATTGGAAATCTTCTCGTCTGCGCCTTCAACGCGGTAACCGATGTAATCCATGAAGTTGCCGGCGTTGACATCGGCGATGTTGTTGGCATCGGTGCCGATCTTGCCGCTGACGGTAACGCCGCTCACGTGATCGAACTTGCTGAAGTTTGCACCGACAAGGCCGGCAAAGCGCCTGCCCTGGTCGTCAGTCTCGAATGCGCAGAGGATGGTGCCGTAGTTGGCTCCGCCCTCGACATAGCAGGTGGCGTGGTTCAGGAGGGTGAAAAGTCCTCCGGCGTGGGTCTTGGCGTCGGTGGTGGTGAGGTTGCCGTTGTTGACGCAGTCGATGATTGCGCACTGTTCTGCAATGACGCAGACTACGCCGGCCTCACGTCCGTTGGCGAAGCCGTTGACCTGGTTTGCGTTGTTGACGCAGCCCTTGAAGATGGTGCCGAAGTTGCCTACGCCCGCGATGCCTGCGCAGCGGCCGCAGTCAATGTTCAGCGATCCCTGGAAGGTGCAGTCTTCAATATGGTTCCTGGAGTCGTCCTTGGGATTGGTGCAGAAACCTGCGATGCCGCCGAAGTGTACGCCGGTGGCGCCGTTCTTGACGTTGGCGCCGCTGTTTCCGGTGACGGCGAGGTCGACGACGCAGTCCTTGATGGTGGAGTCGTAGGAAACTCCGTCGGCTGCAATGCTGAACACGAATCCTGCGATACCGCCGATGGCGAAGCGCTTGTCATTGGTCTGGCTGCCCTTTACGTTGACCTTGCCCTTGACCTGTACGCTCTGGATGGTGGTGCTGTATGCGGTACCTACGAGGACACCGGCGTCTGCGGTCTCAGCCGCCTCGAGGGTGACGTCAGCTTCGAGGATGAGATTCTTGATTGTAGCGTTCATTGTGCAGCCGAAGAGGCCCCAGGTGCCGCCTGCGGGGATTACGGTGCTGGCCTTGAAGTTCTTGATGGTGTGGCCGCCGCCGTTGAATGTTCCGGAGAAAACGGGGCCTTCAGGCTTGCTGGCGGTGTTGCCGTTGCCGGTGGCGGTTACGTTTCCGATAGGAGTCCAGTCGGTGACGGAAGCGAGGTCGATGTCGGCGAGGAGCTCGACTTCACCGTCGGCGTTGAGCCAGCGGCTGAGTCCGTTGCCCTCGTTGACTGCGGTGACGAAATCCTGGAATTCACCGAGGTCGGTGATGCCGCCGATGCTGGCGTTGGGATCGATTACTGCGGTGTGTCCGAGCTGGTTGACGGGGATGTCGAGAGTGGCGCCCGAACCGCTGAACTTGAGGACGCCGCTGCGGGGTGCGGTGTCGGTCGCCTCATTCTTGTAGTTTGAGGCTATCTTGAGGGTGATGATGGTACCGTTCTCGCTGCCTGCGCCGGAATTGGGCGTAGCGGTCACCCAGTCGGGGGTGAGGACGAGCCAGCTTGTGGCGTTGGTCTTGAGGACCAGTGTCTCGTCGCTGGGGTTGTTGGCTGCGACATCGCTGATGGAAGTCCTGTCGGCAGTCATGGTGTAGGTGACAGGATCCTGCTTTTTCTCGCAGGAGATGATGAGTGCCGCTCCGAGGAGGAGGGCTGAAGCTGTGCGGATAATGGTTTTCATATACGAAATGGTTTATTAGTGTTTTTCTCTCAGTATCATATAAGTCAGGCAGCTGCGTTCGCCCTTGCTGTCTGCGGGGTGGCTGACAAGGGCGCCGCGCGACGTGGAGGGGTTCCAGAGCCACATTGCGGCCGAACCGCCGCCGTCCATGCGGGTGACGTTCCAGCCTCCGAGTTTCTTTGCGATGCGGTACATCTCGTAGGCCTTGACGCCCATTGAATACCATAGCTGACGGCCGTCGATTTCAACCAGCCAGACCTTGGTGCCGTCCTTGCTGACGACAGGATACGTCATCGGGTCGTAATTGGTGATGGATGTGTTGGTGACGGGTATGGTCGAAGTGGCGTCGGCACCGTTGTCCATTATCATGAACATGGTGGATGAGAGCGCCGTCATCGGGGTAGTGCCGTGCCCTGTTACGGTAATGTCGCACTTGAACTCAACAGTATCGCCGGCCTTCAATGCCGCAAATTTGGACGCGTTGCTGCCGCTCACGGCTATGCCGACGCGGTTCTTCTGCGTGATGTACGGGAGGTCGTTAATGGAACTGCTGCGCCCGTCGATCACGTTCACGACCTTCGCCTGGGCGTATCCGGCGTTGACCTTCATCGGCTCGCCGGCGTATTCGCAGATGACGTACACGGCGTCGCGTGCAAGTTCGTTGACGAGTTCAGGATGCGCGGGGTGCGGGGTGCGGACATAGCGGGATGTGAAGAGGTTGACGGGGGAGACCGACGGCGAGCTGTGCCTCAGGGTGGTGTCGTTGACGGAATAGAATGAGAATTCCGTCCCGCCGGCGCGGACCTTTCCGCTGAACGATTTCTTGCCGCAGGCGGCGGTGCCGTCGGCGTACACTGCAAATGCCCAGGAGTGGTTGACGAGTTTCTTCACCACATCCGGATTGTTGATGTACACCGGCTCTCCGTCTTCCACGTGGAAGCCTCTGGAGATGCCGTCGTTGGAGTCGAAGAAGCAGCAGTTGGTGCCGGCAAGGATAGTCTGCCCCTCGCTGCGCTTGCGGGCGCAGAGTTGGGAGAGCGTTTCGCGTATCCTGAAGCCGTTGTTGTCGTTATTGTTGCCGTTGGGGTTGGGAATCACGTCGTTCGCTACGGCGCCTGTCAGTTCGATCCCGGGATTCGAAAGATCGATTTCCAGTACGTACATATGGCGTGGCACGACGGAGAACGAGTAATGGTAATACGTGGCTCCCTCGTGCAGTTTGATGCTTTCCATCGTTTCCCAGTCGTAGTAGGAATCGGCGGTCCAGTCGATGAAGTTGGAGTCGATGTCGTATCCCTCGGACGCGTTCATCATGGAGTTCAGGATGGCGTCGGAGGGCGCTGCAGAAGGGTTGGAAGCGTACTTGTCGTAATCTCCCACGTGGCCGTTGCCGGTATTGCCGGTAAAGCTCTCGCGGACCTTGTTGACGGAGCATCCCCAACCGGGACCGAGCTTGTCGGAAACCTTGCCGAGTACGGCTCCGGCGTTCGTGCAGTTGACGATTACTCCTTCGTTATGCCCGACGAGGCCGCCCTGCTTGCAGGGGACGCTGACGAGGATGTCGCCGTTGTTGACGCAGCCGCGGGCCTTGATTTCGGCGTTGCCGACGGTCGTTCCGGAGTCGGTGAATCCGGCGATGCCGCCGATGCTTATGTTCTTGCCCGGGCCGCCGTTCTCCTTCATTACGAGGGTGGCGTTGTTGGTCACCTTCTCTATGGAAGAGGCGAAAGCCGCGCCCACCACGCCGCCTATCTGGGCGGCAGTGGCGCTGGTCCCTTTGAATTCGACGGTGCTGCCGGAGTTGCCGAATGTGAGCCTCTCTATGGTGATTCCCTTGGCATAGCCGATGAGGCCTGCGTAAGGGTGCTTTGAGAGGTCGACGGTCCAGCCTATATTCTTTATGCTGTGGCCGCCGCCGTCAAAGTTGACCGTCAGGGGCTTTTCGGGAGAACCGGCGGGAATCCACTCCTTGATGGAGGAAGCGTCGATGTCTTTCATCAGCTTGACGACTCCGTCAACCATATACAGGGCGATGGAACCCTCACCGTTGACGGCCTTTGCAAAACCTACAAGGTCATCCGCAGTGTAGATGCCCCGGAGCCCGGTATCGCCGGTGCCCTCGGCCTGATTGACGGTTACGGTCGCCGTTTCGCCGTCAAGGTTGGATACGGTAAGCTCCGCGCTGCGTTCGGTCTTTGCCTTGTTCTCCTCTGCGGAGACAGTAAGCTGCTGGGGAGACGCCGATGCCTTACCGCTGGCGTTCAGCACCTTGAGCCAGGATTGGCTGGAACGGGCATACCAGTCGGAGGAGGATGACAGGGTGATGGTTTTCTGTTCACCCAGCGCCGCCACGTTTACATTGAGAGGCGATACCACAAGGGGAGTCTTCTCCTCCTGCGGCGGCTTCTCGTTGCAGCCGATGGCGAGCGCTGCGGCGAGCAGACACAGAAACATATTTCTGACCCTGGTCATATTCAGTCGTCAAAGGTCACACCGTCGTCCCATCCGGGATTCTGGGTCAGGGCTCCGTGGGTGATGGAGCGCTGGTCGGCCGGTATGGGCCAGAGGTAGTCGCGGTCCTCCACCCAGTCGTAGTCTTCCGCGGCATAGTAGGTAAGGTAGCCCTTGCTGCCTTCGGACAGGGTGTAGTTGCCCTTGATCTCTATCTGGTTTGCGGCGGGAGCGGTGGTCTTGGGCTTGCTGCCGGTGTAGAACAGCACGTCGATTTTGCCGTCTCCGTCGAGGTCGTATTCACCGAGGGCGGGAACGTAAATGCCCTGTACGCCCTTGGTGGCCTTGGGAGTGAGCCATTTGCCTTCGCCCCAGCGGAGGAGGTCCCACTGCCTGAATCCCTCGGCGAAGAGCTCCACGGTGCGCTCGCGGCGAACCTCGAGTATGGCGGCCTTCTGAGCGCCCTTGGCATTGGGATAGTACTCGGCCATGAGCGGGTCTTCTGTGGTAGGAACTACGGCCATTGCGGGCATTCCGACGCGTGCGCGGAGCACGTCGATGGTCTTTGCGATGTCTTCGGCGGTCAGTTCACCGAGTTCTGCCTTGGCCTCTGCATAGTTCAGCAGGACTTCTGCGTAACGGAGGACCGGATAATCGGTGGTGGAGGTCGTTGCGTTCTCGTGGGTGTCGTCGGAGATGAACTTGATGACGCGGTAGCCGTTGAAAGTGCGCTCGAAGTCAATCTGCTCGGGGCCGGTGCCGTTCAGGGCAACGTATCCGGGACCCTGGAGCGTCTGCGCCATACGGGGATCGCGGCCTGCGAACGCCTCGGAGTAAGTGAGGGTCTGCCAGCCGGCGCGCTCCTGGATAGGGGATCCGTCGCTCTGGAGATAGTGGTTCACCATGCGTGCGGTTGCACTGCGGTGCTGGTTCTTGAAGTCGAACTGCACGCCGTGGCGGACAAGGATGTCCACGTTGTAGCGGCGGGAGAGGATGGTCTCGTCGGTCTCGGCGTCTTCGAGGATGAAGTACTCACGGTAAGAGGCGTTGGTAGCCTTGGGTGAGAGTTTGAAGGTGTTGCCGGTGTAAAGCTTGCGGGTTCCGATGAGTTTGCCTGCGGCGTCAGCTGCCTGGCGGAGGAACCATTCGGAAGAAACGGTTACACCGTCATAGGTCTCACTGTCGTTCGGGACATATGCGGTACCTGCGTGATACTTGCGGAAGGTTCCCTCGAACAGCGCTATGCGGCTCTTGAGGGCAAGGGCTGCGTCCTTTGAGACGTGATATACGGCATCGCCGGACCATTTTGCCGGGAGCAGGTCGTATGCCTTGTCGAGGTCTTCCATGGCCTTCATCATCACGTAACCGCGGGGATCGCGGGCCTTCCTGAGGTCGAGCGAATCGGCCGAACCGATTACGTGGTCGTACCAGGGCATGTCGCCATATACGCGGACCCTGTTGTAATAGAACCAGGCGCGGAAGAAGTAGCATACGCCGTCGTACATGTCCTTGACGGATGTGTCGGGGCACTTGTTGTTCTCCAGCATGTAATTGATGTTGCGCAGGGGCTTCCAGGTGTTCTCGCTCCAGGATTTGGACGAGGGGCTGCGGGTGCCTTTCTGAATGGCGCTCAGGGATGCGGAAGATGCGTTGTCGTCGGCGTTGAGTTCCGCAAGGTCTTCAGGAGAAGGGATGATGTCGCTGTAGAACTTGTTGGCCCACAGGTCGAGCTCGGCCTTCGTGGAGAAGAAGGACCCGGGGGAGAGCTTGGTCTCCGGGGTCTTGGTGAGGAAGTCTTCACAGGCCGACAGCGACATTGCTGCGGCCAATATGGCCAGAGGTATAATAATCTTTTTCATAATCGTCAGAATGTAATGTCAACACCGAAGGAGAAGGTCTTGGAGTAAGGATAGATGATATC
>CACZEU010000052.1 GCA_902780175.1 uncultured Bacteroidia bacterium
GGGGGGCTGCCTTAGCGGCAGGGGTCGGAACCCCTGAGAGCGTTCCTCATGAGTCCGAACAGGACTCATTCGATTTCAAACATAGGAACTCGCGGACGGATTCTCTGTCGTTTCACCCCCTTTGCTGCCGCGAAGACGACGTGAGCACCCCCACGTCGTCCTCACGGTGCTAAAGAGCTAAGATATTGGAGCAGGTCCCCTTCAAAATGGCGCGGGTCCAATTTTGGGCGGGGGGCCTGCGCCACGGAAGTGCGTACAATGGCGATTTGCGGCGCGGACCCATATTTTTTTCGGACCTGCGCCAAGCCATCCCCTTGAAGGGCTCTCGACCATATCAACTGGATCAAAAATTCCGAAAACGATCCCGAACGGGTCATCGGACACCCAAACTGGATCAAAAATCCCGAAAACGATCCCGGAAGGGTCGCCGGACACCCAAACTGGATCAATAATCCCAGAAACGATCCCGGAAGGGCATTCGGGCTCCGTAACGGGACTGAAAATCCGGGTTTTGATCCAGGCTGGGGTATTGGATGGTGTCAGGCGATCCCGGTGGTCAGACCGTCGGCCGATGCCAATCCCCAGCAGGAGGCCGTCCAGGGCATATCACCGTCGGCTCCTACCCTTCTGATAGACCGTCGGCCGACGCCAATCCCCAGCAGGAGGCCGTTCAGGGCATATCACCGTCGTCTCCTAGATACGGACGCACGCCGCCAATCCGGGTGCAAAACACCCCCTAAACGCACCCGGAAACGCCCGAAACTGCCGTCCCGTGTGCAAAAGAGGCTTCCAGCGCACCCGGGCAGACTGAACTTTTTGATGGCGTATAGAGGGCAATCGGCGACTGACAGAAAAAGGGACCTGCACCCGTCAGACCGTGGTCGCCCCCGGCCGCGTGAGGGGGAGGGGCCCGCGCCGAGAGGCGTGGGAGGGATGAGTTGAGCCGAACGTCCAGTGGACGTTCGGCTCAACTCAGTCTGACGGGTGCAGGACCCTTTTTCTGTCAGTCGCCGGACTGTCTGTTTTTTCTTTGGGATAACTTGGAGGCTCCTACCAACTAACCAGCCGTACGCCCGATAGGTCAATCAGCTCCGGGGAGGACAGGTCGGCACAGGTCTCGGTCCAGAAGATGGTGCACCCCTTCAAAGAAATGTCGTGAATCATCTCCGGAGAGCCGTGGGCGCTGATGCCGATGCGGGCGTCGCGGCACACCAGGCCTTCGACGGAGATGTCGCGGAACTCCGGCACGAACTCCTGCGTCTGCTGCGCGGAGCCGTTTTCACCGACGGCCACATTTACATATGTGGTCTGGAAGACTATGGCCTGGTCGCGGATGTCGCTCATCCAGACGTCTTTGATGCGTATCCTTGACGTGACGCCGCCGCGGCCGGGCGCGCTCTTGAAGTGCAGGCCGGTGTCGGTGCCGCTGAAGGTGTTCTCCAGTACAGCCACGTCGTTTATTCCCGCAGAGAATTCAGAACCGATGACGAAGCCCCCGTGCGCATGGAAAACGGTGTTCCCCCGCACCAGGATCCTTTCCGTCGCTCCCTGAGCGGCAGCCTTGGGGCCTCCGCCGGCCTTGAGGCAGATGCCGTCGTCACCCACATCGACCGTACAATCGGCTACCAGGACGTCGCGGCTGTGCATTATGTCGATGCCGTCGCCGTTCTGGGCGTTCCAGGGGCAGCGGACAGTCACCCCGACTATCGCCACCTGCGAACAGCGCTGCGGCACCAGATGGAACTTGGGAGAATTCTGGATGGTGACGCCGCTGACCAGCACTTTCCGGCAATCAGTAAGGCGCACAAGATGCGTACGCATACGCTCCTGCGACTTGAGGTCGGGAGCGATGTTGTCGACGTGCTTCAGGTCGAAGGGATACCACAGCGAGCCGTCCGATACGTCGGTGCCGCCCATGCGGTGGTAGTCCTTCCATTCCACGTCGCTGACCTTGCCGTGCTTGACCGCGCGCCACCATTCGCCGTTGCCGTCGATGATGCCCTCGCCGGTGATGCTCACATCGCTGCGCTTGCTGGCGCTGATTCCCGGCATGACCTTGCCGTCGTCGCGAACGAACAGCTTGCGGTCGGGGGACATCAGCACGAACGCGCCTTTTTCAAGGTGCAGGTCGATGCGGTCCTTGAGGACGATGGGGCCCGTAAGCCAGACTCCGGCAGGCACTACGAGGTGTCCGCCGCCCTTCTTCGTCAGTGCCGAAACGGCCTTCGCAAAGGCCTCTGTGCATAGCGTGACGCCGTCGGGGACGCCGCCGAAGTCGGTCAGACACACGGAATAATCCGGGATGACCGGTGCCTCGGGAGGCGTAAGGGCAATAGGAAGGTCTGTATAATACTTGCCGTAGTCCTGCGCCGGTGCGGCACAGCAGGCAAAGAAGGTGATGACTGCAAGGATGAAACGTTTCATACGCCAAATATAATTATTATTTTTGTCTGTGTATGACGACACTGATCCTGATCCTCTCCCTCCTCACCCGTTTCGCCGACCCGTTTGTGGGGACTGACGCCCACGGACACACGTTCCCGGGGGCCGTAGCCCCGTTCGGTATGATTCAGCTCAGCCCCGACACCCGTCCGCGCGCCGGCGACTGGGACGGCTGCAGCGGCTATCATTACTCCGACAGCCTCATCTACGGATTCAGCCACACGCACCTTAGCGGCACCGGCTGCGACGACTGGTGCGACGTGCTGGTCACCCCCGGCGACGGCCCGTCCCGCTTCTCCCATAAAAATGAAAAGGCGGAGCCCGGCTGGTACGAGGTGCGCCTGGACAACGGAATCGGCGTACGCCTTGCCGCCGGCCGCCGCGTTGCGATGCACGAATACACATTCCCAAAGGGCCCGGCGGTGCTTACGGTTGACCTGCGTCACCGCGACCCCCTTGACGGTTTCGCCATCCATTACGGCCCCGGCTGGATTAGCGGCAAGCGCGTTTCCTCCAGCTGGGCCCGCGGCCAGCAGTTATACTTCTATATTGAATTCTCCGAACCTGCCGAAACGGAACTGCTCGATGGCGGCAAGGTGGCTCGCCTGACGTTCAGCGGCCGCAGGATTACCCTCCGCGCCGCCATCTCCAGCGTATCGGAGGAAGGGGCCAGGGCCAACCTGCAGTCGGAGTATCCGTCGGACATAGGCGCCCTCAGAAAGTCCACCAGGGATGCCTGGAACGCATATCTTGGCAAACTCGAATGCCCCTGGAAGGACAGGGAGCACAGGCGCCGCTTCTACACCGCCCTCTATCATACCGGCATCCATCCGTCCCTGTATTCCGACGCCGACGGCCGTTACCGCGGCATGGACGGAGAGGTCCACACCGCCGACGGCTGGGAGCGTTACACCGTATTCTCCACCTGGGACACCTTCCGCGGCGAGCACCCGCTGCTGTTCATGATTGAACCGAACCGCTCGGTGGACTTCATCCGTTCGATGTTATCCATCCGGGAGGAAAACGGCAAACTCCCCGTCTGGGAACTCTCAGGCTGGGAGACGGACTGCATGATAGGATACAATTCGGCCCCGATAATCGCCGACGCCGTGGCCCGCGGGCTCAAGGGTTTCGACGTGGAAAAGGCGTTTGAGGCCATGGTGGCCAGTTCCATGCGTCCCGAGCACGGCATGGCGAGTTTCCGGGCCAACGGCCTCGTGCTGGCGGACGACGAGCACGAGAGCGTAAGCAATACGCTGGAGTTCGCTTATGACGACTGGTGCGTGGCGCAGGTCGCAAAGTACCTCGGCCGGACTGAAGAATACGGACGCTATATGCGTTCGGCCCAATATTGGCGCAACGTATTTGACCCCTCCACCGGATTCATGCGTGCGAGGCTCAACGGCCGCTGGTACTCTCCGTTCGACCCCCGCGAGGTCAACAACAATTACACGGAGGCCAATTCCTGGCAGTATTCCTTCTTCGTGCCGCAGGACGTCGCCGGACTGGTCCATGCCCTCGGCGGCCTGCAGGCTTTCGAGAATAGGCTCGACGGCCTCTTCAACGCCCCCGAAGGCACCACCGGCCGCACCCAGGCCGACATTACCGGCTGCATCGGCCAGTATGCCCACGGCAACGAACCGTCGCACCACATTCCTTATCTGTATGCCGTCGCCGGCCGTCCCGGCAGGACCGCGGAAACCGTCAGCCGTATATTGGAAGAACTCTACACCTCCGCTCCCGACGGCCTCTGCGGCAACGACGACTGCGGCCAGATGTCTGCCTGGTACGTCCTCAGCGCCCTCGGCCTCTACCCCTATTGCCCCGGGCTCACCCCCGTTTTGCACCCCAATACCCGTAATCAGGCCTCTCCGGGTGCAAAAAGCCCCTCGTATGCACCCGGTATGACCTATATCCCCAAGACCATCACCGTCAACCCCTGGTTCGAGACGCCATCCGAGATGTTCGCCGACTCTCTTGAGGTCTCGATTGCCGGCGAAGGCAGCATCCGGTACCGCATCGACGACGCCCCCTTCGAGCCGTACACAGGCCCCTTCACGGTAAACAAAACCTGCACGATGGAAGCATACGCCGAACAGGGCGGCGAACGCAGTTTCACGACCCGCTGCACCGTCAACAAGATATACACCGACAGGGACATAACGGTCCTTTCCAAATGCTCCCGCCAATACACCGCCGGAGGCCCGGAAGGCCTTATCGACGGCCGCAAGGGCGGCGCAAACTGGCGCACCGGCGGCTGGCAGGGCTATCAGGACACCGACTTTGCCGCGGTGGTCGACCTGCGCTCCGTCCGTCCGCTCACACGGCTCTCCGCCGGCTTCTGCCAGGACGCCCGTTCCTGGATCTGGATGCCCCGCAGCGTCACATTCTCCGTCTCTTCGGACGGAACCGACTACACCGAGGTCGCCACGGTGCAGACTCCGGTTGCCGAACGAGACATGGAAGTGCAGCGATGGGACTGCTCGGTGCCCGTCTGCGGCCTCGAGGCGCGTTACGTCAGGGTGGACGCCGTCAACCTGGGCACCATTCCGGAATGGCACCCCGGCGCCGGCTATCCGGCATTCATATTCATCGACGAAATAAGCGTAGACTAATCCCCGACGCGTCCCAGCACCTTCCTGCGGTAGGTCAGCGAAAGCCACACGGCGCGTACGGCCAGATGGGCGAAGTACGCGGCGAGCAGGATATGCATGCAGGCGTCACTGCCCGGATCGGCCGACGGGCCGAACAGGAACCATACTCCCAGGAATCCTGCGAGCGCGCCCGACATCGAAAGGAACAGGCTTCCCGACTCTGTCGCTCCAAGGTAGATGCCGTCCCAGGTGAAGGCCGCGCATCCCACCGGAGGCATTATAAGCAGCCACGGGAGGAAGCGGCTGCAGGTCTGCACCACCTCCGGATCGGATGTGAACAGGCCCACCACGGGCCTTCCGAGCACGTAATACAGGACGACGAACAGCAGCGACACCCCGATGCTCCAGATGAACACGTACTTCACGGTGCGCCGCAGCATCACCTTGTCCTGCGCCCCTATGAAGCGTCCGCTCAGAGCCTCTCCGGCATATGCGAAGCCGTCGGTGAAGTAGGAGAATATCATCAGCAGGTGCATCATTATCGACGAGCACGCCAGCAGCACGTCCCCGAAGCGCGCGGCGATGATGGTATAACCCATATAAATGACCGTGAAGCACAGCGAGCGCCCCATCAGGTTGCCGTTCATCGCAAGGAACGGCTTCATCTGTCCCCAATGGAACACCCCGGCGAAATCCTCTCCGGAAAGCAGCCGGAGCACGTTTTTATACTTGACGAGGCAGGTGAGCGAAGCGAAGAGCAGTCCGCAGTACTGCGCCACGACCGTTCCCAGGGGAATGCCGGCAAATCCCAGTCCCTGCCATCCGAAGGCCCCGAAACTCAGCAGCACGGAGGCGGCTATGTTGACCCCGTTTACGACAAGGTCGGTCCACATCGAACTGACAGAGTCCTGCATCCCTACGAACCATCCCCGGAAAACCATCAGCGAGACGGTCGCAGGAGCGGCCCAGATGCGTATGAAGAAGTACTGCAGCGCCAGCTCGCACACGCGCGGCGAAGACTTCACCAGCAGCATTCCCAGGTGCACCATAGGCACCTGCAGGGCCAGCAGCAACATGGAAAGAATAAGCGCGAGGCCCATTCCCCGGTAGAATATCCTTGCGCAGTCGTGCGGATCCTTGCGGCCGAACGCCTGTGCCGTGAGGCCGCCGGTGCCGGTCCGGAGGAAGAAGAAGTTCCAGTAAAGCAGATTGAGCAGCATCGAGCCGACGGAGATGCCGCCGATGAATGCCGCTGCCTCACCGCCGGGCAGGTGCCCGGCCAGCGCGGTATCCACCATTCCCACCAGGGGGACGGTAAGGTTGGCAAGGATGCTGGGGACGCTGAGACGGAGGATCTCGCGGTTGAGAACCCTGTCACTCAGCATTGACGTGCTCCGCTGCGGCGCAGAGCGCCTCGTAAAACTCCTCTCCGAAAGCGTCCGTAAGGGGCTTGCGGAGGAACTGATATGCGCGGATGCCCTCGCGCCGGCCCTTTTCGAACGCCGGCTTGCAGATGTCCCAGCGGTGCAGGTTGAGGCCGATGCCGCCGCTGCTGAATTTCTTTACGCGCACCGGATACAGCGAGCAGGAAGCCGGCTTGCGGCAGCCGCATGCCTCGATGGTGCAGAGGCAGGAGCCGTCCTCCCGCAGGCGGGCGAAGGCGCATACGCCGGAACCGGGAACCAGCGGCGTGACGAGGTCTCCTTCCGGGTCGATTTCGAAGAAACCGTTGAGCGCGACGGCGTCGCGTCCGGCCTCGGTCATGTCGGGGCTGTATTTGGGATATTCGCGCTCCAGGCCGGGCAGTTCCGATTCGTCCAGGGGCGCTCCGGCGTCGCCCTCTATGCAGCAGACGCCCTTGCAGGCGGCATAATCGCAGCTGAAGTATTCGCATACCACATCCTCGGAAACAAGGATGTCGCCAATCTGGATGATGGTGCCGTGAGGATTGTTCATCGTACTACGAATTCGGCCTTGCAGGCGTCCAGGGCGGAGAAAAGGTCTCTTACGGTGGCCGCGTCCACGGCCTTTGCCATAGGCTCGAAGGAACTGCCGATGTCGCGCCCGAGGGCGTTGCGGTAGAGCAGCGTCTGAACGGCGTAGGCCGTATCTTCCGAGTATGAGTTCATCGAAGCGAGTACGGAGGCTTTGGCCCTCTCGAGCACCTCTGGCCGAACTTCTTCCCTGCCAAGGCGCTCAATGGTGGCGCGGACGGCGTTGAGGGCGTCGGCTGGCGTGGCGGGGACTATCCCGGCGGGAAGGCCTCCGGCCGGTACCGGGTAGCAGTTGATGTAAATTGCGGCCTTTTCAGCGGGCATCAGGTCAGCCTCGCCGGATACGGAGAAACGGTATCCCTTGCCGGCAAGCGAAGATGCAAGTTCCTGCTCCAGTGCGGCGCAGGCCACGCGCAGCGTCATATTGCCGTCGGCGCTGAAGGGCCAGCGGGCGCCCAGGGCCACGGTCACGCCCCTGTCGCGCCAGCCTCCGGCAGCATAGGTCGTTGACCAGCATTCGCGAAGGGGATAACTCATCCTCGGACGGATGACCCTTTGCTGGCCGGTGGGGAAGGCCCCGAGTATCTGGGTGAGGGCTTTGAGGGTCGTGGCCTCGTCGAGGTCGCCCATCAGGACTATCGTGGTATTGTGGGAGTCGGCGCCCTTTTTGGCGTGGTAACTGTGTAATCTTTCAGCGAAATCCTTGCGGGGCATTCCCGGGATGCTGCCTGCTGCGTAGGCGTATCCGGGACACATAGTGCTGTCCAGGCTGGCGCGGGTGCCGGCGGCGGAAAAGCGGTCGCGGCGGTCCCTCAGGCCCTTTTCCCGGCTGTAGCGTTCGAAGGCGTCCGGGTCGGCGCCCGAGGCGGTGGCCATCGACAGCATCGCCTTGAGGACCAGGGTGAGGCGGTCCGAAGGGGCGGTGCCGGTATAGCGCATATCGGATACCGTAATCTCCGGCGTCAGCGTTATGCCGTTCATTTCCAGCAGTTCGCGCCAGTAGTTTCCGTCCATTACGGTAACCTTCTCCAGTGCGAGGACGTCGCTGGCGCAGGCGGATTCGGCGGCGTTGATGCCGGCAATCTCGGTCCATCCGCCCTTTACCATATATCCGTAGTGGAAAGAACCCTTCCCGGCGGTTTTCTTGAAGAATACGGTGATGCCGTTGGAGAAGGTCCACATCCTGCTGCCGCTGAAAGAGTCGTTTGCGGTGGTGCGCAGCTTGACTTTCTTTGAAGGCGAACGGAGCATGGTGGTGTCGGCCTGGATGGGCGTTTCCGGCTTGACGGAGCAGCCCTCCTGCCAGCCCCGGACGAATACGGCATAGACGCTGTCGGCCTGGGGGCGTACGGTGTTGCGTGCGTGGATGTGGATGTTGCGGCGGACGGTTATCGCGGCGGATATGTACCGGTTGAGAAGTTCCCTTTCGCGGCCCGGGTCCAGGTGCCGTCCGGTGAGGAACGTGCCCAGGGAGGCCTCGGATGCAAGGCTGGCGCCGTAAAGGTACGACCAGATGCATTTGTCTACGTAGCGGCCGTTGGACAGCCTGATGCTTCCGGCATCGCGGATGATGGCCTCCGTACGTGCGCTGCGGGCGAACGACACTTCTTCCTCCGTGGCGCCGTCGCCGTTGAGGGACGACAGCACTCCGGCCATGATTCTCGCGGCCTCTGGGAGCGTTTCCGGGGCGGTCTCTACCGTGAGGGTGAACATTTCGTCCCCGGAGGTCTGGTCGCTGCCGGTGTAACGGAAGCCGCAGCCTGCAAGCGGAATGCCCTTCAGGGCGAATGCGGCGCGTATCCGGCGTTCGTATATGGTGCCGAATTCGTCCGCCAGCATACGGCTCATCAGCGGCTGGATGGTGTTCATGTATTCCGGTTCGGTGCGGGGCGAGCGGTATGCCACCCGTATGCTGCCGATGGGGCCGGTGGACGTAGTAACTACGGCAGAATCCTGCGAATGCCAGTGGTAGGTGTCCTCGCCAGGTTCCGGCTGCCTGGCCGATACGGTCATCGACATGAGCCTGAGGCGCTCGCGTACGGCCGATACGTCCACGTCGCCGCTGACTATGACGGCCTGGCGGAAATCGGACCGGCGTGCGAGGTCCATCAGCATCAGCAGGGTGGAATCGTAAACGGCGCCCTGGAAGACGGGAACGTCCGGAAAACGCATTACGGTGGCGTCCCGAAGGTGCTGGATGAATCCCCTTTCGCCGTAGCGGATGCCGTTGTCGGCGAGGAAACGCCAGGGCTGACGCCGCTCGAAGTGGGGGAGGCTCACAAGGTCCTTCCGCGGGCCGGACCGGTCCGTGCGCGAAGGCTGGACCAGGGCGAAGTCGGCAAATCCGGGGAGCGACCTGTTGCTGACGATATAATAGGAAATGCCGTTGGGCAGTTCTCCGGTGGTGATTTCAGAAGCTTTGCCAAGGGTGGGCAGGCCCTGTGCCGCCAGCTCCAGGGCCAGCGGCATCAGGAGGATGCTCACTATGATGCTTTTGAATCTCACTTGATGAATTCGTGGGAGGCGGTCATGGCCTTGGGATCCAGGGCCTCGTCCAGCTTCTCCTTTGACATGTAGCCGTGCTCGAGCACGAGGTCATATACGCTGCGGCCGGTCTCAAGGGCCTCTTTTGCGACCTTCGTGGAGGTTTTGTAGCCGATGTACGGGTTAAGTGCAGTAACTATGCCAATCGAATGCTTGACCATCTCGTAGCAGTGGTCGGCGTTGACGGTGATGCCGTCGATGCAGCGGGTGCGCAGTGTGTCCATCACGTTGGTCAGCCAGGTCTGGCTCTCCAGGATGGACTGCACGATGACGGGCTCCATGACGTTGAGCTGGAGCTGGCCGGCCTCTGCCGCGAAGGCCACGGTGGTGTCGTTGCCGATGACCTTGAAGCACACCTGGTTAGTGACCTCGGGTATGACGGGATTGACCTTTCCGGGCATGATGGAGGAACCGGGGGCCATTGCGGGAAGGTTGATTTCGTGCAGGCCGCAGCGGGGGCCGGATGCCATCAGGCGGAGGTCGTTGCAGATTTTTGACAGCTTGACGGCGAGGCGCTTGAGGGCTGCGCTATAGCTCACGTAGGCGCCGGTGTCGGGAGTGGCCTCCACGAGGTCGGGTGCCTTGATGAAGGTGTCGCCGGTGAATTCAGACATCTTGGCGGTGCAGAGCTCGGCGAAGCCGGGAACGGCGTTGAGACCGGTACCGATGGCGGTGCCTCCCATGTTGATTTCCTTGAGCAGGACGACGTTGCGCTCAAGGTTGGCAATCTCTTCCTCGAGGTTGTTGGCGAAGGCGTTGAACTCCTGGCCGGAGGTCATGGGAACCGCATCCTGCAGCTGCGTACGGCCCATCTTGATATAGTCCTTGAACTCCTCGCCCTTGGCGCGCAGGGAGGCGATGAGGGCCTCGAGGCTCGCACGCAGGTGCCTGTTCATGCGCACGAAAGTGTAACGGAAGGCGGTGGGGTATGCGTCGTTGGTGGACTGGGCGCAGTTGACGTGGTCGTTGGGGGAGCAGTATTGATATTCGCCCTTCTTGTGGCCCATAAGCTCGAGCGCGCGGTTGGCGATGACCTCGTTGGCGTTCATGTTGACCGAGGTGCCGGCGCCGCCCTGCATCATATCTACGGGGAACTGGTCGTGGAGCTTGCCGTCCACTATTTCCTTGCAGGCGGCTACTATGGCGTCCGCTATCTTGCGGTCCAGGACGCCAAGTTCGGCGTTGGCTTCGGCCGCGGCCATCTTCACATAGGCCATCGAGATGATGTATTCCGGGTAGTGGAGCATCTTGGTGGTGGATATCCTGTAGTTGTCGAGGGCCCTCTGGGTCTGGACACCGTAATAGGCGTCGGCGGGAACCTGGAGCTCGCCGAGCAGGTCGCTTTCGAGGCGGAAATTCTTCTGTGTCATTGTGCGGTTTTTTGTTAAATTCTTACAAAGGTAGCAATTTGGAACAAAAATTGCTATTTTTGCACTTCGGTATCGAAATTAAACCTTATCAGATATGAAAAAGATCTTAGTTTCCATCGCAGCGCTGTTTGCAGCAGCCGCAGTAGTGTCCGCCCAGAGTATGGCAGACGCCACCGAGCTTGCCAAGCTCGCCAACGATTCCCTCGCGGCAGATGATTATCAGACCGCCCTCTCCGGTTTCCAGGAGGCCCTCAAGATGGCCGAGGCCTGCGGAGAAGAAGGACTGGAACTTGTCGCAACCTGCAAGACCGTCATTCCCAGCATTCTCAGCCGTATAGCCAAGAACGAGCTCAAGGCCGGCAATTTCGACGCCGCCCTCGCCGGATTGGACAAGACAGTCTCCGTGGCCAATGAGTACGGAGCAAGCGAAGTGGCCGAAGAAGCCACCGGTCTCATCCCCGAGGCCTGGCTCCGCAAGGCCAACGGCCTGCTCAACGCCAAGGACTTCGCCGGTGCTGCTGAAGGCTATGCAAAGGTACGTGAACTCCGTCCCGAGGACGGCGTGGCAGCCCTCCGTCACGGTATGGCCCTCGAGGGCCTGGGCGACGCCGCCGCAGCGGAAGAGGCCTACAAGGCCGCTGCCGCCAACGGCCAGGAGAAGAACGCCAACTCCCAGCTCGGCAAGATGTATCTCAAGCGCTCCGTCGCTTCCCTCAAGGCCAAGAAGTATGCAGACGCAGTGAAGGAGGCCAACACCGCCAATGAGTTCGCCCCCAACGCCCAGGCTCTGCAGATCGCCGGCCAGGCTTCCCAGCTCGGCGGCAAGAACGCAGACGCCATCAAGTACTTCGAGCAGTATCTCGAGGCCGCTCCCACCGCCAAGAACGCAGGCCAGATAGCCTACACCGTCGGCGCCCTCTACCAGCAGGCCAAGAACAACGCCAAAGCCAAGGAGTACTATTCCAAGGCCACTTCCGATCCCAAATTCGGCGCCGACGCCCAGAAGGCGCTCGCCGCTCTCAAATAAATGATTCCGCTCGAGCTCCTCGCTCCTGCGCGTGACAAGACGGTCGGCATCGCGGCAATAGACTGCGGTGCCGATGCCGTCTATATTGCCGGTCCCGGCTGGGGCAACCGCTACGCCGCAGGCAATTCGATAGAGGATGTGAGGGAGCTCTGTGAGTACGCCCACCGTTTCGGCGTACGTATTTATCTTACCGTCAACACCCTTATCCGCGACGGCGAGTGGGATGAGGTCCATTCCATGATGCTCGCCGCGCAGGAGGCCGGAGTCGATGCCTTCATCATCCGTGAAGAACGGCTGCTGGAGTTCGCCGACATCACAGTCCCGATGCACGCCTCCACCCAGTGCTTCCTGCGTTCCGTGGAGCAGGCGCGCCGCTACGAGGCCCTCGGCTGTTCCAGGCTCATCCTGGAGCGCGGCATCAGCCTCGACGACATTCGGGCTATCCGCGCTGCTGTTGGCTGTGAACTGGAGTTCTTCGTCCACGGTGCGCTCTGCGTTTGTTACAGCGGAGAGTGCCGCCTGTCGGAATACCTGGACGGCCGCAGCGCAGACCGCGGCGAATGCATCCAGGCCTGCCGCTCGCTGTACGACCTGGTGGATGCATCCGGCAAGGTCCTGGTTCGGAACAAGGCGCTGCTGTCGCTGAGGGACTTCAACCTGCTGGAACGTCTGGGCGACCTGGCGCAGGCCGGTGTATGTTCTTTCAAGATCGAGGGACGGCTCAAGAATGAGTCTTACGTCCGCAACGTGGTCCGCGCATACAGCATTGCGCTGGACGAACTGATTGCCCGCAACCCGGAGACATACTGCCGTGCGTCCTTCGGAGCCGTCCGCGGGGGCTTCGTGCCCGACCTGGACAAGACGTTCAACCGTGGCTACACCACCTGGTGGCTGGACGGCAAGCGTGACAGGTGGTCGTCGATGGACGCTCCCAAGTCGATGGGGGAGTACATCGGGACCGTCGCTTCCGTAAGGCCTGCTCAGGGCGGCGTGCAGGTGTCCGTGCGCCCCGACCGCCCCGGCCTGGCGCTGTCCAACGGCGACGGTTTCGCCTTCGTGGACGGGAGTGCCGTGCGCGGCTTCCGGGCCGACCGCTGCGAGGGGCTGTCTGTTTTCTGCAAGAAGGTCGATGGGCTGAGGCCCGGGGTGCGCCTTTTCCGGAATATCGATGCCGCATTCGAGAAGGAAATTTCTTCGCGTCCTCCGCGAAGGGAGATTGAGGTTGCGCTGGATGTTTCGGTACATGGTGCGTTCGTTATCGAGATCGCTGCCGAGACTGCCGACGGGAGGCGTTGCTTGAGTACTTTCAATGCTGATGTTGAGAGGGCTGAGAACCGTGAGCGTGCTGAGGGGATGATCCGTGAGCAGCTTGGCAAGCGTTGCCCGCCTTATTCTTTTTCTGTTCGGTCCTTTGAGGCTTCGGGGGCTTTGCCTTTGCTTAGCGCTTCTATAATTAATTCCATGCGTCGGTGCGTCGCCGGTGATATTCCGTTCCTCCAGCAGAGTCCCTCCGGAAAGCGTCGCTTCGCTCCCCC
>CACZEU010000053.1 GCA_902780175.1 uncultured Bacteroidia bacterium
CGCTCTTGTTGAGAACGATGGCAATATGTCTTTGGCATCCAAAGAGTTCTACCGGGATGCTTCGCAGAAGTACGGCGACCCTGACGCCAGGGAAAAGGCCCTCGTCAGACACTCATCGTACCGCTACCTGAGGGAGCATCTCTACCCCCGGCTGAGAATAGTCAAATTCGACTTTTACCTCCATCGCAAGGGCATGGTTCGCGATACCATACACACCACCGAACTCGACACTGCATATATGAGGGGCGTGCAGCTCATCAGGGAACGCGATTACAAAGGAGCGCTCGAGGTCCTTCGTCCATACTCCGACTACAACACGGCAGTTGCCCTGGTGGCACTGGACCGCAACGCCTCTGCGATGGAGATTCTTGAACCCCTTCCGGAAGACGCCAGGACCGATTATCTCCGGGCTCTAGTCTCTGCCCGCCAGGGAGACGAACGCGGCGCGGTGGAGTACTACCTCCGTTCCTGCGCACAGGACGCCGCCTTCATCCACCGCGGCCGCCTCGACCCCGAAATCAGCGCATTGATCAAGAAATACGACCTGAACAGCTTGTAGATACTAACGAAATTGTTATCTTTGCGATGAAAATATCGGAACTGAAAGCGATGCTTGCCAAAAGAGGATGCCAGCTGCTTCGATACGGCAGCAATCACGACATATGGTACTCACCTGCTACTGACCGCCAGTTTCCCGTGCCCCGGCACAACAGTAAAGAAGTATCACCTTCGACACTGTCGAGGATACTTAAAGACTCTGGTATAAAATGACATATAATATGCATATCACAGCGATTATCGAGAAAGGGCCGGATGGACTTTACTCAGTTTACTCCAATGAAGGTATCGGGAAGATGCGCCTTGGCGGATATGGAGAAAGCGTTGAAGAAGCCAAGGATGACTTTCATACTTGCATCAGGGAGGCCTTTGAACTGAATCCCGACGTCCCGGTAGAAGACGCCGACGTAGAATTCCATTACGACATCCAGTCCTTCTTCAACTACTTCGATTATTTCAATGGCAGCGCACTCGCGCGCTATATCGGAATAAATGAGAGCCAGCTGCGCCAATACAAGAACGGCCTTGCCTACCCCAATGAAAAGACGACCAGGAAAATCCTGGATGCAATCCACACCATAGGCCAGGAACTGCTGTCGGCTTCGTTGTAAATTGCAAATGATTCCGTATCTTTGCACCCGTTATGAAAGATATCCGATTCGTCAGCCCAGATGAGGCTGTAAGCCACATCCCTTCTCATTGCCACATACACCTCAGCAGCGTTGCTAGCGTCCCCCACTGCCTTATCAAGGCACTCACCCGCAGGGCCGATGCAGGCGACGTCTGCGACCTCCATTTCCATCATTTCCATACTGAAGGCCCGGCTCCGTACAGCGAGCCCAAATACGAAGGCGTTTTCTTCGACCAGGGCTTCTTCGTCGGCCCCAACGTACGCGCCAACGTCAATGCCGGTTATGCCGACTACCTGCCGGTCCACCTCGGCGAGACGCCCCGCCTGTACCGCACCGGCGCAATCAAGCTCGGAGCCGCCCTCGTCAACGTTTCACTTCCCGACGCCGAGGGCCGCGTATCTCTCGGCACCTCCGTCGACTGCTCTTACGCGGCTATCCAGAATGCAGACCTGGTTATCGGCGTGGTCAATCCCAACGTACCCTTCGCCTACGGAGACCTCGTGAGCCTCGACGCTTTCGACTATCTGGTGCAGGACGACGAGCCCCTGGTGACGGCCGCATTCGCCGAACCCACCCCCACGGAAATGGAAATCGGCAAGAACTGCGCGGCCCTGGTGGAAGACGGCGACTGCCTGCAGATGGGCATCGGCGCCCTTCCCAACGCCCTCGCCTCGCAGCTCTCCGACCACAAGAACCTCGGCCTGCACACGGAAATGTTTGCCGACGGCCTTCTGCGCCTCATCAAGAAAGGCGTCATCAACGGATCCTGCAAGCAGATAGACACCGGCAAGGTGGTGGCATCCTTCCTTCTGGGCTCTCAGGAGGTCTATTCTTTCATCGACCACAACCCCGACGTGCTCATGCGCGACATCACCTACACCAATGACCCCTGGGTCATTTCGCGCAACCACCGCATGAAGGCCATCAACAGCGCTACGGAGGTCGACCTCACCGGCCAGATCAGCGCCGACTCCATCGGCACCCGCATCTTCAGCGGCACCGGCGGCCAGTTGGAATTCGTACGCGGAGCCAGCATGTCGGAGGGCGGCAAGAGCATCACCGCATTTGCTTCCCGCACCAACAAGGGAAAGAACAAGATAGTCTCCGCCATCAATCCCGGCGGCGGCATAGTTACGCCCCGCGCAGACGCGCATTGGATCGTGACTGAATACGGCGCGGTGGACCTGTACGGCCGCAGCCTTCAGGAGCGTGCGAAGCTGCTTATCAGCATCGCCCACCCGGACGACCGCGAAATGCTTGAACGAGAAGCGTTTGAAAGGTTCGGCCCCCACTTCCTGAATCTCGCGTAGCGAAATACGGAAATCAATAGATATAAATCTTCTGGCCGATGGAAAGGCGGTCGGAACGTAGGTGGTTCCAACTCTTCAGCTGGCTAACGCTTGTATGGTATCGGCGTGCTATGTGGCTCAGGGTATCGCCGCTGCGGACGGTATATACGGTCCGCGCATTGCCGCCGGATGAGGAAGCCTTTCCGGACTCGATATCCTTCAGGACCTGCTCGGACAGGTATTCCGTGGCCCTGTGGCTGTACAGTGAATCCTGGTCCGCACCCATGAACCCGGCGCTCCACTCGAAGGGGATGTTGAGCGTGCAGGTGCCGCCCGAACCGGGGACGATGTCGTTATAGTATTTGGGATTGAGATACCGGAGGTCATCCAGCGGTATGCCGACAACTTCATTTATCTGCTTGAAATGCAGGTTCTTCCGTATGTGGAAAGTATCGACCTGCGAAGGCACGGACGCCCTTGCAGCCTCGAGTCCGTAATCCCTGGAGTAATTGAATGCGTACATCACGCCGACGAAAGCCGGCATATAGCCCCTGGTCTCACGCGGGAGATAAGGATACACCGCCCAGAAATCCTTCTTGCCTGCACGGCGGATCGCCTTGTTGACATTGCCCGCCCCGCAGTTGTATGCACTCACGGCAAGCGGCCAGTCTCCGAAGATGCGGTGCAGGTCGCGCAGGTACCTCGCCGCGGCATCGGTCGACTTCTCAACATCCATCCGTTCGTCCACGAAGGAATCTATCTGCAGGCCATAAGTGCGGCCTGTGCGGTACATGAACTGCCACAGGCCCTTGGCTCCTGCACGGGACGTGGCAGTCGGCTTGAGCATGGACTCCACCACCGCCAGATACTTGAGTTCCAGCGGGATACCGTAACAGCAGAAGACCTCCTCGAAGATGGGGAAATAATAGGAACTCTGGCTCATCGCCTGCTGCATAGCCACTCCCCGTTTCTCCGAATACACTATCATATAGTTCTTGACCACGTCGTTGAACGGAAGGGCGAAAAATGGATTCATGGCGGCAAGACGCCGGACCATAACCGAATCGCTTACGGCAGAAGTAAGCCTGAGGGAATCCAGGTCGGGAGTGGGGGCGGCAATATCCCTGTTCCAGGTATTGCGATACCATTGTGCAAGCAGGCTGTCGGTTACGGACGGAGTGAAATCCATCGGCCTCGGAGCCACTGCAGGCACCTCATTGCCTTCTGCCAGCGCTTCGGCAATGGGCTCTGCGGCCCGAAGGCTGTCAACAAGCGTCTGGAGGGAATCTATCTGGGAGCGCAGTCTTGCCAGTTCGCCGCTCTGGGCATGGACGCAGAAGGGTAGCGACAGGGCAAGCAACACTATGGCGGTCAGTCGTTTCATCAGAATCTGAGACCGAGGCTGAGTCCGACTGCGGGCTTGGTATTCAGGGCAAACTGGGTATCGGGGGCGATTACGGTAGGCGTAACGCTCATCGCCATATCATCGACTATTTCGAAGTCATGCATATAAGAGAATACGTTGGCGTCGATTACCTGAAGCAGATATACAAGTCCGATGGCCAATATGGAGTAATCCCTGTAGCGGCGGAAGACATTGCGGTAGTACAGGGCCTGCTCCGCCGTAATGGGCCCCGAATAAGCCACCTCCGTATTTGTGGCTTCCTTGTAGATCCTGCGGTAGCGTTCGTAATTGACGTTGTTCATGTCGTAGAAATAATACGCAACGCCCATACCGCCGATATAAATCGGGATCTTCCAGAATTCACCGTTGTATGCCTGACCCAGGCCGGGACAGAGGATGGAGAAGAGAGTTGCCCTGCCGGGGAGAGGATATGTGTCGGATTTGTAGTTGATTACGCCGTCCAGATGCGTTGCCCAGTATGCCGCTCCGGCTCCTATGTACCAGTACTTGGCAACGTCGTTATTGCCTTTTACGCTGTTGTATATGCCGATTCCGAGGGGAGCGAAAATGGCACCGTAAACGATAGGCAGCTTCCAGTACTGGCGGTTGTAGATCTGCTCGCCGCCGATGAAGACCGCGGAGCCGGCCGCCATCGTGCCGATTTTCATTTCATTCTTGTGGGCAAGGGCACCGAAATACTCCTTGAAGGAGAAAAGGACATCGGTGGAGTCTTTCTGACCGGAAGTGTCGTCATTGTAACTCTGGGTGAAAGCTTCGCTCTTGAACTGAGCGGAAGCTCCCAGGCAGAGCATCAGCAGGGATATGACGGCGACTAACTTTCTCATAGAGACTTTTCCAGCACCTGCAAGAATCCGGCCATTTCTTCATCGGAGGAGAAACGGACGGTCATAGTACCCTTTCCGCTGGCGTCGCGCCGCAGGGAAATATCCTTTGAGAAATAGCGTCCCATGCAGGAAAGGAGGCGGTTATACTGTTCAGGAAGCTGTGCGGAAGCAGTTGACGGTTTCTGGATTTTGACGGTTTCGCCGTCCCGGTACTTGCGTACGAGAGCCTCCAGTTCCCGGACGGAAAGGCCTCCGGTAATGACCATGTCGCAGAGCTGCTCCTGAAGATGCGGGTCTTCGAGCCCGAGAAGGGCCTTGGCATGACCGGAGGATATCAGGCCTACCTTGAGGTCGTGCTGGACCTTGACGGGGAGCTTGAGCAGACGGAGTGTATTGGCTACCGTTGCACGCTTCTTCCCCACCCTGTCGGCCATCTGCTCCTGAGTGAGGGAGCATTCATCCATAAGCCGCTGATAGCTCATTGCGACTTCCACGGGATCGAGGTCTTCGCGCTGGATGTTTTCGACGATGGCCATCTCCAGCATACCCTGGTCGTCGGTGTCACGCACATAGGCGGGGACCATGGTCATACCGGCCATCCTGCAGGCGCGGTAACGGCGTTCACCGCTGATTATCTGGTAACGGCTGGGGGAAACGCGGCGTACTGTGATGGGCTGGATGAGGCCGAGGGTCTTGATGGAATTGGAGAGTTCCTCCAGGCTTTCCTGGTCGAAGGACACACGGGGCTGGAAGGGATTGGCCTCAATCATATCTACCGGAATCCGGAGGATGTCGGCCTCGGATGCGGGGTGCGCACCGGCGATTTCTTTATTGATGTAGCCTACCGGCTTGCGGAGCTGGTCCGCGCCCGGGACGGATCCCATAAGGGAACTCAGGCCCCTGCCAAGGCCGTGCTGCTTGCTTGTCATTGCCTGTTGATTTTTTGGCCGTCGCGTTCGAGGACTTCGGATGCGAGGTTGAGATAATTGGACGATCCGGTGCAGGAAATCTCGTACAGGAGTATGGGCTTGCCGTGCGAGGGGGCCTCGGAAAGGCGGATGTTGCGCTGGATTACCGTATTGAACACCAGTTCCTTGAAATGCTCGCGGAGTTCTGCTAGGACCTGCTGGTGAACCTTGGTGCGGCCGTCGAACATGGTCACCACGAAACCTTCTATCGTGAGGGCGGGGTTGAGGCCGCTTTGGACGATACGGATGGTCTGAAGGAGCTTGCCGAGGCCCTCCAGGGCGAAGAATTCGGGCTGGACGGGGATGATGACGGAGTCGGCCGCCACGAGGGTGTTTACGGTGATGAGGCCGAGGGAGGGTGAGCAGTCGATGATGATGTAGTCGTATTCGTCCTTCACGGGGGCGATGGCGTCACGCAGAAGGGACTCCCTGCGTTCGTCGTTGATCATCTCTATCTCTATGCCCACGAGGTTGATATGGGACGGGATCATATGGAGGCCGGGCATTTCGGTCTGGATAAGGGCGTCCTGCACCCTTATCGAGCCTTCCATAAGTTCATAGATGCTGCGATGGCGGTCGTCGTCCGGAGAGAAATTCAGGCCGGATGTCGTATTGGCCTGGGGGTCGGCGTCTATTATGAGGACTTTCTTCTCCAGGGCCGCCAGCGATGCGGCAAGATTTATTGCAGTTGTAGTTTTGCCAACTCCTCCCTTCTGGTTGGCTATTGCTATTACTTTTCCCATATCGTACAAAGATACAAATAATTTTTAAAGGTTCGTTTAGCTTTATGCTTAAAGCTGAAAAAAGCGACTGCGGCATCTTCGTCAAAGACTAAGTTGATACTGAAGTTTGACCTCGGTGCGGGAGGGCTTGGGGGAATCCATCCAGGGGTAGCCGATATAGGAGAGGCGAAGGTAGAAGGCGTGGCGGCGGGAAGGTCGCAAGGAGCCGGCAAAGGAAAGCGACCAGCCTTTGCCGTAATAAGCCGGAACGTTGAAGTTGCCGGGAGCGTCACGCTCATAGACGTAGATGCGGTCCGGCCACTTGTCCACGCGGAAAAGTGTCCAGCGTAAATACGCCTTAAGTTTTCCTTCAGTTCGTCCTGCCTCAGCATTTATAAGCCAGGAAGTTTCCTCACAATGAACGATGTCCAGCCGGGAGTGTAGCGACCAGCCGTTCCAGGCCAGTCCCGCCTCTCCCCTGCCCTCGAACCTCCATGTCCCCGACGAGCGTGCGGCAAGCCTCAGGGACGGAGTAAAGACCAATGGTCCGAGGCTCAGCGGCGGGGCGTATTTCACCATCGACCGGAACTGTCTGGGAGATATGGCGACGACGGTCTCCGCCGACCACGCGGAGGCGCCTGCTATCAGTTCCGGAACGCCGTCGATGCACCTTCCGACCACAGACACTTTGCTGCAGTAAGACGGCACCCACATTATTCCGGCAAGACCCTGGAAGGCTCCGTTCCAGGCCAGCTCTCCATAAACCGATGCATCCGGAATCCCGATCCGCCAGTCGAGCGAAACCGCCTTTGAAGTGGCAGTCACCCCTGCCGTAAACCGCTGTCCCACATAGGACGCAGCGACAATCGGCAGTTTCCCTTTGAAAGAATAGGCAATGCCGACGTTCCATCGGCCCAGGTCCCAGTCGGTCGCAATCCCGCAGAGTTCCGGACTGAATGAGCCGGTGGCGGAGAATCCCGTGCCCGAACGGCGCAGCGAGGCCACGCTGCCATACGGCTGCAGGCTGAATCCGCTCCATTGCGCCAGGCCCTGCCCGAAACGGGCGTTGAAGTGCCCGAGAATCAGTTTTCCAAGGTACTTCCGGCCATACACGGCCGCGCTGACCGTCCCAAGCCGGAGCGTACCGTCCGTATAAGTCGTACGCGTCCCCCAATTGAGCTCCGCCCGGTCTCCGAGCGACAGCTTGACCTTGCCTCCGGCAGCAAAGACGGTATCGTCTGAGGCACGCACTGCGCCCCGCATCATCGCATCAGCGTGCAGGCGTTCGCTGTGCCGCTTGCCCGGCGGGCCTGATGAATCCAGGCGGACGAACGGCCGGAGCGCCTCCACGAAATCCGCCGGAAAACCGTCGACCAGCGACAGTTCCGTAAACGACAGGATATCCCCGGTCCGGGTGCGATAATCTATCAGCGAAGCGGCCTGGAATGCTGAAAAGAGCCCGCAGGATACCAAGCGGCTGCGGCCGGCGGAATTGAGGCTTACGGGATGCAGGGAGAGACTGCGGAAGCGTTCCAGGGTGGTTTCGTCCAATTCTTCCATACTGCCGGCTCCGGTGATACGGAGGACGGCGGCGTCAAAATCAACAGTGACGGGGAGCAAAAGAAGCAAAAGAAAAAGCAGTGTTTTCATAGTCGTCCGTTTATGCTGCAATGTACGAAAAAAAATGTATCTTTGTAGTCTATGAACACAGAAAAAGTTCAAACCTGCAATTTAACCGGAGACCTATTCCTCGCCCTCGTCAATCAAGGGTATGCCCGTCTGGACACCAACCGTAAGGCAATCAACGACCTGAACGTCTTCCCCATCCCCGACGGCGACACCGGAGACAACATGTGCCTGACCATACAGGCAGGCTGCGCGCAGGCGTCCTCGCTTGCCGGAGCCTCCCTTTCCGAAGTATCAGGAGCCGTATCTTCCGGCATGCTGATGGGCGCACGCGGCAATTCCGGCGTCATCCTGTCACGCATCTTCGCCGGTATGGCCAAGGGCCTGGCCGGCAAGAAGGAGACCGACACCGCCGGCTTCGCCTCTGCGATGGAATCCGCAGTCCGCGAGGCCTATGGCTCCGTGGCTCACCCGGTTGAGGGCACCATCCTCACCGTAGTCCGCGAGGGCACGGAAGAAGCCGCCCCCGAAGCATCCAAATCCCTTGAAGAATACGTCAGCGCCGTTATCCGCAGCATGGAAGTATCCTTGGAGCACACCCCCGAGAAGCTCGATGTCCTCCGCGAAGCCGGAGTGGTCGACAGCGGCGGCGCCGGCCTCCTCAATATATTCTACGGCTTCCAGGACGCCCTCCTGGGCATCAGGACCCAGCCCGGCGACTCCCCCGTCACCGCCCAGGCCCCCAGTGTGGATTTCTCCGCATTCGACGAGAACACCGAACTCAAGTTCGGCTACTGCACCGAGTTCCTACTCCGCCTGCAGTCCTCCAAAGTCGACCTTGCCACCTTCGATGAGAAAGAAATCGAAGACTACATCCTCGGCGCCGGAGACTCCGTGGTTTTCTTCCGCGAAGGCACCGTCATCAAGGTCCACGTCCACACCAAAACCCCCGGAGACATCCTCAGCCACTGCCAGCGCTGGGGCGAATTCCTCACCGTAAAGGTGGAGAACATGACCCTCCAGCACAACCATTCTTCCCTCTCGCAGCCCCGCAGGAAGGAGCGCAAGGAATATGGCAGGGTCACAGTGGCTTCAGGCGAGGGTATGGCAGCGGCATTCAAGGAAGTAGGCGCCGACGTAGTCATCCCCGGCGGCCAGACAATGAACCCTTCGGTGGCCGACTTCGTCAAGGCCTTCGACGAGACGGGAGCCCGCACCATCTTCGTATTCCCCAACAATTCAAACATAATCCTCACTGCAAAGCAGGCCGCCGAGGTTTACACCGACGCAGAAATACACGTCATTCCGACCAGGGACCCGGGCGCAGGATACGTATCGCTTGCGTCATTCGACCCGTCCTGCGGCAGCGCCGGCGACATCGAGCAGTCACTGTGCGACATCGCCTCCGGCGTCGTCTGCGGCATGGTGTCCACCGCCATCCGCGACACCGTCCAGAACGGCCTGCAGATAGGCAAAGGCGATTATATCGGCTTCCGCGGCGACGACATCCTCTGCGCCGCGCCCGACCGCAATTCCGCCGCGGCGGAGCTCTGCAAGGCGCTCGACGCCTCTTCACACGACGTCGTGCTTGTCTTCACCGGCGCCGACGCCTCAGACGACGCCCAGGCCCTGCAGTCTTTGCTCTCCAAGGCTCACCCTCTCACAGAATTCATGTTCAACGACGGCGGACAGGCCGTATATGACTACATAATAGTACTATGCTGACATTATTCACCGACACCGACTGTGACATCACTCCCGCCCTTGCGAAGGAGTACGGTTACAAATTCATCCCGATGCCCTATGCCGTAGACGGCAAGCTCATCACCCCCTACGTTGACATAGTCACCGAAAGGCTCCGCGCCGGCACCATCCCCACCACCAGCGCCATCAGCGAGGCCGTTTACATCCGGCATTTCGAGCCCGAATTCGCCGCAGGCAACGACATACTCTACGTCCACTTCTCCTCCGGGCTTTCCAATACCTTCGAGAATATGGACAAGGCGGTGGAAACGCTCAAGGCAAAGTATCCCGGGCGCAAGTTCTACACGGTCGACACCCTCGGCATCTCCGCCCTGTGCCTCAATATCCTCATGGAAGTCTCCGACCTGTACAAGGCCGGCAAGACCGCAGAGGAAATAGTCGCCTGGGCAAAGGTCGAAGTGCCCAAGTTCCCCATGTACTTCTTTGCTGACGACCTCAAGTTCTTCCGCCGCAGCGGACGCGTCAGCGGCCTTGCCGCCACCATGGGCAACTTCATCGGCATCCGTCCCATCATCTACCTGGACGACAAGGGCAAGATGATCTCCATCGGCAAGGAAACAGGCCGCAACAAGGTGATAAACAGGCTCCTGGCATATATGGACGAACTTGGCGAAGACGTCACGGCGCACCGCGTCTGCATTGGTCACAGCGACTGCCAGGACCTGGTTGACATAGTCACCGAAAGGCTCCGCGCCCGGCCCCAACGGCCTCGGCATTTGCTTCCACGCGAAGCACCGTTAGTCTCCGCCTCCCCCGACGAACTGAATAATCTATAGTACAATGGAACGCGTAACCCTTCACGACAAGACTTTCCGCAAGTTCATCATGGGCTCCCGCATCAAGGAAGCCATCGACGAGGTCGCCGACCGCATCAACGCCGACTTCGAGGGCTGCACCGACGTCCCCGTCGTCATCTGCACCCTGAACGGCGCGCTCCCCTTCACCGGAGAACTCTTCATGCGCCTCAAGTTCAACTGCGAACTGGGAAGCGTTAAACTGAGTTCCTACCGCGGCACCCAGACCACCGGCACCGTACTTACCGTGCAGGGCCTCTCCGAGGACGTCCGCGGCAAGAGGGTGATTGCCTGCGAAGACATAGTCGACACAGGCAACACCATACTCGCCCTCCGCGAACTGCTGCTTGCCAACGGCGCCACCGAGGTCCGTATCTGCACAATGCTCCTCAAGCCCGACGTGTACGACAAGGACGTCAAGCTTGACTACGTGGGAATGGAAATCCCCAACGACTTCATCGTAGGCTGCGGGCTCGACTACAACGGCCTCGGTCGCAATCTCAGGGATATTTACGTACTCGACAAATGAAATACTATCTTCTCTTCGGCCCTCCCGGGGCAGGCAAAGGCACCCACGCCACCGTTCTCGCACAACGGTACAACCTCAAGCATATATCCACCGGAGCGCTGCTGCGTGCTGAAATCGCTGCAGGCACCCCCCTCGGCAAGCAGGCGGAGGCGCTCATAGCCGACGGCCGCCTCGTTCCCGACGAGGTCGTCGTGGCCATGATCGAAAACGCCTTCGACACCATCAAGGACGTCGACGGATTCCTGCTGGACGGCTTCCCCAGGACCATTCCCCAGGCGGAGGCGCTAGATTCGCTGCTGCAGCGCCGCGGCGAGAAGCTCACGGGCGTCATCTCCCTGATGATTCCTGACGAAGAAATCTACAGGCGCATCCAGGGCCGCGCCCTGGTCGACGGCCGCGCAGACGATGCCGACGAGGAAATCATCAGCCACCGCATCCAGACCTACCACACCCAGACCGAACCCCTCATTCTGTACTACCGCAACCGCGGCCTTTACCACGAAATCAAGGGCTACCCCGGCAGCATTGAAGATGTGCGCAAAAGGGTGATTGCCGTCGTCGATACGATCTAGCAAATGGCGGGCAAGGTCAAGGAAGACATATCGGCCCTCAGCCGCAAACTCATCGAAGATGCCCGTGCAGGCGTCTTCAGGCCCGTTTATGTACTGATGGGCGACGAGCCATATTACCCCGACCTTGTCTGCCAGGCCATACTCGACAACTGCATCGACGACTTCGGCAAAGACTTCAACGAGACCGTCTGCTACGGAGCCGATGTCACTGCCGAACAGGTGGTTACCGCAGCGCGCCGCTTCCCCATGATGGCCGACCGCCAGCTGGTGGTAGTCAAGGAAGCCCAGATGATGAAGACCCTGGAAGACATCGCCGTTTACTGCAACGAGCCCCTGGATTCCACTGTTCTTGTCCTGCTGCTCCATAAGGCCTCGCTCGACAAGCGCAAGGCCCTGTACAAGGGTGCGCAGAAGGTTGGAGTCGTACTGGACAGCCCGGCCCTGAGGGACTACGAGGTCCCCGGATGGATCGGCAGGTTCTATTCAGAGAAGGGCCTGCAGATCGACCCTGCGGCTGCCAACCTCCTTGCGGAGTCCGTCGGGACGGATCTTTCCACCATCGCCCTGGAAACCGATAAACTCCTGAAGAATCTCCCCGAAGGCACACGCAGCGTATCTATAGCGGATATTGAGAAGAACGTAGGCATCTCACGCCAGTTCAGCATTTTCGAGCTCACAAAGGAGCTGTCGTTCCGCAATGCTCCCAGGGCCCTGTCCATTGCCGCCCACCTTGGCAACGGCGCACGTTTCAACATGCCTCAGGCAGTGAGCGCCCTTTTCCTGCACTTCAACCGTATCCTCAAGTACGGAGCCCTGCTCGCCCGCGGCGGATACCCTTCCCAGGAGGACAAGGCTGCCGCCCTCGCAGGAGTCAATCCTTATTTCTACAAGGAATACGATACGGCGGTCCGCAACTATCCCCTCCCCAAGGCGATGGCGGCCGTGTCGCTGCTGTGCGAATACGACTACCTCGGCAAGGGCGGCGACGGCGGAGCCACTCCGGATTCCGAATTGATAGTCGAGCTCGTCGCCAAGATTTTAAACACCTGATTTGTTTATATTCTGAATTTTAACCATATTTGCAACCACTTTCCGGGGCTGTTCTGGTTTTGACAGCATTGACGACGGAAGGTAAGCACGCCGGGAGTAGGCAGCTGGCCCGTAATCCTCAGCAGTCAAACAATTAGTAGGCAACTACAACTATTCATACGCTTGCTAATCTCCAAGAGATTGAGCATTAACCGGATGCGCCAAGGCTGCGCGACCGGCGTATATCCCTCCGGCTTTAAGCCGCTTATGTCCGGACCAAGGGGTATCATCCAAAGCGGATGCGCGGAACTGCCGCCTCCAGGTTCCGTTAAGTTTTAGAGGATAAGCAGCTGCTAAGGGCGTCTTCCCTCGTACAGCCGCCGACAACCAAAGGAAGAATAAGCGTGTAGAAAGCCTTTTGGCGCTTTGTTTGGACGCGGGTTCGACTCCCGCCAGCTCCACCACTAACCATCAAACCTATGTTCGGATTCAGAGCCGATGGCAAGAAGGTCAAAAACCTTGACCCCATCCAAAGGATGATGCCTCACATCATGACGTCCCGCGCAGACGCGCAGAACTCCACAAGTTACGACTGCCCCTGCGAACCTATCGACGCCTTCATCAAGAAAGAATATGAAAAGGGAGAGAAGTACACGTATATGCACATTCTCATTGCATCCATCGTACGCGCCTCCGCTTTATATCCCCGCATTAACCGCTTCATCTGCCACGGGCGCATTTACTCCCGCAACTGCATACAGATTTCCTTCCTGGTGAAGAAAGTCCTCAGCCCCGACGCCGCAGACGCCACCATCAAGATAGATTTCACCGGCCACGAGTCTCTCCCGGAAATAAGGGACCGCATCGACGAGGTCATCAAGAAAAACGTCTCCCTGGACGCCAAGAACGGCACCGATACTATGGCACGCCTGTTCTCCATAGTCCCCAACTTCATGATAGCGTTCCTCGTCGGCACGCTCAAGTTCCTGGACATGCACGGACTGCTGCCCAAGGCGGTGCTGGACCTGCTGCCCTTCCACTGCACGGCATTCGTCACCAACCTCAAGTCCATCAAGGGTCCTTCCATCTACCATCACATCTACAATTTCGGCAATACCGGAATGTTCTTCGCGATGGGCAAGGAATCCCAGAAACCCGTCGTCCGCAAGGGCGAAATCGTGGTAGGCAAGATGCTCCCCTTACGCATAGTGACCGACGAACGCTTCTGTGACGGCTTCTACTTCGTAAACGCCCTCAAGCAGCTCCGCGCCCTCCTTGCCGATCCCGATTCCATGATGGAACCCCTTGCGGAACTCCCCCAGGATACCGTCGTACAACACGCCTTCAACAGGAAGAAAAGGCAGAAAGAGCAGGCGGAATGAAGATAGTCTTCCTCGACTCCTCCACGCTGGCCGATACAGACCTGAGCCCGATCGCCGCGCTTGGTGAACTTGTGACGTACGACACATCGACGGCTGAAGAGGCCCGTGCGCGCGTAGGCGACTGCGACGTGCTCATAATCAACAAGGTCATCGTCGACCGCGAACTCCTCCAGGCCGCACCGCGGCTCAAACTCGTATGCGAGGCCGGCACCGGAATCAACAACATCGACACCGACGCCTGCGAGGCATTCGGCATACCGGTGAAGAACGTCGCAGGATACTCCACTTCATCCGTGGTCCAGCATGCGTTCATGCATCTGCTTTCCCTCTGCGGAAGCGCCCCCTGGTACGACAATTTCGTCAAGTCCGGCGAGTACTCCCGCTCCCCCATCTTCACGCGTCTCAGCCAGCCCATAGTCGAGCTTGACGGCAAGACCATCGGCATCATCGGGATGGGTACAATCGGCCGTAAAATGGCGCAGGTCGCTGAGGCTTTCGGTATGAAGGTACAGTACTATTCAACCTCAGGCACAAAGCATTGCACCGACTATCCTGCAGTAGAGCTTGAGGAACTGATGAAGACCAGCGACGTAGTATCAATCCACGCTCCGCTCAATGCAGCCACCCGCGGGCTTATCGGTGCGCCCCAGCTTGCACTCATGAAGCCGTCGGCATACATTCTCAACCTCGGCCGCGGCCCGATAATAGACGAGCAGGCGCTTGCCGACGCAATCAGCGAAGAGCGTATCGCCGGTGCAGGTATTGACGTTTTCTCAGCCGAACCTCTGCCGGCAGACAATCCGCTTCTGCATACAAAACACCCCGAGCGCCTTCGTTTCACCCCGCATACCGCATGGGGAAGCGCCGACGCCCGGGACCGTCTGGTAAAATGCATCGCGGAGCACATCCGCAACGCAGGTATCTGATTATTTCAGGACTCCGAGTTCCTTGCCTACCTTGATGAAGGCCGCTATGGCCTTGTCGAGCTGCTCACGGGTGTGGGCGGCGCTGAGCTGCACGCGTATGCGAGCCTGGCCCTTGGGTACGACAGGATAGTAGAATCCGGTCACAAAAATGCCTTCCTGCGCCATTGCAGCTGCGAATTTCTGGCTGAGCGGAGCGTCGTACAGCATGACGGCGCAGATGGCGCTCTGGGTGGGCTTGATGTCAAAGCCGGCGGCGAGCATCCTGTCGCGGAAGTAGGCGACGTTCTGCTGCTGGCGGTCGTGGAGCTCGTCGCTCTCGTCAAGCAGGCGGAAGGTCTCTATTCCTGCGGCGCAGATCATCGGAGGAAGGGAGTTGGAGAAAAGGTAGGGCCTGGAGCGCTGACGGAGCATGTCGATGATCTCCTGGCGGCCGGTGGTGAATCCGCCCACGGCGCCGCCGAAGCTCTTGCCGAGGGTACCGGTGTGGATGTCGATGCGTCCGTAGAGGTCGAAGAGTTCGGCCACTCCCCTGCCGCGTTTGCCTACTACGCCGGCGCTGTGGCTTTCGTCCACCATCACCAGGGCGTCGTACTTTTCTGCCAGATCGCATATCTTGTCCATCGGGGCGACGTTGCCATCCATGGAGAAGACGCCGTCGGTGACGATGATGCGGAACCTCTGCGCCTGGGCCTCCTGGAGGCACTTTTCGAGCTCTGCCATGTCGGCGTTGGCGTAACGGTAACGCACAGCCTTGCAGAGGCGAACGCCATCTATGATGGAGGCGTGGTTGAGGGCGTCGGAGATGATGGCGTCTTCGGCCGTAAGCAGGGGTTCGAAGACTCCGCCGTTAGCGTCGAAGCAGGCGGCGTAGAGGATGGTGTCGTCGGTGTGGAAATAGGCGCTGATGGCCTCTTCCAGCTGGCGGTGGAGGTCCTGTTTGCCGCAGATGAAGCGGACGGAGGACATACCGTAGCCGCGCTCGTCCATGGCCTTCTTTGCCGCAGCGATGAGGCGGGGGTTGTCGGACAGGCCGAGGTAGTTGTTCGCGCAGAAATTAAGGGCGGTGCTGCCGTCGGCAAGCGTGATTTCCGCTCCCTGGGGAGAACAGATGGTGCGCTCGCGCTTATACAGGCCGGCCTCGTCGATCGACTTAAGTTCCTGCTGCAGGTAGGATTTGAATTTTCCGTACATAATATATGTGGTTAGGTTAATGTTTTTCCGCACAAATTTAATAAATTTGCACTGTAATTAATAACACGTACAATGAAAAATGTTCTCGTCATAGGTGCCACGGGCCAGATTGGCTCGGAGCTTACCATGGTTCTTCGCAAAACCTATCGTCACGGCAGCATAGTGGCCGGTTACATCCCCGGCGCAGAGCCCACCGGAGACCTTCTGGAAAGCGGTCCCTTCGAGGTTGCCAACGTCTGCAACGGCCGCCAGATTGCGGAGATAGTCCACAAGTACGACATAGACACGATATATAACCTCGCAGCCCTCCTGTCAGCCACGGCCGAGCGCCTTCCCCTCAAGGCATGGGACATCCAGATGAACGGCCTCCTCAATGTGCTGGAGGTCGCAAGGGAGAACCGCTGTGCAGTGTTCACCCCTTCGTCCATCGGTTCCTTCGGTCCCGACACTCCACGCGACAACACCCCCCAGGACACCATCCAGAGGCCCACGTCCATGTACGGCGTCACCAAGGTCGCAACAGAGCTGCTCAGCGATTATTATTTCCACAAATACGGAGTTGACACCCGTTCAGTCCGCTTCCCCGGCCTCATCTCATACAAGACTCTTCCCGGCGGCGGCACAACAGATTACGCCGTAGAAATCTACTACGCAGCAGTCAAGGGCGAAGAATTCGTCTGCCCGCTGGCATACGGCACCTATATGGACATGATGTACATGCCCGACGCCATCAAGGCCGCAATCAAGCTCATGGAGGCCGATCCCAGATACCTCGTCCACCGCAACTCCTTCAACATCGCCTCGATGAGTTTCGACCCCGAAGAAGTCTACGACGAGATCCGCAAGCACTACCCCAACTTCAAGATGCGCTACGAGGTCGATCCCGTCCGCCAGGCCATCGCCGACTCCTGGCCCAACAAGATGGACGACGTCTGCGCCCGCAAGGAATGGGGCTGGAGTCCCTCCTACAACCTTGAGTCCATGACCAAGGACATGATCAAGAACCTCAAGCTGAAACTGCTGTAGGACTGCCGGGCGACTCAAGCCCGGACGCAAGAGGCTGACCAAAAAGCAGATTCTTCGGCAGGTAAACCTGCCTCAGAATGACATAGGCTGTCATTCTGAACGAAGTGAAGAATCTTTTTAGTCAGCCTCTTTGAGGATAAAAAACAGTAAACTATCGTTCCCTTCCTTAAAGATTAATAATCTTATGGGTAATTTTACTGACATGATCTATGCCATATAGAAGCCCTTCGAATTCATAATATTTCATAAATACTTGTTGATATTTAAAATAGTGATTATATTTGTGGTGTTTATTCCCGATAACCTCTGGAGCAATCCAAGTTATCGGGTTTCGTTTTTATGTCTTGTGAAGGGAGCCGGTTACTGTGCCGCGAAGACAACGTGAGCACCCCCACATCGTCCTCGCGGACGGTTTAACAGCCGTTCCGGCCATTTCAATGCCGCGAAGACAACGTGAGCACCCCCACATCGTCCTCGCGGCGGCCGTCACCAACCACTTTTGTCCGAGTCACCAACCGTTTTTGTCCACATTACCGGGAGCCGCTTCGAGAAATCCTTTCCCCCTGATTCTGAAAACCCGAGGCTGGCATGCTCGTTTAGTCCCTGTGGCCCCCACGCGGAACCCGGTGAAACGCAAATTACAGGGACAGGTATCCGCAGGAAGGGCAATTATCGCTATCTTTAGGAAAATTTCTAAAGATGAAAACTATCAGGGAAGTCCTTTATGATTGCCAGGCGAAGAAGACTGCCGTGCTGGCAACTAATTTCTATAACTACGAAACACTCGTATGCGTTGCCAAGGCAGCTCAGGCAATGAACGCCCCGGTGACGCTTCAGCTCACCCGTTCCTCCATCGACTACATGGGGCTCCACACTGCATACAAGATGGGCCGTCAGGTAATCGAAGACTATGGCCTGCAGGGCTACATCCACCTCGACCATGGCCCGAGCCTGGAGCTTGTGCAGCGCTGCCTCGACGAGGGTTTTGACTCCGTCATGATCGACGCCTCCGAGAAGCCATTCGAGGAGAACGTAGAGACCTCCGCAAAAGCGGTCGAAATGGCCAAGCCCTACGGAGCAAACGTAGAAGCCGAACTCGGCTATGTCGCCAAGCTCGGACAGGAACAGGGCGGCGGCTTCACCACTCCCGAGCAGGCCGTTGAATTCACCCGGAAAACCGGCGTAGACGCCCTTGCGGTCTCAATCGGCTCCGCCCACGGGTTCTACAAACTTCCTCCCCATCTGGATATCCCCCGCCTCGCCGCTATCCACGCCGCCACGCCCGTGGCACTGGTACTTCACGGCTCGTCCGGCATACCCCACGACCAGGTACGCGAAGCAATCGCCAACGGCATAGTGAAGGTCAACCTCGCCACGGAGATCAAAGACAACTTCATGCGCGCCCTCAAGAAGGTCCTCTCGGAGAGCGACGAAATCGACCTCCGCAAAGTCTTCCCCAAGGCCATGGACCCGGTAGTGGAACTGCTCAAGGAAAAGTACGACGTAACCGGCGCCGTTGCAGACGAGCTCCCCCGGCACTCTCATTGATTGGTCTATTGAGTTTCAGGAGGACCGAATCGTCCTTTTGAGTCAATTACATATTCTGCAATGTCTCCGCCAGCCTCTGGCCGGACTCTTCCGATATGGGCTGGTGAAATGTGATATAGTACATATACGCACTCTTGATAGCAGCACAGGGCGCGCTCCCCGTCCGTGATTAGCCTATAAGGGCGCGGTGTGGGCACGCCGGCCTCATATGCAGCCTGGGCCATCTGGAACTGGTGGATGGCGAGCGTCGTGCCAAACCCGGGATTGAGGCGGACGCATCACTGTGAAGGCCTTATGCATCATTTTCGTGACCCCACGAAAATGATGCAGAACGTATTGTGTGCCTGATTTTATTTCTTTTTCGGGAGCTTTGAGCTAGTCTTCTCTATCTTCTTTTCCTCAGAGGCGACACGACGTTCTAGTTTCTTGATATCTTCAGCGGGCGGAAGCTCTTCTGGGCGGATTCCTCGCTTCCCCAGCATTTCTCGGACGCTCTGATTATTTTGCATATGCTCGCGGGTTATTGCCGGTTCACCAAACAGATTCTTTCCTTCCACGTTATAATTTGTCATCTCTGTGGCAAGGTTTTTCGCCGCTATAGTCAAAGTGGGCAAAAAATCGGCAAGAGGGCGACTGTCTTTTACGCCAAGGCGCTTTTTCATGTCTTCCGTTGTATGCCCTCCAAAGAGAACAGCATCCCCTTTTGAGCGAATGCGTCCAAATCCTTTGTCATCGACACCTCGTTCATAAATGTTTTGGGACAATTGTTTTTCCGAAGCGCGAAGCCTGTCTCTTGATTCCAATCTAGCTATGTGGTTGATCCGTTCCTCAATAAGCTCCGCCTTTCTGGTTTGAACAGCAAAGTAACTCTGAGCAAACGCAATTGGTTCTTTTTTGGGGTCTCCATTCTGTGCTATGAGGTAACAAGCATAGCGAGTGAGCATAAAGTCCTGGATATCGCGTAATGAACCACTACCCAACTGAACCATTTTCGTAACCTCACGGAAATGGTCATCTACATTTATTCCCTGTGTTTTACACGATTCTACAGCCCTCCTAATAGCCGATTGAAAATTCTCCCATCTGGCATATCCGAGAACTTTTTGCAATTCACGAGCGAACCATATTTCGACCTTTTCTTTCCCGTTGTCGCCTTCGATGTATGTGGCTATCGAATCAAAAGTGTTTTTATATTGTATGATACTTTGTTTGTCCATAACTAAATATCAATATGTTTACATACAAATATAACCAATTATGATTATCCTACCAAGTGATTTGTCCTCATTCTATGACCATTTTCGTGAGGTTACGAAAATGGTCTATACATACATGAGAGATCACTTTGGTACATTTTGATTTGAATCAACGTGGATGCCTACGACAACTGGAAGGAAAAGTTCAAGGCGCGTCCCCAGCTGGAAGTGTATATCTGCGACTATCTCCAGAAGAACGTCACAGGAAACGGCAAGAAATGGCATAACGCCACCGGCTGGTGCTACTACACCTATTACGGCCACAGCCTCTCCAACGAAATGGCCACCTGCCTTTACAAAGCCGCCAGACAACACCTCCCCGGCCACAAACTCCGCACCGACACCAAACCGTGCCGGGGCTTTTTGTATTTTGGAGTCAGTATTTCTGACAACAGTCCGTCAATTTACTTTGGCAATTTCATTTTGTTGCGCATCCTTATACGACTTTACATAAATTTCGTTAAATTTGTACATTACAGCAAAACACTTAATACTTATACATTATGGCCAAGAACAACACGGCCGACGTCGGGTTTGAAAAACAAATCTGGAACGCGGCAGATGTTTTACGGGGTAGCATGGATGCATCTGAGTACAAACACGTCGTACTCGGACTCATTTTCCTCAAGTACATTTCCGACCGTTTTGAGCAGCGCCACGCTGAACTCGTTGCCGAAGGCTACGGCATGGAAGAAGATAAAGACGAATACACCAGCGTCAATATCTTCTGGGTTCCTGCCAAGGCCCGCTGGGAAGAAATCGCGGCAGCGGCCCACACTCCGGAGATTGGACTTGTCATCGATGAGGCCATGCGAATGATCGAGAGCGAGAACCTCAAGCTCAAAGGCATCCTCCCGAAAAATTTCGCCCGTCCCGAACTGGATAAACAGCGTCTGGGTGATGTAGTGGACCTTTTCACCAACATCAACATGAAGGAGCACGGCGACAGCAAAGATATCCTTGGCCGCACCTATGAGTACTGCCTCTCCATGTTCGCCTCGCAGGAGGGCAAGAACGCTGGCGAATTCTACACGCCCGCCTGTATTGTCCGCACCCTCGTTGAAGTCCTAAAGCCCTACCATGGCCGCGTATTCGACCCGGCCTGCGGCTCCGGCGGCATGTTCGTACAGTCCGCCAAATTCATTGAGCGCCACCAGGGAAGAATTGCCGACATCTCTGTCTATGGTCAGGAAAGCAATCCCACCACCTGGAAGATGGCCCAGATGAACCTGGCCATCCGTGGCATCGATGCAGATCTAGGCAAGGCCAACGCAGACTCCTTCTTGAACGACCAGCACTCAACCCTGAAGGCTGACTTCGTGATGGCAAATCCGCCGTTCAATATGAGCGACTGGGGCGCTGACAAACTCCAGGACGATGTCCGTTGGAAATACGGTATCCCTCCGGCAGGAAACGCCAACTTTGCCTGGCTGCAGCACATGATTCACCACCTGTCACCTGTTGGCAAGATAGGTATGGTATTGGCCAATGGATCACTCTCTTCACAAAGTGGAGGTGAAGGAACCATCCGTGAAAACATCCTGAAAGCAGACCTCGTGGAATGCATCGTGGCGCTGCCTGGCCAGCTTTTCTATTCCACCGGCATACCCGTGTCGCTGTGGTTCCTCAACCGTAACAAGAAACAACCCGGTAAGACCCTCTTCATTGACGCTCGCAACCTGGGCACCATGGTAACCCGTCGCTTGCGCGAACTGATGGAAGAGGACATCATGAAGATTGCCGAAACCTACGACAAATATGTGGCAGGTGAGCTGGAGGACGAAAAGGGCTTCTGTGCTGTGGCCACCCTTGAGGATATTGCCAAGCAGGACTACATCCTCACACCCGGCCGCTACGTGGGAATCGCTGAGACAGAAGACGATGGCGAACCCTTTGAGGAGAAGATGACCCGTCTTACCGGCGAGCTCTCCGAGATGTTCAAAAAATCTCACGAGCTGGAAGAAGAGATTCGAAAGCAACTCGCCTCAATAGGTTTTGAACTGAAATAATGTATATTATCCTCTTTGTTCATTTTAACATAGAGGATATGAAAGAAACATTTATTACCCAAATTACCGAGGCAATGTCCGGAACATTGACAGTAGACCAGATGACCCAGCTGAGCAGCGTCTTATTGCAGACGCTCTCTGGCTATACGCTCATCGATGAAGGCGGCAAGGTCCAGGAGGACATTGTCACTAACACCCGTCTGCTGGAGATTTTCCTGTCCGCCAAGCTAGTGGAAGGCTGTTCTGCCAAGACAATCAAATACTACGAAACCACTATTAAGCAGCTGTTCAAGTATATGCCCAAGGCGGTCAAGGACTACTCCACCGACGACCTCCGGGCCTACCTGGCAGTCTTCCAGAAGAAGCATAAATCCAGCAAAGTCACTATCGACAACATCCGCAGAATCTTCTCATCTTTCTTCTCCTGGCTTGAAGATGAGGACTTTATCTTGAAAAGCCCCGTCCGTCGTATTCATAAGGTGAAAACCGGAGAGCAGGTAAAGGAAATCATCTCGGATGAGAATATGGAAGTATTGCGGGACAACTGCAAGAGTATTCGAGACCTTGCCATCATTGACTTGCTATCTTCTACCGGAATGCGTGTCGGTGAATTGGTTAAGCTCAACCGGGCGGATGTCAACTTTAACGAGCGTGAGTGCATTGTCTTCGGCAAGGGCAACAAAGAAAGGGTGGTTTATTTCAACGCCCGGGCCAAGATTCACTTGCAGCAGTATCTCAAGAGCCGCAAAGATAAGAATCCGGCGCTGTTCGTGACATTGCGGACACCGCACAGCAGACTGACAATTTGCGGTGTCGAGAGCAGGTTGAGGGAACTGGGGAAACGGTTGGAAATCCATAAAGTTCATCCTCATAAGTTCCGTAGAACGCTTGCTACTATTGCGATCGACAAGGGTATGCCGATAGAGCAGCTGCAGAAACTTCTCGGTCATAAGAGAATAGATACTACGCTTCAGTACGCAATGGTTAAGCAAAGTAATGTGAAACTATCACACAGAAAATACATTGGTTAAGGACTGTTAACGTATGGTTAAATGGGAAAAACATCGCTTAGGTGATGTTATTGAATTAATCGGTGGAGGCACTCCCAAAACCTCTGTTCCGGAATATTGGAATGGGGGCATCCCGTGGCTTTCGGTTAAAGATTTTAATAACGATAATCGATACGTGTACGAAACTGAAAAATCGATAACTCAGTTAGGGTTAGAGCATAGCTCCAACAAAATAATGAAAAAAGATGACATTATCATATCT
>CACZEU010000054.1 GCA_902780175.1 uncultured Bacteroidia bacterium
CGTATATACGTGTGCGAAGCGGGTGATGAATCCCTCCCTGCGGGATTTGTTGTCTGCGGCGTTCTCCACGAGTTCCAGTATGCGGCTGGCAGTGGATTCGCCAAAAGGCTTGGTGACACGTATCCTGAGGACTCCCGACAGGTTGACGCATCCGCTGAATACTTCGTCCTCCGCATCCACGCCGCGGGGTATGCTCTCTCCTGTAAGTGCCTTGGTGTCAAGGGTGGACTTGCCGCTGATGACTGTACCGTCGAGCGGAATCTTCTCTCCGGGCCTGACTATGATGACGTCACCGGGTGCTATTGTCGAAGGATCCACGACGCTGATGACGCCGTCTTTCTCAAGATTGGCGCTGTCGGGCCGCAGGTCCATAAGGTGCGCGATGCTTCTGCGGCTGCGCCCTTCGGCTATGCCCTCGAACATCTCTCCCACCTGGAAGAAGAGCATGACGAATACGGCCTCCGCGAACTGCGGCTCGGCTCCGGGCAGGAATCCTATGGCCAGCGCGCCGATTGTGGCAACCGCCATCAGGAAGTTCTCATCCAGGGCGTCGCCGTGTGCAAGACCCTCGGCTGCTTCCTTAAGGGTGTCCAGGCCTGCTGCAAGGTAGGGAACAATGAAGATTAGGAGCTGCTGCCAGAGGGGAAGCTCAAACTTATGGGTTATGATTATGGCTGCTATGAGAAGGACGGTGGAAACCGCTATCCTGATTATTGATTCGCGTACTCCGCCTTCTTCGTGGTGGTGCTCTTCGTGATGATGATGTTCGTGTGCCATATCTTTTCGGATTTGTACGGTGCAAAGATACGGCGGCCCTGCTGCAACCGGGTTGCAAACAGCGCTGCTGCTTCCGTTCATTGCGAGGCCGCTGAAAAAGTGGGGTACCTCCTCCGGAAACCCTCCGGCCTACGGCCTCCGCCCCTCCCACGCCTGACGGCGCGGGCCCCTCCCATTTATGGTCATGGGTGACCAAAGGTTTCCGGAGGAGGTACCCCACTTTTTCAGCGGCCTCTTCATGGTAACGGGCGACCAAAGGTTTACTGAGATGGTAGCTCCGGGTGCAAAAGGGTGGGGATTTGCACCCGAGGCGACAGTTTTATCGTGGGCGGGGTGCAAGAAGGGGGTGTTTTGCACCCGGGCCGTTCCTTGGGCCGAGAAGGCTTCGGGCTGCCTACCGGCAGTCGGGGCAGACGCCCTTGACGATGTAGTTGGAGGTCTGTGCCTCCCAGCCGTCGGGGAGGGTGACGGGCGGGATGGGGATGTCGCTCAGGCAGAAGGTCTTGCCGCAGCGCTCGCAGTAGAAGTGGACGTGGACGTCGCTGTCGTGGTGATCGTGGTCGCTCAGGCATAACTCATAGCGGACGCTGTCGGAGCCGTCTTCGATGACGTGTACCATATGCGCCGCCCGGAACGCCGCCAGCGCCCTGGAAATGTTGGACTTGTCGATGGTGTCAAGTTCCGTCTCCAGTTCCCCCATCGACACCGGACGCCCGGCAGCAGCCAGCGCCCCGGCTATGACGACACGGTTCGCCGTCGGCCTTATTCCGTGCCTTTCCAGAAGAGATGCCAGTTCATTGTTGCTCACGATGGCAAAGATACGAAGAAATCTATAATTGTTTGTAGTCTGAATTAAAATGCGTATCTTTGCATAAGAAGGGGGGGAGGAACACCACCTGTCCCTTTATAACCTTCCAAAAAGCTGCTGTATGCGGCTTTTTGCTTTTATTGGGATTCGTTCATTCTGATTCCGCGTCCAATTGTATTGACGTAAAAATCTTGCCTCCTCTGATATCTTGCGAAATAATCGGACATTTTTTGCTTATTGAAAAATAGTTTATACCTTTGTCAGAAGAAGGATGAGGGGCGATAGTAAAAGGGATAGCACTTCTGTCGCCAAAACCAAAAAGATTCCTTCTAAAACCACTCGGCTACCCGGGTGGTTTTAATATTTCTAAAATGCCCTCCTTTTGTACTGCTATTATTCTTTTTAGTGTTTCCGGTTGGTTGGGGGAGAGATTGATTATCCATCCATCCCTGATTTTTTCCTCTGAGAACAATGCACTATCCGGATAGTATAAAACCAGCAGTTCCGCACCTTGGCTTATTGCTGAATGAATCTTTGTCCTGATTGCCCATCGACCATTCTGCTCTATTGTTTTGATTTCCGATGCTATTCCATTAATCCTGGCATCGAAGGCCTTTACTCCTTTCCCTTTAGGGAATTCAGATTCTAAAAGAACGACTGCTCCGGTTCTTTGAAGAATTCTTGCCACGTCTAATTCATATTGTCCTCTCCGATAACCAAATGGACCCATTTGTTTGTCAAAACAATGTTCCTTATGTATAGCGCATACGCCACCCGACTGTTCGTCGAATGTTACATTAAGATAATCTGGATTCTCTTGTAGTCTGAGAAACTCTTTATAATTCTCTTCTTTTTTGAGGTCATAGTTCTCCATTGTCTTCCAGTCCCTGAGGAAGGAAAGGCCTGAGAAGTTGAACCGATTTACGCTCAACGCGAAATGCGGAACAGAATGACGAAATAGCGTCGCGGAGCGTGAAACCCGAAGAACATTGTATATCTCCATTATACCCCGTATCAGTAATAACGGTGTACATTGTATATACCTCATTGGTAATAGAATCCGAAACCGGAACTGTTCTTACCTTCAGCCTTACCATGTCCATAACTCACATTTACAGTTCCATTTGATCGTGGATGGAGAACCAGTTCTGCGAAGTTAAGAAAGAATAATCTCTCCTGCAAATTTTGTTGCGGATTTGATTGGAATAAACTTCCCCGGCACCGGCCCGCCCTACCAAATAAAAACAGCCCCGGGACCGGACCGGGATCGTGGCTGCTAAACCCTAGAAACAATGCAGCGTCAGACCCTTATCCAGTCCCGGACTATTCAGAGTACGTGCCTATAAACAGGCTACCGGGAGGGAAAGTTTGTCGGCACCGGGGCCCGGACATATGTCCTTGCCCGTGCCCCGTGTTTAAAATAACCGCTCTTCGGCCCTTTGGAAACGCGCGAGCGCCTCCTCCCAGCCTATAAAACGAATTATATCAGCGATTCCGAGTCCGCTTGACGAACCCGTCAGGGCGAGGCGGATGCAGTTCATCACCTTGCCCATCGGCCATTCCTTGCTACGGATGTATTCTTCCATAGCTTCGGCCGAGGAAGATTTCTCCATGGCCTCGCGTGCCATCTGCACGTTCTCGGCCTTGAAGAACTTGGCGGCGTCCTTCTCTGCATACTCCGAAGGAGCCACGAACAGGTACCAGGCTATATCCCAGAAGTCGGCGACGAAAGTGGCCCTCTCCTTGATAAGCTCAACTACCTCGGTAACCGTATCGAATGATGCGCTTACTCCGTGAGCCTCCAGCACGGGCACGAACTCCCGTGCAAGCTCTTCGGAGCTGCGCATGCGAAGATATTCCTTGTTGAACCATTTTGCCTTGTCGGGGTTGAACTTGGCTCCGGACTTGCCCACCTTTTCCAGCGAGAAAGCCTCCACCAGTTCATCCATCGAGAAGATTTCCTGCTCGGTACCCGGATTCCATCCGAGCATTGCCAGAAGGTTCACGAAGGCATCGGGGAAATACCCGTCCTCGCGGTATCCGCGGGACACGGCCCCGTCCGGCGCAACCCACTTGAGCGGGAACACCGGGAATCCCATCTTGTCGCCGTCGCGCTTGCTCAGTTTGCCGTTTCCGATGGGCTTGAGCAGCAGCGGCAGGTGGGCGAACTGCGGCCTCTCCCAGCCGAATGCCTCGTAGAGGAGGTAATGCAGGGGGAGCGACGGCAGCCATTCCTCGCCGCGGATGACGTGGCTGATTTCCATCAGGTGGTCGTCAACGATATTGGCGAGGTGGTATGTGGGCAGTTCATCGGCCCTCTTCCAAAGGACCTTGTCGTCCAGTGTGGAAGAATTGACTTCGATATGGCCGCGGATGATGTCGTCCATCTTTACGACGCGGTCGGCGGGCATCTTGAACCTGATGGTCCAGTCGGTGCGGGACTCCAGCAGCGATGCGACTTCGGAGGCGTCGATGGTCAGGGAGTTCCTGAGTCCTCCGCGTGTGGCGGCGCTGTAGATGAATGTCTCGCCGGCACCTTCGGCGGCGGCGCGCTTGCCCTCCAGTTCTTCAGCTGTATCGAAGGCATAGTACGCGAATCCGTCCCGCACCAGCTGCTCGGCGTAGGCGCGGTAGATGCTCTTGCGCTCGGACTGCCTGTAGGGCGCGTGGGGATTGCGCTCGGATTTAACGGATGCAAGCCGCATCGACTCGTCCAGACCCTCGTCCGGCATTATGCCGCACCAGCGCAGGGATTCGATTATGTATTCCTCCGCTCCGGGCACGAAGCGGTGGGAGTCTGTATCCTCGATGCGCAGTATGAAGTCTCCGCCGTGCTTTTTGGCGAAGAGATAATTGTACAGTGCAGTGCGTACGCCGCCCATATGGAGCGGTCCCGTCGGGGACGGTGCGAATCTTACTCTTACTCTTTTCATGATCTGCGGATTGAAGGTATGTTTTCAAGGTCAGCGAGGGGCTCTCCGGCCGATACCAGCAGCGCCGGTTTCTTCTCCGGGTCGTAGCGGAACAGCCTCTGGTTGTCGCTGGTGTATCCTATGCGCGAACCCTGGCTGTCGCCGATGAGGTCGATTCCGCGCGTGCTTGCAGCCTCATTCTTGTCGTAGGTGAAGCCGCGGGTAATCATGATGTAGTTGCCCATGTCGCGGCGGGAGCCGACGATGTCTATGAACTTGAGGCCGGTGACGATGGAGGTGATGTGGATATGGTCTCCTACCTCGGGGTTCTCGTCCCAGATGAGGCCGCGCTTGAAGTTGTTGGCCCCGCCGGTGTATTCGTCGATGCGGCGGTTGATTTCCGACATGTCGTCCATCGTGAGGCCCCGCTCGTTCTTGCCGCCGGTGATGTTCACGAGGACGTTCTTGGCGGTCTTGAGGTCGAAATCGTTGAGCAGGGGAGACTCGAAGGCCTGCTTGACGGCCTCCTCGATGCGGTTTTCCCCGCTGCCCTCGCCGTAGCCCATCAGGGCCATTCCGCTGTCCTTCATCATGGTCATCACGTCCTCGAAGTCCACGTTGATGTATCCGGGCTTCTGGATGATCTCGATGATGCCCTTGACGGCGGTTGTGAGCACCTCATCGGCCTTGGGGAAGGCGTCATGGGTGAGCTTGTCGCCGAAGTGGGCGTACAGCTTCTCGTTGTTGATGATGAGCAGGGAATCGACGTTCTTCTCCAGTTCCTGGATACCGTCGATGGCGCGGGACATCGCCCTGTCGCCCTCGTTCTTGAACGGCAGCGTGACGACGGCGACCGTAAGTATGCCTTTCTCCTTGGCCATCTTGGCGATGATGGGAGTGGCTCCGGTGCCGGTGCCGCCGCCCATTCCGGCGGTGATGAAGAGCATGCGGGTGCCGGTGTCGATGATCTTCTTCTCGATCTCGGCCTGGCTGTCGATGGCTGCGTTGCGTCCCTTGATGGGGTTGGTACCGGCGCCGAGGCCCGCACCCATCTGTATCTTGACGGGGACGGGGCTGCACTCCAGCGCTTGGGAATCTGTGTTGCAGACTACGAAACTGCACCCTTCGATTCCGGTACGGTACATATAGGAGACTGCGTTGCAGCCTCCTCCTCCGACGCCTATCACCTTGATGATCTGGTCGGAACGCTTCCAGTCCGTAGGGACCGTAGCTTCAATGTCTATGTTGAAATCCTGCTTCTTGGTGTCAATTTCGTCGTAAAATGCTCCGAGAGTGCCGTCAAAGCCGTCCTTGATGGCGTTGTTGAGCTTGTCCCAGAAGATTTTGAATCCGGTGGGCTTGTCGGATGCGGGCTTTTCAGGCTTGACGGGCTTTTCCTTCTTTTTCTTGCCGCCCGTCGGAATCCTCTTTATCCTTACGGTGGGCTCCTGCTCGGTCTCGGCCCTGTCGAAGAGATTGCCCTGGCCGTTGGCGTCAGGAGCCACTTCCTTCTGCTCAACGGGGGCCGGTTCCTCAGGTCTGGCGGCATCGGATATGCAATTGAGGAACGGGTCGGTGGCGGCCTCCAGTATCATTCCGACGGATGCGGAAGCTTCCGCTTCGCCTATGCCGGGGCAGCCGTCCGATGAGAACTTGCGGGCGAGAGGGAAGCCCACGCGTACGTTGTAACCCGATTCCTCCTTGATGAGGTTCGTGAGGTTGGCCATATTGGCGCCGCCTCCGGTGAGTACGATGCCGCAGCGGAGCCTGTCGGCGAACCCGCTCTGCTGTATGCTGAACAGGACAGCCTGGACTATCTCCCTGCAGCGGCTGGTGATGATTTCCGACAGGTACTTGACGCTCAGGTGCTCGTAGGTGCCGTTTTCTTCGTCGTTGATTTGCAGGACCTTGTCGCTCATCGTCTGGAGCTTGTCGGGCAGGCAGGCGCCGAACGCGAGCTTGATGTTCTCTGCAAGATGGTCGTCGAAGGCGCACTCGAGCCTTATGTCGGTGGTTATGCTCTTGCCTCCGAAAGGAATGGAAGCGAAGTATCTCATTATGCCTCCCTGATAGATGGACAGCGAGGTCACGCCCGCTCCCATTTCGACGAGGGCGACGCCGTTGGTCATTTCGTCGTCCTTCAGTACGGCCTCGCCGGTGGACGTAGGAGTGAAAATGGCCTGGGCAAGCGCCACTCCTGCGTCGTTGAGCATTATGTCGATATTCCTCACGGCCTTCTTGGCGCCGACGAATATCTTGAAGTTGCCGGACAGTGAATCGCTGGTCGTGCCGACCACGTCGTCCTCGCTGCCGATGAAGTCGTCGGTGGAGAAGGACTGGGGAACGGCTCCGTAGATGATTTCCTTGCTGCCGTCGGACAGGGGGTAATTGTCGAGGGCGATGCTCTTGAGGGCGAGGATCTCATCGTCTCCGATCATCGAGGACGGCTCGCTGCGGTCTATGCGCGCGCTCGCCGTCTCCTGGTGCACGTTGTACCGGGGCAGGCCGACGACCACCTGCAGTATCTTTATCTGCAGCTCGTCCTCAGCCTCGGCTATCGCGGCACGGAGGTTGTAGCGTATGCCGTCCGAAGGCCTCTCCTTGTAGTAGATGATCTGGACGTTCTCGCCGACGATCTTTGCTACGCAGAGTGCGAGCTTCGAAGTGCCCAGATCGACTGTCGCTATATATCTTTCCTGCATATTATTTGGTTGTTGTATTTGAGGTTTACGCTTTTGTAGTATCCTTCGCCCTTTTCCGGGACTATGTACGTGAAGTACTTCTGTATCCTGTCGAATTTGTCCCTGGGAGCGTCGGGGGCGCCCAGGATGTATCTTTCCTTGCCGTCCCTGAGCCTGATTTCCAGGTCTCCTGCTGCATTTACGGAGATCTTCTCCACCCTTTCCTTCCAGGCCTTCGACGTGCCGATGAAGTCCACAAGTGCCAGGACCCCGGTGCTCCATTCCGCTTTCTCTCCCTTCTCCAGCGGGGGTATGTTGCCTTCGACTACGGGCACGGGGGCCGTATAGCTGGGATGCAGCGGTATCACGGAACCTTCCCTGTCGATGTAGAATCCGCTGCCGCCGCGGTCGAAGCGCAGCGCCGGTTCCCGCTGCCTGATGCTTACGTGCAGCACGCCGTCGCGCGTGGTCCAGGCCTCGCAGCCCTTCACTACGCTCTTCTTCTTGAGCAGGTCCTCTATGTAACCCAGGTTGATGCTGTCGAGCGGTGCGCCGATATAGCAGCCGTAACGCTTGTCGAGGTAGCCCCTGATGTCGTCCTGAGTGACGAATTCCAGGTCCCCCTCGATGCGGACGTCCAGCGAGTCGCAGAGCCTGCGGGAGTTCGCCTTCTCCACGCATCCGTGGAGGATTACGAATCCCGCCAGCATCATGAAGATGGACGCAGTGGCGGCTAAATATTTGGCGTAACGGTTCATTATCGTTCGTTAAGCATCTGGGTTATGGGACGGATGAATCTGTCTATGTTGCCGGCGCCGAACGTGACAAGTACGTCGACGGGTTCGTTCTTCAGGACGTCCATCAGCTCGTCCCGCTTTATCAGCATCTTCTCCGCTGCGGTGACGTCCTTGTAAATCAGCTCGGAGGTGACTCCGGGTATGGGTTCCTCGCGTGCGGGGTATATGTCGAGCAGGATGAGCTTGTCCAGCTTGCTCAGGGCGGCTGCGAACTCCGGTGCGAAGTCGCGCGTGCGGGTGTAGAGATGCGGCTGGAAGATGCCCGTTATCCTGCGCCCCGGGAAGATGCCGCGGAGCGACGAAATGGCGCTCGCAAGCTCCGCCGGATGGTGTGCGTAATCGTCGATGTAGGTGAGCCCCGGTTTGTTTACGTGCTCGTCGAGACGGCGCTGGACTCCCTGGAAGGAGCTTATGGCTTGACGCAGTTTCTGCCCGTCCGTGCCATGGCAGAGGCATACCGCCGCCGCCGCTACCGCGTTCTCCACGTTCACCCATCCCAGCGCGCCCGTGCGGATGTCGCGCAGCGTGCCGCCGGGATACACCAGGTCGAAGGTGTAGTGCCCGTCGGGGGCAAGACGCAGGTTGGTGCTGTAGAAGTCGGCGCGTGTGTCATTGAAATGATATGTGAAGATGCGCGCGCTGACGTCGGACGGCTTGATGGGAAGGCCGTACTTGAGTATGATGGTCTCGTGCACCTGCGATGCGAATTCGCGGAAGGCCTTCTGCACGTGGGCGAGGTCCCCGTAGATGTCCAGATGGTCGGCGTCCATAGCGGTGATGGCGGCGATGTCCGGATGCAGCTGGAGGAAGGAACGGTCGAACTCGTCGGCCTCGGCCACTATGGTGTTGGCCTGGCTCATCAGCAGGTTGGTGCCGTAATTCTTCGATATGCCGCCGAGGAATGCGGAACAGCCGTATCCGCCCTCGGTGAGGATGTGGGCGATGAGGGTCGATGTGGTGGTCTTCCCGTGCGTGCCGGCGACGGCGAGGCAGATCTGGTCGCGGGCTATCTCTCCGAGGACGCGGGAACGCTTGAGGAGCCTGTAGCCGTGCTCGCGCACGTACTGCATTTCGTGCAGGTCTTCCGGGACTGCCGGCGTGTAGATGACGAGGGTGGACTCGATGTCGGCGGGAATGGCGCCGGGGGTGTCCTCGTAATGTACGGGTATGCCTTCGGACTCGAGCTTCTGCGTGAGTTCGGACGGCGTGCGGTCGTAGCCGCTTACGGAAAGGCCGCGGAATTTGAACCACCTGGCAAGGGCGCTCATTCCTATGCCGCCTATGCCTATGAGGTAAACCTGTTTAGTCCTGTCGTCTTTCATCCCAGTATCCTGTATATTTCTTCAACTATGGTCATTGCTGCGTCGGGGAGCGCCATGTTTCCGGCGTTCCGGCCCAGCATGGCCGTCTTTTCACTGTCCGCTGCAAGCTCCAGGGCGGTCGGGAGGAGTTTCTCCACCGCTTCGGAATCTTTTACCAGCATCGCCGCATCCTTGCGTACGAGCGCCATCGCGTTGTGCGTCTGATGGTCCTCCGCCACGTTGGGGGAGGGCACGAACACCGCAGCCTTGTGTGCGGCGCATATTTCCGATACGCTGGACGCGCCGCTGCGGCTCACCACCACGTCGGCCATGGCGTAGGCCAGGTCCATACGGGAGATGAAGTCGCTGTATTTCACCGACGGCAGCTCACGTCCTGCCATGAACGCGTCGATGCCGTTCTTGTAGTACTTGCCGCACTGCCAGAGGATCTCGGTATTCTCTCCTCCGGGGCAGCCGGCCTCGATCCAGGCCTTCATGGCGTTGTTGAGGGTGCCGCTGCCGAGGCTTCCGCCGACGATGAGCATGTGCTTCCTGCCGGGGGTGAATCCGTAGAATTCAATGCCCTCTGCGCGCTCCGCCTCGCCGTAGGGGTGGATTTCCGGCCTGATGGGGTTGCCGCTCATGACTATCTTGTCGGCGGGGAAGAAGCGTTCCATGCCTTCGTAGGCGACGCAGATCTTCCGGACCCTGTTTCCGAGCATCTTGTTGGTCAGTCCGGCGAATCCGTTCTGCTCCTGGATGAGGGAAGGAACCTTCATCCTGGTCGCCGCCATGAGCAGGGGAGCGCTGGCGTAACCGCCTACTCCCACGGCGATGTCCGGCTTGAAGTCGCTGATGATCTTGCGGGCGCGCAGGATGCTGCCGGCAAAACGGAAGGGGACTCCCAGGTCGTTGATTATGTTGCGCACGGTGAACTGCCTCTGCAGGCCCGTGATGGGCAGTCCGACGATGCGGAAGCCCTCGCGGGGGACCTTCTCCATCTCCATCTTGCCTTCCGCGCCCACGAAGAGTATCTCCGTGGAAGGGTTGACCTCCACGAGCTTGCGCGCGATCGATACGGCCGGGAAAATGTGGCCTCCCGTGCCTCCTCCGCTTATGATGACCCTCAGTGCCTTATATTCCATAATCGTTCATTTCTTCTGCGAGTTGAACTTCATCTTCTTCTTCCGGGATGTCCTGCGGTACGCCGTCGGTCTCGAATTGTTCGAGGTCCTCAAGACCCGCCTGGACGTTTTCCTTAAGCTCCATCAGCGGCTCGGCGTAGCGCTGTTCCTTCTCTATGCGCCTCTGCGCTATGCGGCTGAATGACAGGATGATGCCGAATGCCAGGCTGAAGCACAGGAATGCGCTGTTGCCATGGCTGATGAGAGGCAGTGTCTGTCCGGTCATGGGGCCGATGTCGGCGTTGACGAACATGTGCAGGAATGCCTGGCCGGTGATGAGCAGGCACAGACCCGCCACGGTGAGCTTGGCGTACTGGTCCTTGCCGCAGTTGCGCACTATTATCGAGCCTCTCGCCATCAGCGAGACGTACAGGAAAATCACTATCAGGGCGCCCCAGAGGCCATATTCCTCTATGATGAAGCTGTACATGTAGTCCTCCGACATATCGGGGACGACGTAGCGCTGGGTGCTCTGTCCGGGACCCTTGCCGAGTATGCCGCCTTCCTTTATGGCTATCTTGGCGCTGTAGGGCTGGCGTATCTTGTCCAGGGCCTTGTAGTATTCGTCCGAACCCACGCGGGCGTCAATTACCTGCTGCTCCCAGTTGTCGTGCTCGGACAGACGGCTCACTGCCGTGCCTATGCGCCCCAGGACCTTCTTGCCGCTGAGTTCGTAGATGCCCCAGCAGGTTGCTATGGCTATGACCGCCGCGGCTGCAAGTATTGCCAGGTCGCGCAGGTTCCCTCCGCCCAGCAGAATCACCAGGAACATTATGCCACCGATGAAAACCGCCGACGAGTTGCTGCCCGGAATGATCATCAGCAGGGTGATGATGAACGGCAGGTAGATATAGAGTATCTTCTTCCAGATATCCTTCTTCGGTCCCTTCAGCTCGCCCTTCTTGAAGGCGTCCAGCGCCCAGGAAAGGTACAGCACCATCGCGACCTTCACTATCTCGAAAACGTGGATTTGCAGGCCTGGGATGCGCAGGATGCGCCTTGCGCCGTTGATTTCAATGGACTTGAGGAACGGCAGGTCCACCTTTGCAAGCAGCAGTGCGAGCAGCGCGAAGCTCAGCAGGAAGCCCCACTTGGACATCCACCGGAAGAATCCCAGGCTCTTTATGTTGTAGCAGACTATGATGAGCGCAAGGCCGGCGGCGACTATCAGCAGCTGGTGGCGTACGATGTCCACGCGCGTCTGACCGCCTTCGAGCAGGCGTGAGGTGGATGAGAAAATGCACACGATGCTGATCAGGATCAACATCAGTGCGATGATCCAGACCACCTTGTCGCCTTCGATCTGCTCGAAGAAATTCCAGGCCGTTGTGCGTTTTCCCTTTGCCATTGCCTTACAGTTTGCGGACCGCCATCTTGAACTTGCGTCCGCGGTCTTCGTAATTCTGGAAGAGGTCGAAACTGGCGCAGCAGGGGCTCAGGAGTACCACGTCGCCGGGTTTCGCTATCATGCTCGATACCTTCACCGCCTCTTCGGCGCTGTCGGTGTCGGCAATCATCTCTTCTCCTATTATCGGGGCAAATGCCTCGTGTATCTTCCTGTTATCCACTCCCAGGCACACGATGGCTTTCACCTTTTCGCGCACCAGGTCGTTGAGGGTGCTGTAGTCGTTGCCCTTGTCGGTGCCGCCTACAATCCATACTACCGGCCTGGTCTGGCACTCGAGCGCGTACCAGGCGGAGTCCACGTTGGTGGCCTTGGAGTCGTTGATGTACAGTACGTCGCGTACGCTCAGCACCGGTTCGAGCCTGTGCTCTATGGGTGCGAAGCTGCCGAGGGCCTCGCGTATGGTGGAGTCCTCGATGCCGGTGACCTTGGCGGCTATCGCCGCGGCCATCGAGTTGTATATGTTGTGCCTGCCGCCGAGAGCCAGCTCGCGGAGGTAGATTTCGCTTTCGCTCTGCTCGTAGCGGACCACGATGCGGCTGCCGTCCAGGTAAGCGCCCTGCTCGACCTTCTTCTCCTGGGAGAAGGGGAGCATCTTGCAGTGGAGGACTATCTTGCTGAGGTGCTCCACGGTGATTGCATCGTCGGAGTCGAAGATGAAGCAGTCCTCGGGACGGAGGTTGCGGGTGATCTTGAACTTGGCCCGCACGTAGTTCTCCATGTTGTGGTCGTAGCGGTCAAGATGGTCCGGGGTGATGTTGGTGATGATCGCTATGTCGGGGCGGAACTCGTAGGTGTCGTCGAGCTGGAAGCTGCTGATTTCCAGTACGTAGTAGTCGTGCTTCTCGGTTGCCACCTGCAGGGCGTAACTCTTGCCTATGTTGCCGCCGAGACCTACGTTGAGGCCGGCCTCCTTGAGCAGGTAATGTATCAGCGACGTGGTGGTGGTCTTGCCGTTGGAACCGGTTATGCAGATCTTCTTCGCGCTGTCGTAGCGGGAAGCGAATTCAATCTCGGAGACGATGTGGGTGCCCTTTGCGGCGAATTCGCGCACCAGGGGTGCCGTCGAGGGGATTCCGGGGCTCTTTATGACCTCGTCTGCGTCGAGCAGGCGCTCGCGCGTATGTCCTCCCTGCTCGAAGGGAATATCCCATTCGCGCAGGGTCTTGGCGTACTCCTCCTTTATCTGCCCGTTGTCGGACAGGAATACGTCGAATCCCTTCACTTTTGCGAGCACTGCGGCTCCTACGCCGCTTTCGGCTCCACCCAATACAACTATCTTGGACATCTTTCTATCTTATCTTGAGTATGGCGAGTGTGGATACCGCCAGTATTATTCCTATTATCCAGAACCGGGTTACGATGCGGGGTTCAGGTATGCCTTTTTTCTGGTAATGATGATGCAGCGGCGCCATCAGGAACACCCTGCGTCCTTCTCCGTATTTGCGTTTGGTGTGCTTGAACCAGGTCCTCTGGATTATCACCGACAGGCTCTCCGCCACGAAGATGCCGCAGAGCAGCGGGAGGATGAGCTCCTTGCGGATGAGGATGGCGCTCACGCCGATGATGCCTCCGATGGTGAGGCTGCCGGAGTCGCCCATGAATACCTGCGCCGGGAAGGTGTTGTACCAAAGGAATCCGATGAGCGCGCCTACGAACGCCGCCATGAAGATGGCTACCTCGCCCGAGCCCGGTATGTACATGATGTTGAGGTAATTGGCGTCGATGACGTCGCCGCTGAGCCATGCCATCACACCTATAGTTACGCCTACGATCGCCGAGGTTCCGGTGGCAAGGCCGTCCATACCGTCGGTAAGGTTGGTGCCGTTGGAGCATGCGAGCGTGACGAGGATGATCATTATCATATATATGCCCCAGGAACAATAGACTCCGAGCTGTCCCTTGAAGGGGGAAAGCCAGCTGTAGTCGAACTCGTGGGCCTTCACGAAGGGAATCGTGGTGACGAGTTTGTCGGTGGGGATGTCGGGGCTGATGCAGACAATCAGTGCCACCAGCAGGCCGAGTGCGAACTGCAGTATCAGTTTGCCCTTTTCGCTGAGGCCTTCCTTGTTGTGCTTGAAAACCTTGATGTAGTCGTCCAGGAAGCCGATGCCGCCGCACCAGACGGTGGTGATGAGCAGCAGGATGGTGTAGATGCTGTCGAGCCGGCAGACCAGCAGGGCGGAGCCCAGCAGGGAAATCATGATGATGAGGCCGCCCATGGTGGGGGTGCCTTTCTTCTGCATCTGGCCCTCGAGTCCGAGGTCGCGGATGGTCTCTCCGATCTGGTGCTTCTGCAGCCAGCGGATTATCTTGCCTCCGGCGATGAAGGCAATGAGCATGCTGATGACGGCTGCCGCCATTGCCCTGAATGAAAGGTAATGGACCAGTCCCATGCCGGGAATGTGGACGCCGAGGCTTTCGAGCCAATCTACAAGGTGGTAGAGCATTGCCTGAAAATATCTGTTACTATTTCTTTTTCGTCAAAATGTGTCTTCTGCGTGCCGATGATCTGGTACGTCTCGTGGCCTTTCCCGGCCAGCAGGACGGTGCTCCCGGCAGGGGAGAACATGAGCGCCGTACGGATGGCCTCCTTGCGGTCGGCGATGAAAATGGCTTTGCCGAGTCCGCTGCGGTCCAGTCCGCCGCGTATGTCTTCCATGATGTCCTCTGTGCGTTCCGTGCGCGAATTGTCCGAGGTTACGATGATGCGGTCGGCCCACTTCTGGGCCACCTGGGCCATCTCGGGGCGCTTGGTCCTGTCGCGGTCGCCGCCGCAGCCGAAGAGGCATACGAGCGTCCTGGACGGGGCGACTTCGCGGAGCGTGCGGAGGACGTTCTCCAGGGCGTCGGGCGTGTGGGCGTAATCGATAACGGCAACAACGTCGCCGGGGCCATGGATGGTCTCCAGGCGTCCCGGGGCGGATTCCAGCGCGGAAAGTGCCACGAGGACCTCGTCCGCGGGTGCGCCCAGTGCAAGTGCGGCGCAGTATATTGCCATCAGGTTATATGCGTTGTGCTCTCCCACCAGCCTTGTCCAGACCTCGGTGCCGTCGATCTTCAGCAGCATTCCTTCGAAGCTCTTCTCGAGGATGCGGCAGCTGTGGTCGGCCATACGCCTGCAGGAGTACGTCACCTTGCGGGCGGCGGTGTTCTGGAGCATCACCTCGCCGTGCTTGTCGTCGATGTTGGTGATGGCGGTGGCGCCGGCGGGCAGCTCGTCGAAGAAGCGCTTCTTGCAGCGCAGGTACTCCGCAAAGGTGCCGTGGTAGTCCAGATGGTCGTGGGTGAGGTTGGAGAAGATGCCGACGGCGAATTCCAGGCCGGTCACCCTTTCCTGCTCCACTCCGATGGAACTGACCTCCATGAAGCAGTACTGGCATCCCTTCTCCACCATCTGTGCGAGAAGGCTGTTGGTGGTGAGGGGGTCGGAGGTGGTATTGGCGGTCTCGAGCCTTTCGCCGCCCACGTAGTTGGCGATGGTGGAAAGCAGTCCGCATTCGTATCCCATCGACCGGAATAGCCGGTAAAGCAGGGTGACGGTGGTCGTCTTTCCGTTGGTGCCGGTTATGCCGACCAGTTTGAGCGAGCCGCTCGGATGCCCGTAGAATGCGTCCGCCGCGTATGCGATGGCCTTTCGTGAGTCCTTTACGGTGATGCTGCAGACGCTTGTAGGCAACACCCGGCCGTCGTCTTCATACATCACCGCAGAGGCTCCGAGTTCTATGGCCTTGTCGATGTAGGCGCGCCCGTCGTTTCCGCAGCCGTTGACCGCGACGAAGAGGCTTCCCGGCACGACGCGGCGGGAGTCGTTGCATACGGCTCCGATCTGCATGTCGGCGCTGCCTGTCAGCGAAATGACTCCGCAGTTCTTTATGATGTCGGACAGTCTCATTTGCTTGCGGTAAGTTTTGGTTGGAAACAAGGGTCTATGCTGTAAAGCCCGTTGACCAGGCTCTTGATTGCTCTCGCAGGTATGCCGCCGCCCTGGAACTGCTTGGACGTAGGCTTGCTGAATACGGTGCAGATGACGCTGTAGTGAGGGTCGTCGGCGGGGAAGAAGCCCACGAAGGTGCCCTGGTACTTGTGCCTGCCGTATTCGTCTTTGTAGCCGCCTCCGGAGTAGGTTCCGAAAGATGTTCCGGTCTTGCCGGCGACGGGGCACTTGGCATCCTTGAGCCTGCGGGCGGTACCTTCTTCGGTAACCGCCTTGAGTGCGCGCGTGATGGTGTCGGCCACTGCCTTGCTGCAGATGGTGGACATGAGTGCCGGACCGCGCATATTCTTCACGTTGCCGTCCTTCTCGATGTCTTCGACCAGGTAGGGCTTCATCATGCGGCCCTTGTTGGCGATGGCATTGTAGAAGGTAAGGATGTGCAGCGGGGTCTCGCGGGTGCCGTATCCGTAGCCCATGACGGCCAGGTCGGTGAGGCTCCAGTAGCGGTTCTTGTCCTTCGGTGAAGGAATGGTGGGAGTGGCGAGGCCTGCGAGGTCGAAGTCGAAGGCCTCCGCCAGCTTGTAGCTGTGGATGTTCTCGATGAAACGCATGGGCTTCTTGCTGTAGTTGGAAACCGCAAGCGTGCCGAAAACGTAGTTGGAGGATATCTTGAATCCGTCTATGACGGAGATGCTGTTCGTGCCGTGCAGCCTCTCGTGGTCGAGGATGTGGGAGTCCTGGGCGATCCGTACGCCCTTGATGTTGCCGTGATTGGTGGGAATGAGGTCTTCCAGGCTCTTGATGTGGCCGTCGGAAAGCACCTGCATGAGGGTGACGGTCTTGAATACGGAACCGGGTTCGATGGCCCTGCCGATCGCCAGGTTGCTGACCTCCTCGAAATCTGCGGCCTCGCCGTCGCGGTAGAGGTTGACCATAGCCCTGATGGCGCCGGTGGCGGATTCCATCAGTACGAGGCAGGCGCCTTCGAGGTCGGTCTCTTCGGCAATCTCGCCGTACAGGGCACGGTAAGCGATGTCCTGGTAGTCGATGTTGATGGTGGTGCGGATGTCCTTGCCGTCCTCGGCGCGCGTACGCGTGCTGTCGTTGTCCTGTACGCGTCCGGCGTCGGTGACCTTGAGCCACTCCTTGCCTTCCTTGCCGTGGAGTACGTAATCGAACTTGCCCTCCAGGCCGACGTGGGTGTTGCCTACGGCGGAACTGTTGTCGCGTACGAATCCTATCGTGCGGCGTGCGAGTTTGCCGTACGGATATATGCGGATGTTCTTCTGCTCGGCGATGAATCCGCCCTGGTTGCGGCCCTCGTTGAAGAGGGGGAATTCCTTGACGCGGTTATAGACGTTGCGGTCCACCGGCTTGCCCAGGCGGACGTACTTCTTGCCGTTCCTGCGGCCGTCCATGATCAGTTTGTAATACTGGTCGGCAGTCTTGTCGGGGAATACCTTGGGCAGCTCCCTGCTGAGCGCAAGCGCTTTCTCCTGCCATGCCTTCTCGCGCTGTTCGCCCTTCTTGGTGTCGGCGGCGAACTCCTCGCGCCTTACGGTGCAGTCCATCGCTATCTGGTAGGTGGGGCAGGACATGGCGAGGATGCGGCCGTTGCAGTCTATGATGTTGCCGCGAATGGGCTCCAGCGTGCGCGCGCGGCTGCTGGGGGTGAGGGCGGTGGCAATCTTGGGGTTGGGCTTGAAGAACAGCTGTATGCCCGCAATCTTGAGGAAGAGCACCACGGATGCGAGCAGCAGCACGACGTAAAGCACGTACAGGATCACTCCTATACGGTCGCGTGTCTTTTTGGTTCCGTTGTTCGCTTCCATCTTACTTTATCAATAAGGTTGCAGGCTGGGTGGGTTCCGTCAGTTTGGAGCCCTTCTGTTCCAGCAGGTCCCGCACCGACGAGCGCTTGCTCAGGCTCACCAGGTCGAATACCTTCTGCGAGTGTACTATTTCCAGTTCCTGGAGCACGGACTTGTTATTCTCCACTTTGTTCATCGTGTTCTCTATCATCAGCGAGATCCAGATGACCATGGCGAAGAGGAAGAATACATAGACGATGTGGACGAAGTAGCGCCCGACGTTGAGGCGCAGGAGGAACTCGCCGTGCAGCATTGCTACCAGGCTGTTGCGCAGTCCTCGTCCGAGGTCCTGTATTTTCCACGTTTTGTCCATTATATCTTCTCTGCCACGCGCAGTTTGGCACTGCGGGCGCGGGTGTTGTTGCTTATTTCCGTCTCTTCCGGCAGGACGGGCTTGCGGCCGACGGGCTTCAGGGGGGCGGAAGAGCGTCCATAGACGTCTTTCTGCTCCTCGCCGTCGGTGCGGCCGCTGCGGATGTAGTTCTTGACCATGCGGTCTTCCAGGGAGTGATAGGTGATGACGACGAGCCTGCCGCCCTTTCGGAGCGACTTGGCCGCCCCGTCGAGGAATTTCTCCAGGGAGCGCATTTCGTCGTTGACCTCTATGCGCAGGGCCTGATAGACCTTGGCCAGGTATTTATGCTCAGCGAAAGAAGGCAGGGCTCCCGCCACGGCGTTGCCGAGGTCGCCGGTGGAGTGGATAGGAGCCTTCGCCCGTGCGGCTACGATGAGCTGCGCGAGCTTGCGGGCGTTATCGACCTCACCGTAGATTTTAAGGATCCTTTCCAATTCTTCTTGCGTATAAGAATTGACAATGTCAGCAGCGGTTTTGGCGCCCTGCACATTCATTCGCATATCGAGGGGACCGTCGAATCGGAAAGAGAAGCCGCGCTCCGCAGTGTCGAACTGGTGCGAGCTTACTCCGAGGTCGGCAAGGATGCCGTCCAGACCTTCGGGGGCCTCGATTAGAGCATAGTTATGTATAAATCTGAAATTGTTGTGGATAAGGGTGAACCGGGAGTCCTGCGGGACGTTCGCCGCGGCGTCGGCGTCGCGGTCGAAGGCGAGCAGGCGGCCGTTCCCGTCCAGACGGGAGAGTATTTCGCGGCTGTGGCCGCCTCCGCCGAAGGTGGCGTCGGCATAGGCGCCCGAGGCCCGGGTGACCAGGGCGTCGACGCTTTGCTGCAGGAGTACGGGATTGTGGTATTCGCTCACTTCCAGACCCTCCACCTATTGGCGGGAGAGGCTTCTGGCAATGGAGACGTACTTTTCGTTTGTGATGCCGGAATGCTCGTAAGATTCCTTCGCCCACACTTCCATCTTGCTTCCAATGCCTGAGAAGACCACTTCCTTGGTTACACCGATAGCGTCAAGAAGATTACGGGGTATGGAGATACGACCCAGCTTGGCGTCTGGCTCGACGACTTCTATCCCACGCATGTATTCTCTCCAGAACTGTACGTGTTCTTCGTTGAAGAAGTCGAGCTTGGCCTTGGTATCTTCAGCCTCTGCATACCACGCTTCGTACGTGGACATTTCCAGGCAGGTGTCGAAGATGCCTTTCTTGATTACAAACCTCATATCTCCACCCACCGGCATACTCCGCCGGACGGCTGCAGGCAGTACCAGCCTGCCCTTGTCGTCCACCTTTGCGGTGTATGTGCCGATGAATGTGACCATAATAATTCTTATACGCAATTGCAAAGATATAAAGAAATTTTCCACTTTGTTCCATTTTCTTACAATTTTTTCCACATTTTTTCAACAATTGCCACTTTGGGGCTTGAAATGCTGTATTTCGCCCTCGCTGAGTCACTTTTCAGTACCTCGTGATTAACGCGCTCCCGGCGGAGTGCCCCTGCACCAGATCGTCCTCGCGTTCAACGCGCTCCCGGCGGAGTGCCCCTCGAAAGTCAGTTCGTAAGGGCCAATGCCTTCCGAGGGGCACTCCGCCTCCCGCTGCTTACCGCCTTCATTCCTGCCTCCTTTCCGCGAAGACAACGTGAGCACCCCCACATCGTCCTCGCGAACGGATTGGGCGCCGTTTTGCCCTTTTCGCTGCCGCGAAGACAACGTGAGCATCCCCACATCGTCCTTTCCAGTTAAAATCCAACTTTATTTTTGCGCATGTAGGATTCGGTTTATTGTAAGTGTTTCATTTTCAGGTCGATAACGCATTGGCTTTTTT
>CACZEU010000055.1 GCA_902780175.1 uncultured Bacteroidia bacterium
GTGGGGGTGCTGACGTTGTCTTCGCGGCATCAGGAGGGACGAAACGGAGGCAAAACCGTCCGCGAAGACGACGTGGGAGTGCTGACGTTGTCTTCGCGGCACGAGGAGGGCCGAAACGGCGCCGAAACCGTTCGCGAGTAAGGTTTCGGTATTAAAAATAATTTTGTATTTATGCAAAAGAGTTGTATCTTTGCGGTCCAAAAATGAAAAAGGGGGTGATAAAGGAATGATCATCGTACAGGTTAAAGAAGGCGAAAATATCGAGCGCGCCCTTAAAAAGTTCAAGCGCAAGTTCGAGAAGACGGGTGCAGTCCGCGAGATGCGCTCCCGCAAGAATTTCGAGAAGCCTTCCGTCAAGAAGCGTATCGCAAAGCAGAAAGCGATTTACGTCCAGCACCTGCGTCTCCTTGAGGAGCAGTAAAAATACAAGGCCGGCCCTTTGAGGGTCGGTCCTTTTTTTATATATTTGCCGTATGGAAAGAAAAGTCATCTGGAACGACGCCCTCCGCACCGGTCTGGTACTCGGAGGCATCAGCATAGTCTATACAGTCATCAACATCCTTCTGGGCAAGCTGCAGGGCGGTGCCGCCGTGGGTGTGCTGGTCAACGTCTCCGGCATACTGCTGTGGATATTCAAGTTCATCCTCTGCATCCGCCTGTTCAAGGTGTTCATGCAGAAGTTCGCATGCGCTCACGAGGGCGTGACCAACGGCGACACTTTCCGCTACGGCATGGCCATGGCAGTGCTGTCCGCGGTGCTGTATTCGGCATTCTATCTGGCCTGGGTCACCCTCATCCAGCCCGACATGTTCAAGGATTCAATAGACCTTGCCCGCGAAGCCTACTCAGGCATCTTCACCTCCGACCAGCTGGAATCCTTCGACGAGCTCGCTCCCAAGCTTCCAGGCATGACGTTCTTCGCCAACCTCATCTACTGCACCCTGTTCGGAACGGTCCTGTCGGCCATTTTCAGCCGCAATATCCCTCCGCGCAATCCATTCAGCCAGCCCGAGTAAAATGGACATTTCCTTCGTCATACCACTCCTCAACGAGAGCGAATCCCTTCCGGAACTGCACCAGCGCATAGTCGCAGTTGCCGCATCCGAGGGCCTGTCATACGAAATCCTTTTCATCGATGACGGCAGCACCGACGACTCCTGGGACTGCATCTGTAAGCTTTCCAAGTCCGACCCCAACGTTCACGGCATCCGCTTCCGCCGCAACTACGGCAAATCCGCGGCCCTCTACTGCGGCTTCGCCAGGGCGCAGGGCGACATTGTAGTCACGATGGACGCCGACCTCCAGGACGCCCCCGAGGAAGTACCGGAAATGCGCCGCATGATACTTGAAGAAGGCTACGACCTCGTAAGCGGCTGGAAAAAGCACCGCAAAGACAACGCCCTCACCAAAAATCTGCCGTCCAAGCTGTACAACGCCACCGCCCGCCGCATAACCGGCATCAGGCTTCATGATATGAACTGCGGGCTCAAGGCCTACAGGAACGAGGTAGTGAAGAACATCGAGGTTTACGGGGAGATGCACCGCTACATCCCCTACCTAGCCAAGAACGCCGGATTCGGCAGGATCGGCGAGAAGGCCGTCCACCATGAGAAACGCAAGTACGGCAAGAGCAAATTCGGTCTCAACCGTTTCGTGAACGGTTTCCTCGACCTCCAGAGCCTCTGGTTCCTCTCCACCTTCGGCAAGAAGCCCATGCACTTCTTCGGCACCACCGGCCTCGTGATGTTCCTCATCGGATTCGTCATGACCGTCTGGATCATCGCAGCCAAGCTCGTCCATCAGGCACAGGGCATAAAGTTCCGCGCCGTAACGGACCAGCCCCTCTTCTACCTGGCGCTGCTGGCCGTAGTTCTCGGCACCGTCCTGTTCCTCGCCGGCCTGCTCGGGGAGATGATCGCCCGCTCCTCCGTCGAGCGCAACCACTATAACATCAAGGAAGAATTATGAAAATAGGCATCTGCAACGACCACGCCGGAGTGGAGTACAAACAGAAACTCACGAAGTACCTCAAGGGCAAAGGCCACGAGGTCGTCAACTTCGGCACCGACAGCACTGAATCCTGCGACTACAGCGACTTCGCACATCCCCTCGCATACGCGGTCGAAAGGGGCGAGGTCGAACTCGGCATCGCCATCTGCGGCACCGGCAACGGCATGGCCATGACCCTCAACAAGCATCAGGGCGTACGCGCAGGGCTTGCCTGGAACACGGCCGTCGCCCATCTCGTAGCCGAGCACAACGCCGCCAACGTACTGGTCGTTCCCGCAAGGTTCGCATCGTACAGGATGGTGGTATCGATGGTCCGCGAGTGGCTCCAGACAGATTTCGCCGGCGGCCGCCATCAGCGCAGGATCGACAAGATCCCTCTCTGATGTCCCCCTTCTCAAAGGACATTTCCGACTATCCCGACGGCATAGTGCTGCCGGTTGACAAGCCGTACCGCTGGACCAGCGCAGACCTCGTCCGCAAAATAAAGATCGCCGCCTGCAGGCACTTCGGCAAGAAGAACCTGAAGGTGGGGCACGCCGGCACGCTCGATCCGCTGGCCACCGGCATCCTGCTTGTCTGCATCGGGCCCGCCACACGCAGGGCAGAGGAGCTCCAGGCATCGGCCAAACAGTATCTGGCCGGAGTATGCTTCGGCGCAGTAACCCCTTCGTACGACCTGGAGAAACCGGTCGACCGCATCTGCGGACTCGACGGCGTGACGCGCGAGCGGCTTGAGGCCGTCCTGCCGTCGTTCGTCGGCGAGCAGAGGCAGGTCGCTCCCCTGTTCAGCGCCAAATCTGTTGACGGAGTCCGCGCGTACGAAACAGCCCGGCGCCTGCTCCGGGAGGCCCAGGCCCGCGGCGAGTCGTTCGACCCGGGAGACATCCTCCAGTCGTCCGTCATCAATATCTACGGGCTCGAGCTGATGTCTATGGAAGAAGGCTTCCCCGACGCTCCGGAGCCTGTAGTCGCAGGGCCCGGCAACGGCCGCATCAACGTGGCTGACGTCAGCGGAGTGCCCCTCAGGCACGCCCTGATCAAGGTCGACTGCTCCAAAGGAACCTACATCCGCGCCCTGGCCCGCGACCTCGGAGAGGCCCTCGGCACCGGCGCCTTCCTCGGTTCCCTCCGCCGCACCCGCAACGGCGGCTTCGACATCTCCCAAGCCATCACCGTCGAGCAGGCACTGGCCCTGTTAGGCTGAACAAAGCGGCCCGGCAGAATGACTGTCGGGCCGCTTGATCGTTATGAGGAACCGCTAGTAGAGCTCGTCGACGGGCTCGCGGTAATCGTCGATGGTGGGTGCGGGAGCCGGGGCCGGACGGTCGCGGCGGGGACCGCGATGGTCGCCGTCACGGCGGGGGGCGCCTTCGCGACGGTCGCCACGGCGTTCGCCGCCTTCACGGCGGTCACCCTCACGGCGGGGACCCTTGCCGCCCTCGCGGCGCTCGCCACCTTCGCGGCGCGGTCCGCGCTCGCCGCCATTGCCACCGCGGCCGCCCTTAGGCTCAACATAACCTTCGGGCTTCTCGGTGAGGGCGCGCATTGAGAGGCGCATCTTGCCGCTCTTGGCATCGTACTCGAGGAGCTTCACATCGACCTCGTCGCCGACTGCAAGGACGTCCTCGACCTTGTCGGTCTTGGACCATGCAATCTCGCTGACGTGCAGGAGGCCTTCCTTGCCTGGAAGGATCTCGATGAATGCACCGAAGTCGAGGATGCTGACCACCTTGCCATGATAGACTTTGCCGGCCTCGGGGACTGCGCAGATACCCTTGATCCAGTCGAGGGCCTTCTGCATGGCATCCTTGTCGGCGGAGGCGACATCGACCACACCTTCCGTAAGGTTGGTGCCGGGGATGGGGACCTCGTCGATGGAGATGGTGGTACCGGTCTCTTTCTGTATCTTCTGGATGGTCTCGCCTCCCTTGCCGATGACGGCACCGATGAACTCGGCGGGAATGCGGATCTGCTCGATGCGGGGAACGAAGGGCTTGTAGTCCTCGCGCGGCTCGCTGATGGTCTTCATCATCTCGCCCATGATATGCATACGGCCCTCGCGTGCCTGTGCGAGCGCTTTTTCAAGCACCTCGTAGCTCAGGCCGTCGACCTTGATGTCCATCTGGGTGGCGGTGATACCGTCGGCGGTACCGGTAACCTTGAAGTCCATGTCGCCGAGGTGGTCTTCGTCACCGAGGATGTCGGTGAGGATGGCGTAGCGGTCGTTGGGATGGACCTCATCGGTAATGAGTCCCATTGCAACACCTGCGACGGGCTTGGTGATCTTGACGCCGGCGTCCATGAGGGCGAGGCAGCCGCCGCAGACGGAAGCCATGGAAGAAGAACCGTTGGACTCGAGGATATCGGAGACTACGCGTACGGCGTAGGGATTCTCGGGAGCGACGGGGATGACGGGCTTGAGGGCGCGCATGGCGAGGTTGCCGTGGCCGATTTCCCTGCGGCCGACACCCCTCTGAGGCTTGGCTTCGCCGGTGGCGAAAGGAGGGAAATTGTAGTGCAGGACAAACTGCTGGTCGCCCTGGATGAGGACCTCGTCCATTTCTTTCATATCCATCTTGGTACCGAGGGTGACGGTCGCGAGGGACTGGGTCTCGCCGCGGGTGAAGATGGCGCTGCCGTGGGCGCAGGGCAGATAATCGACCTCGCACCAGATGGGACGGACCTGATTGCAGGCGCGGCCGTCGAGGCGGATGCCTTCGTCGAGGATCATATTGCGCATGGCCTCTTTCTCCTCGGCGTGGTAGTAACGCTCGATCTGGGCCATCTTGAGTGCGTAGGCTTCCTTCTCCTCATCGGTATGGGGCTCGGGAATGGTGGCGATGAATTCGTCCTTGATGGCGGTGAAGCCGTCTTCCCTCTCATGCTTGGGCTTGGCGCTCTTGGCGAGGGCGTAGCACTTGGGATAGCAGAATTCGTGGACGGCGGCGCGCAGGGCCTCGTCCTCCTCGTCGTGAGGATAGTCGCGCTTGACCTTGTCGGTGCCGAGCTCGGCCATGATTTCCTTCTGAACGCGGCAGTGCTTCTTGATCTCTTCGTGGGCGAACTTGATGGCCTCGAGCATATCGTGCTCGCTGACCTCCTTCATTTCGCCTTCGACCATCATGATGTTCTCCTCGGTGGCGGCGACCATGAGCTCGATGTCGGCGCGCTCGGTGTCTGCGAAACCGGGGTTGATGACGAATTTGCCGTCGATGCGGGCCACGCGGACCTCACCTACGGGGCCTCCGAAAGGAAGGTCGCTGGTGGCGAGGGCGGCAGAGGCTGCCAGGCCGGCGAGGGCGTCGGGCTGGATGTCCTTTTCCGCACTGATGAGCGATACCTGGATGAAGACCTCCAGGTGGAAATCATCCGGCCAGAGGGGACGGATGGGCCTGTCGATGAGACGGGCTATGAGGACCTCGTAATCCGAGGGTTTGCTCTCTCTTTTGAGAAAACCGCCGGGGAAACGCCCTGCGGCGTAATACTTCTCACGATAATCCACGGTGAGGGGCATGAAGTCGGTGCCCTCTTTTACCTCTTTTGCAGCGCACACGGTGGCGAGGAGCATGGTGCCACCCATTTTGACAACTGCGGAACCGTCGGCCTGCTTGGCAAGTTTGCCGGTTTCGATTTCAATCACGCGGCCGTCCGCGAGTTCAATCTTCTTGTTGATGATGTTCATTACTGTTTTCCTTTACGTCTTTTTTCAAAAAAAGGATGGCTCCCCCGTTGGGAGCCACCCCATAGATTTTCCTATTGTGATTATCGACGGAGGCCGAGCTCCTTGATAATGTTACGGTATCTCTCGATGTCAACTTTCTGGAGGTAATCCAGAACCTGACGGCGCTTACCGACGAGGCGGAGAAGACTGCGGCGCGTTACAACGTCCTTCTTGTTCTTCTTGACGTGCTCGGTAAGGTGAGCGATACGGTAGGAAAATAGAGCAACTTGACTCTCAGGAGAGCCGGTGTCTTTATTGGACTTCCCGTACTTCGCGAAAATCTCTTGCTTTTTCTCAGGCATTAAATATTCAGCCATTGCGTGCAAAAGTATTTATAAGGTTAATGTGCTTGGAGGCCACCGTGGCCAAAAAGCCTGCAAATATAGGAATTTTTATTCAATTATCAAATAATTCATTAAATTAGCGGAATAAACAGTCCTCCGATATGAGATTTGCAAGTATTTATTTCGCAGCGGCCCTGGCAATGATGCTGGCGGTCACGGGGTGCAACCCGGAGAATGATTACACAGGCGTTCGCACCGACGCGCTTGGTGACGTAGCATGGGACGCTTCGGAATGGATATCCGCAGCAGATGCGCCTGTCGTCACGGGGTCGGTCCACACCGGCAAAAACAACAGGGCGGCGGACGGCGCCAGCTGGTTTATGAGCACCGTCGGAAACCCCGGCAAGGTTGTAAAGGCGAAATGGATGACCGCCGGCCTTGGAGTCTATCAGCTGTACCTCAACGGCACACCGGTCGGCGACGACTTCCTCAAGCCCGGCTACACCCACCCGGCCAAGACAAAGATCTCATACACCTACGACATAACCGAAGCCTTCAACAAGGCATCCGGAGCGCAGAACGTCCTCTCCGCCCAGGTCACTCCCGGCTGGTGGGCCGACAAGATCATAACGGTCGGCGGCCATGACGGAATGGTCGGCAGGAAATGCGCATTCCGCGCCGTCCTGGAGCTTACCCTCGCCGACGGCACCAAGGTCCTCAGAGGCACCGGCGTCTCCGACTGGACCGCAGGGATAGCCGGCCCCGTCACGCACGCCGGAATCTTCGACGGAGAGGAGTACGACGCCCGCATCCCCGCAGGCTTCGACACCCCCGAAAAGCTTTCCGCTCCCGAAGTGAACACCGAATTCAACGGGCAGATCTTCCCCACCGCCGGAGCCGAAATCGTCCTCCGCCGCGACCTTGCCCTCAAGCCTGTCGAGGCATACGTCTGGAAAGAAGTCACCGACACCGCAGCAAACTGCTTCGGCACGGTAGTGAAACTGCGTGAATACAAGGAGCAAATGACTCTCCATGAGGGGGAGACGCTGGTGGTAGACTTCGGCCAGAATGCCGCCGCGGTCCCCTGCTTCGAATTCAAAGCCGCCGAGGGCACCGTCCTCACCTGCCTCCCCGGCGAAATCCTCAACGACGGCAACGGCGCCGTGAGCCGCGGGATGGACGGTCCCGAGGGCAGCGTCCACCGCACAAATCTCCGCACCCACGAAAACAACTTCCTCCTGAAATACACCTTCGGGAATAAAAAAGGATACGTTTCTTATATCCCCGGATGCACCTTCTTCGGCTACCGGTACCTGTCAATCACCGCCACTTCCGACGTCGAATTCCGCAGCATAAAGTCCATCCCCGTAACGTCCATAACGAAGGAGATGGAAACCGGCACCCTCACCACCGGCAGCGAACTCATCAACAAGCTCATCTCCAACACCGTATGGGGACAGAGGTCCAACTATCTTTCCGTCCCCACCGACTGCCCCCAGCGCAACGAGCGCCTCGGATGGATGGCCGACACCCAGGTCTTCGCCGAGACCGGATCTTTCTTCGCCAACACCGACAGGTTCTTCCATAAATGGATGCGCGACGTGCGGGACTGCCAGAGCCCCGCAGGCGGATTCCCGGGCGTGGCGCCCCTCGGCCAATATGGGTCAGGTCCCGAACACATGATGCGCCTCGGATGGTCAGACGCCAACATCATCGTCCCCTGGACCGTATGGAAACAGTTCGGCGACAATGCCATAATCGACGAAAACTGGGAAGCGATGAGCCGCTTCTTCGCCCACGTAAGCGAAACGCGCTACGACCACAAGGCCATCATCGAGGAGTGCGGCGACTACCAGTGGGCCGACTGGCTCAGCTACGAGCCCCTGGAGAGCTGCAGCCACAGGGCCCAGACGGAGAAGGATGCAAACGGCGTCCGCCATCCCCTGCCGGAGGCCATCGACTACTGGAATTACCTCGGCGCCTGCTACTGGGCGATAGATGCAGAAATGATGCGCGACATGGCCGCCGCCACCGGACGCGACGCCTCCGGATACGAGGCCACCGCCGCAGAAGCGAAGGAATACATCAGGCAGAACTTCCTCACGCCGGAAGGCACCTTCAGGAACGAAATCCTCAACACCATGCAGACCCCCGCCCTGTTCGCGCTGAAGGTCGGCGTAGTGGAAGGAGAAGCTCGGGAGGCGATGATCCGCCGCCTGCGCGAGAACTTCGCCGCTCACGACGGCTGCCTGCAGACGGGCTTCCTCGGCACGTCGATACTTATGCAGACGCTCACCGAAAACGGCATGGCCGACATCGCCTGGGACCTCCTCTTCCAGCGCAAAAACCCCAGCTGGCTCTATTCCGTCGACAACGGCGCCACCACCATCTGGGAACGCTGGAACAGCTACACCCTGGAGAACGGAATGGGTCCCAAGGGCATGAACAGCTTCAACCATTACGCCTACGGATGCGTCTGCGAATGGATTTGGGAAACCGCCGCCGGAATTGCCGCAGACCCCGCAGAACCCGGATTCCGGCACATCTTGATGAAGCCCATTCCCGACAGGCGCCTGGGCAGCATCGACGCCGTATATCACAGCGCTGCCGGCACCATCAAGAGCGCATGGAAATACAACGGAGACGTCTGCACCTGGAATTTCACCATCCCCGAAGGCGCCACCGCATCGGTCACCCTCCCGGGACAGGAAGAGCCTGAAACCTATGGTCCGGGCTCATATAGTCTGAAGATCGACTGAGGCTTGCCGTCAGGCCCCGGGATGCTCCTTACGGATGAAGACCTCGGTACCGTTGATGTCGTACTCAAGCATCGACGAGAAGCGGATGAGGTCGAGGATCCGGGTAATGGATTCCGTGGTGAAAGTGGCGGTCAGCCTGTAATTCAGAACGTCGGGGTCGACGATATGGACATGGACTCCGTACCAGCGCTCGAGCTGCTTGACTATCTCGGGCATCGGGGTGTTGTCGAAAACCAGTTCCCCGTTGACCCAGGCGGTATTCTGCTGCACGTTGACGGTCTTGATTTCCGGCTTGGCGGCAACGGGCTCCGCATCCTCCTGACGGGCCGCCACCTTTATTTCCTGGAACGGACGCACGACGTGCTCGGAGCCGGTCTTTTCTTCCCTCACTATGACGTTGCCCTCTATGAGTGTGAGTTTGACTGATTCGTCATTATCGTAAGCGGAAAGGTCGAAGGTGGTTCCAAGGACCTTGATCTCAACGCCCCTGGATGTATGGATGATCATGGGCCAGTCCTCGTGATGCTGGATTTCGAAAAAGCCTTCTCCGGAGAGGAAGAGCTCACGGGTATCAGCCGAGAATTGCGCCGGAACCGTGAGCGAAGATGCACCGTTGAGACGCACCATCGAGCTGTCCGGGAGGACGATGAGGCCCTTGGTGCCGGGATTGGCATAATAAGTTACGCTGCCTGACGACTGCTGTTTGAGAATCTCCACCTGATGTGACGCTTCGGCATAACGGGCAGAAACCTGGTTCCTTGATACGAGAAGCCAGACCGACAGCACCAGCAGGGGCACAAGCGCTGCAAGCGCGAAATTCATGACAAGGGGACGTATCACCTGGCGCCTTTCCGGCAGGATGCTGTTGGGGAGGCCGGAAAAGACATATTGCGCCCGGAGGGCAGCGAACTTTTCGAGATTCTCGGGACTCTCCTTTATCCAGGCAACCACCTGCCGCCGTTCCGACTTGCAGGCTTTATCCATGATGTACCTTCGTAGTAATTTTTCGTCCATTACTTTTTGGCGGGATGAACCGCATAAGAGTTTTTGCTGCTGGTCCCCAGCCTGAGCCGGAGCGCCTTCAGCGTAATGCTGATGTGGTATTCGACCACTTTCGTAGTAATGCCGAGCTTCTCGGCGATTTCACTGTAGGTGAGTCCGTCGTGCCTGCTCATCCTGAAAGTATTGACCACTTTCTCGGGAAGCGACAGGTAAATACGTTCGATGAACTCCTGCAGTTCGAGGGCGTTGATTTCTTCTTCCACGGAAGGAGAACTGAGGGCCAGCGAGGAAATATAGTTCTCGGACTCCTCAAGAGAACTGTCCTTAAGACGTTTGGCGTTGTCCCTCAGGTAATTGAGAGACTTGTTACGGGCAATTGTGTAGAGGTATGAGCGGAAGTTGCGGTCGGGGTCGAGGGACTCGCGGTTCTCCCACATGGCAAGCATAGTTTCCTGCACCAGGTCTTCGGCGTCGAGCCGGTTCTTCGTATAACTGTTTACAAAAAAGACCAGGTTGTTGTACTCTGCCCGATACACAGACCTGAACACGTCGGAACTCCCCGCCTTTATGGCGAGGGTGATTTCCCGCATCCTTTCTAAAATGTCATTATCAAGCTTCATACTGTAAACGTCGTCATTTTCTTTTGATTTTAGCAGACAGCCTCGGACTTTCCACATTGGCGCCGACGTGGATAACGTATTGCCCACGGGCGACTTGCCACTTGCCGGCCTCTTCGTTGAAAGAAGCCAGCCAGGAAGCCGGTATCTCCACGCTCACGGTTTCGCTCTCTCCGGGGGCAAGGAGCCGGGTCTTCGCGAAGGCCTTGAGTTCCCCGGAAGGCTTGTCCAGACCGCCGGAAGGGGCGGAGACGTAAACGCCGGCCGCTTCCCTGCCGGAAACGGGCCCTGAGTTGGTTACGGTAAATGAGACACTTATACCCTTGCAGGTGGATCTCACCTTGAGCGCAGAATAATCGAAGGAAGTATAGCTCAGTCCGTAGCCGAAGGGATAAGAAACCCTGACTCCCTTCGTACAATAGTACCTGTATCCAACGTAAATGCCCTCAGAGTATTCCGTGCGGTCGTAATTCCTGCCCTGCTCCGGCTTGTCGTACGGGAAATCCAGGGCCGACGGGCAGTCGAAATAGTCTGCGGGGAAAGTAACGGCAAGCCTGCCGGACGGATTGGCCGCACCGGTAAGCAGGTCGCATACTGCCGCTCCGCCTTCCTGCCCGGGGAGCCAGACATTCAGGATGGCGTCCGGAAGATGTTTCCAGGACTCAGTCTCGATTATGCCTGCGATGTTCAGCACCACAGCCACTTTCTTCCCCCGGGCGTGAAAGGCCTCGCATATATTGGAAATCAACGTTTTTTCTATATCGGTAAGATAATAATCTCCCTTGAGGCCCCGGTCGATACCCTCTTCGGCCGTCCTGCCCAGGGTTATGACCGCATAGTCGTCCCTATCGGCGGCCTTGTCGATCAGGCTGCGCCTCAATTCCAACTCCGGCAGCAACGGGAGGCCGATTGAAACCTTGACCTTCTCGTTGTATGCGATATCAGCAGAGGCAAAAGCCACGTACTTGCGGTAAAGATCTTCCAATTCAGTATCGATGCTGATTCCGGCCGAGCGGAAAGCGTCGTTAATCTGGATAACATGAGGACTGACCACATAAGCCGAACCGGACCCGACGGCCACCAGGTCATAGGAACGTACGCCGAACAGGGCGGCCTTGCCGCCTGCAAGCGGAAGCATACCGTTATTCTCCAGGAGTACTGCTCCCTCGCAAGCGGCGAGAGCAGACATTTCCGCACCCGGCGTGAGGTCCGGGGCGCTTGCACTGCCGCCGTGCCAGGTCCTGGTGCCAAGCTGTATCACCTTGGAGCAGGCGCGGTCAAGGTCGGCCATGTCGAGGGTACCTTTGTTCACGCCGTCGATTATATCGCGTACCTGGTCGGCACTGCCGGGAGTGAGGAAGTCATTCCCTGCGTGTATCTGGGCGACTGTATTATGAGGCACAAAACTCCAGTCGGTCATTACCAGGCCGTCGAAGCCCCATTCTCCACGGAGGATACCGTTGATCAACCAGTAGCTCTCCTGGACAGGAACGCCGTCAAGACTGTTGTATGACGTCATCAAAGTCCAGGGTGATGCTTCCCGGACGCAAATTTCAAATCCTTTCAGATATAGTTCCCGGAGGGCCCTTTTTCCGACCACCGTATTCACGTGGCCGCGGTTGGTCTCCTGGTTGTTGCAGGTGAAATGCTTGACTGACACAGCGACGCCGTTGGACTGGACTCCGTCCACGAATGCCGCACCCATCTTGCCGGTTATGACAGGATCCTCAGAATAATACTCGAAATTGCGCCCGCAGAGGGGATTGCGGATGATGTTCATTCCGGGGGCGAGCAGAACGTTGATGTCATATCCTCTTGCCTCATATCCGGCGGCAGCGCCAACCTTCTGCACCAATTCAGTATCCCACGATGAGGCCAGGGCCATATTGGACGGGAAGGCCGTTGCCCGGTCCTGCTCGCGGCGGCTGAGACGCACGCCTGAAGAGCCGTCCGCAAGGACAAGGCTGTTTATGCCATATTTTGGGAAAGGGGCCGTCCTGGCGCAGAAGCCCTTGTTGGTGGGAGGGAATTCGCTCCGCTCTATACCGACCACGCAGCGGGCCTTCTCTTCGAGCGTCATATCGCCCAAGGAGGTCTGGGCCGCAGCGGAGACACAGACGAGGCAGGCAAGTATGAGAAGTTTGAATTTCATAATAATTAGTACACCCATGACGGCAGAATCCCTGAAAAGAGTGCGTAAAATCGGGGATTGGGCAGAATTAGGTG
>CACZEU010000056.1 GCA_902780175.1 uncultured Bacteroidia bacterium
CTCCACCCTGTTCGACATCGGCATCAACCAGACGTCCCTGTTCAACTGGGCGTCCGGCGGTTTCAACAACGTGACCCTCAGCGCCGGGCTCGACGCCAAGCTCCATTTCGTGGAAGACCGCATCAGTTGGAAAAACCGTCTCCAGCTGGAGTATGGCTTCATATGGTCCGAGGACAAGTCGTACGTGCTCCAGAAGAGCAAGGACCGCATCTATTTCGAGAGCAAGTTCGCATACAGCATGCCCAACAAGACTCTCAAGTGGACCGCCAGCTACGACTTCCGTTCCCAGTTCACCGACACTTACGCCAATTACAACTACCCCGAAAGGTGGTGGGAGCAAATGGACAGACAAGGAGAGATGGATCCACATATGCAGGAAGAAATCCAGCATGCCAAGGAGGAATGGCAGCAGCAGTTCGAAGAATGGAGGACCGGCAGCGTCAAGTCCACCTTCCTCTCCCCTGCCTACAACAACCTGGCTCTCGGTGTGGAGTGGAAGCCGGTTCCCTGGTTCGACATCACCGTGTCTCCCCTTACCGCCAGCGTCGTCATAGTCACAGCGCCTGCACTGCGCCAGCAGTACGGTATGCCGCTGGGGCCCGGTTCGGTAGAGGCCGTTCCCGTCTACAGCGCCGCCCTGTTCCAGCTTGGTGCTTCCGTCAAGGCCAACGCCAAGTTCTCCATCAACGACAGGTTCAATTACGAGACCCAGCTGGTGGTCTTCACGGATTACCTTGACCATCCTTTCATCCAGAACCGTATCAACTGGGACAACAAGATCACCTGGCAGCTCGCCAAGTTCCTCAAGGTAGGCGCGAGCACTTGGCTGCTCTACGATCCTATCGTGGAAATCGACGGCATAAAGAGCAAGGTGCAGTTCAAGGACTTCCTGTCATTCAGCGTCACTTTCCTGTTCGGCAACAAGGATCTCAAGTAATATGAGAGTGCTGCTTGCAGTAAGCGGCGGCATAGATTCAATGTATATGCTGCACAGGGCCCCCGAGCTTTTCCCGGGGGCTTCTTTTGCTGTCGCCCACTGCAATTTCCGCCTGCGCGGAGAGGAGTCCGACGCCGACGAGGCCTTCGTGCTCGAGGCCTGCCGGAAACTCGGCGTGGAGTGCTTCACGAGGCGGTTCGACACCCTTGCTTACGCTGGCGAAAAGGGCGTTTCGGTTGAAATGGCTGCGCGGGAACTGCGTTATACGTGGTTCGGAGAGGTTTGCGCCGGACACGGATTCGACGCCGTCGCCACCGCCCACAACGCCAACGACAACGCCGAGACCCTGATCCTCAATCTCCTTCGCGGCACCGGAACCAAAGGCCTTCGCGGCATCCCTTCCGCCTGCTGCCCTGTCAACGGTCTGCAAACCGCCGGAACTACCGATTCCGCTACGGTGGCAGAGGTGTGCAGAACTGGAATCAGTGAAACGTCCACTGGACGTTTCACTGATTCCATCCCTCCCACGCCTCTCGGCGCGGGCCCCTCCCCCTCACGCGGCCGGGGGCGGCCACGGTTCTGCACACCTCTGCCATCCTCCGCTCCACCGATAGTTCCGGCGGTTTACAGACCGTTGTTGGATATTCCGAGGGAGGATATAAAGAAATGGATGACGGATAATGGGTTTGAGTGGCGCGAGGACCACACGAATGCCGAGAACGAGGTGAAACGGAACAAGATACGCAACCTCGTATTCCCGGTGTTCGCCCAGATCAATCCTTCGTTCATCCGGACACTTGGAGAGGATATGGAGAGGATAAGGCAGGCGGACGACATCGCGGATGATTATTTCCGCGAGGCGGCGGAGAACATCGTACGCAGCCAGCCTTCCGGCGGCGCTCTGATGGAAATCAGCGTTACCGGACTGGTCGCCCTTAAACACTGGCGGTACGTGCTCTGGAGGCTTCTCGAGAATTACTCATTCAGCGCGGAAACATTCGACAAACTGTGCAGCCTCCTGGAAAAATACCGCAGCCAGCCCTCAGGCACGGTAACGTTAAGCGGGAAGACCTTCCAGTCCCCCCGCTTCGAATTGTCGGCGCACAAAAAGTATCTGATCCTGCGCCCCAGATCGGAGTAAGATCCTACAGGATACCGTAATCCTTGCCGTAAGAAAGCATCTGGTCAAGCAGATTCTCCGGATACTTCAACACGTAATCGGTTATGACACCGCCCTTCTCGACGGGGACGATATCCGGATTGAGGAATCCCCCGTAAGGCTTGAGGTTCAGGGCGTCGTAACGCTCCTTGACCTCCTTGTGCAGGGCGGGATCGATATTTACCGCATAGGTCTCGATAAGCGCCTTGCCGGCGGCATAATCGCCCTCGGACTTGACTCTCTGCACCTCGGCGAGCAACTTGCCGAACAGGCCGCGCAGAGCCTCGTAGTCGGTGATCACGAAAAAGGTCTTGCCGTCCCGAACCTTCTTCTGGATGACGCCGTCACCGTTCCTGTAGCACCACTCGCTGATGAGCTTGCGGTCCTGCATATGGGCCTCGGTGTTGGGACGGCCGAGTTCGACACGGTTGAACTGGACCATCAGGCCGTTGCGGATGTAGCTGTCGTATTCCGCCTTGTAGGCCTCAGCATCGGGCATCAGGCCGAGTTCGACCATCTTGGGGTCGGCACAGTACCACAGGCCGAACAAGTCGGCGCGGGCCTCCTCGAGCGCGGAAGCATACTCACCCATGGCGGTCGTGGATACGCCCTTCAGCAGCTGGCCGGAGCCGTGCCCCAGGCACTCGTGAAGGTCGGTATGGATCTCGTCCACGTAGGAGCCGTATTTCTTGCTGCGTGCAATTTCAGCCTCGTCCCATGCGAACTCGGTAAGGACGCTTGCGGGCATCTCTTCGGCTGAATAATTGTAGGCGTGGGTGATGTTGGCTATCGTGACGCTCTTGGAACCGTATTCGCGGCGGATCCAGTCGGCGTTGGGCAGGTTGATGCCGATAGGCGTGGAAGGGTAAGAATCGCCAGCCAGACACACTGCGTTGATGACTTTGGCGCTGATACCCTTGACGTGCGGCTTGCGGAAACGCGGATCAACGGGGGAATTGTCTTCGAACCACTGGGCGTTGGAACTGAGCACCAGCGAACGCTCGGAAGCCTTGACGTCCTTGATGTTGACGTGGCCCTCCCAGGCACCCTTGCGGCCGAGGGGATCGTTGTAATCCTCAACGAAACCGTTGACGAAATCCACTACGCCGAGGGTATCCTTCACCCATTCCACATTGAACTCGTCCCATTTGCGGAGGTCGCCGGTACGGTAATAGTCGATGAGCAGCGCCAGGGCGCGCTTCTGGATGTCGTTTTCGGCCACCTTACGGGCAAGTTCCAGCTCGCCGCAGATCTTTTCGATTGCGGGACCGTAGATGCCGCCGACCTTCCAGGGAAGTTCGGTCACATTGCCGAGGGAATCCTTCACGACCTTGGTATTCAGGCCGTAGGAAACGGGATGGCGGTCACCTGGTCTGGCGATCGATGCGTAATAGGCTTCTACTTCCCCGCGGGTCACGCCGTCATAGAAATTGACGGACGACAGTTCGACTATGTCGCCGTCGGTAGATGTGCTGCGGCGCTGCGGGCAGATGTCGGGGTCATAGGCGAAACCAAGCAGGAATCCGGCCTCGTCGGACTTCCCCACAGCATCGAGCAGTTTCTCGAAATAGGCAGGCTCGCAGGTGGGATAGAACTTGTCCTCGGCGTAATGATGATGTATGCCGTTGGAGAAGAACAGGCGCTTGGCATATTCGGTAAACGCCTGGAACTCACTGCATTTGCGGTCTCCCTGATAGTTATTGAGAATAGCCTCCACGGCATGGCGCAGCTGGAGGTTGTAGCGGCAGTTCTGGTCCCAGTAGATGTCGCGTCCCCATTTCGCAGCCTCTGCGAGGTGATACGCATACTCCTTCTGCTGGAGGGAAAGGTCTTCCCAGCCGGGGACCTGGTATCGTATGACCTTCACGTCGGCGAACTGGTCGACGGTATAGCGGAAATTGGAGTTGCGGTTGCCGCAGGACGCTGCGACAAGTGCCATCGAGGCAATCATTGTCATTCTGAAGAATTGCATAAGGTGAACAGTTTATTCAAAGTGTCGGAAGGGCCGGAGGACAGCAGTTCCACCGACGGACCGCCGCCGCTGGGAATACCCTCCTGCCGCAGGATATCCTGCAGGCGGCGGGCTACGGCGGGTGCCGGATCGATGAACGAGACCTCCGGGGAGGCAAGTTTCTGCATCACCGGAAGCAGGAACGGATAATGGGTGCAGCCCAGCACTATGATGTCGGCGCCCTCGTCGAGCAGCGGTTTGAGGCTCGCCCCGACGACCTGCTCTGCGTGAGGGCCTTCCAGTTCAAGGGACTCCACGAGCTCGACGTAACCCGTCCCCACGTGCTCCACTATGCGGACTGCATCCTCGAAACGGCCCCTGGTATTCAGGTACTTGAGGCCCTTGAGCGTACCAGCCGTGGCAAGCACGCCGATGACTCCGGTACGGGTACCGAGCGCAGCGGGCTTGACAGCCGGTTCCATGCCCACAAAAGGAATCGGAAATTCTGCGCGGAGCGTGGCGATTGCCGCGGCGGTTGCCGTATTGCAGGCCACTACAACGGCGTCGGCGCCCCTGGAGATGAGTTCCCGGGTGATGGCGCGTCCACGGTCGGTGATGTATTCCGGAGACTTTTCGCCGTACGGACAATGGGCGTTGTCCGAGTAGTATATATAACGTTCACGAGGGAGAATCTTGCGAATCTCCCTCAGAACTGACAGGCCTCCGGAGCCTGAATCAAAGACTCCAACCGTGGCCATTATTTGGTTAACTGTCCGAGCACTTCGAACATTGCCTTTCCTTCGACGATCGTCGTGCGGTAGACGGTATCATCGACTTTGTAATATGTCTCGCCACCGAGTTCGATGACCTCGTAGTCGTCAGGCAGGGTTTCCACCAGGGCGCCTGCAGGAGGCACTATGACCGTGTACTGGCCGTCGGAACCCTTGATGTAGAACACGCCGTCGTTGTAGAAGTACTCCACGCTGGCGTCTGCGTAACTCTGCACGAGGCCGAGGCTGTTTGCCAGGTCGCCTGATGCCTGTGCGAGTGCGGCGTTGCGGGCGATGGTCTCATTCTGGGAGGCGATGACCGCGTTGTTGGCCGCGATGGTCTCGTTCTGGGCAACTATGGTGCTTGCGTTCTCGTTGATGGTATCGTAGTAATGGATACGGTCGTAGTAGTAAGCGAAAGCGCATGCGGTATAGACGGCGTCGGCAAGAGGGGTGAAAACATAACCCCAGGGCGGACGGCATACCCAATAACGGCCTGAGTAATAGCGGTACCAGATATTGTCGTAGTAATAGTAGTCGCGTCCCCAGTAGTGCCTTACAACGTATCCGTGAGGGATGTGCGGCACATAGTGGCCATAGTAGTGATGCCCGGAATAATGGAAGTGACGAGGGCGCTCACGGAGCTCAACGGGACGGTGAGGACGATACGCAGGACCGCCGGGATGATGGTTGACATGGACGCGTGAAGGAAGTGCGTGCGAATGCTGGCGGCCATAGACCCCGTCGGCATAGGGACGTGAACCGGGTGCGGGGCGGTTATGACGCACCACCTGGCTGCCGCCGGGACGGCGTGCACCGTCGACATGGCTGCCGGATGCGGGACGGCCCTCGTGACGGATGTGCCCGCCACCGTGATTCTGGGGAACTGCTGCACCGTGGTCACGGACGTCGCTGTGGGAAGGACGGGCGTTGCCGGATGCAGAAGATCCGCTGCGGGAACGGCCGGAGTAAACTCCGTCGCTGTATCCGCCTGAATGGGAAGGGCGACGGTTGTGGCTGCCGCTGACCGTACCGCTGCTCGGACGGCTCTGGTGCTGGCTGCCGCTGACGCTGCCGCCGCTCGGACGGCTCTGGTGCTGGCTGCGGCTGACGCTGCCGCCGCTCGGACGGCTGTTGATTTGTCCGCGGCTGACAGTGCCGCCGCTCGGACGGCTGTGGCTGCCGGAAGACATACTGCCGGAACGGTGCGAGCCGCCGACAGAATATGTAGATCCGCCGCTGTGCGAACCTGAACTGCTATGAGAATGGCCGCCCCCGTGGGAGCTGCTCATCGAAGAAGAATGTCCGCCACCGCCGCCGCTGCGACGGCTGGACTGGCCACAAACCTGGGCACTGGGAAGGAAGGCGAAGATGGCGGCTGCCGTCATCAGGGCTGTAAGTCTTGTCAAGTGTTTCATAAGGCAGTGGTATTTTAATATAAGTAATACTTCTGTGACAAGGTCCGGAAAGCTGCGGCATCGCCACATGGAAATACGCCCCTCGGAGAGCTCAAAAGGATTCTTTTTATAAAGATCGTAAACCGCCTGCATCACGTAGAACTGCACAAGGGTGATGGGAGCGGCCTCGTAATCGGTGAAATAATACTGCACTCCGTGGATGAGTTTTTTGGCGCTGCTGCCGTAGAAGGGAGTGTAGTGTACGGCTCTCCAGGCCACTCCGGGCACCGCATAGCTGTCCAGTTTGGCCTTGAGCGCATCGGCGTCTATCCATTCGGCAGCGAAGGCGTCGAACGGGATGGTATAACCTATGCCGATGTTGAGATAATTGTTGAACTCCCCTACCAGTCCGGCGCTCGGATAGCACATCGCGCTGCGGGGATAAGGGATGTTGGGAGATGGCATCACCCAGGGGAGGCCGGTCCTGTCGTAGGTCATCCAGCGCTCCCAACCCTCCATCGGGACGACGGTCAGTTTGCATTTGAGGGGTTCCTGGTCGCCTTTCTGACCGCAGTTGAGGCCTTCTTCATTTATAAGCATCGCAAGTTCGCCTACGGTCAGGCCGTAAACATAGGGTATCCGGTACTGGCTGACGTATGAGAAGAAGCCCTTCCGTACCACCGGGCCCTCGACCTTGAGGCCGCCCAGCGGATTGGGACGGTCAAGAACCATTACAGGTATGCCGGCGGCGGCGCAGCTGCGCATCGTCAGGCCGAGACAGCTTATGAAGGTATAGGAACGGGTACCGACGTCCTGTATGTCATAAACGAGTATGTCGATGCCCTTGAGCATCTCAGGAGTGGCCTGACGGGTGGCGCCGTACAGGGAATGCACCGGCAGGCCTGTTGCCGCATCCTTGCCCGATTCGACCTTGCCGCCGGCCCAGATGTCGCCGCGCACACCGTGTTCGGGTGCGTACAGGGCCACCAGGTTAACGTTTTCCGCTAGTATGTCGATGGTGGAGCGGAGCTGGCGGTCGACTCCGCTGGGGTTCGTGAGCAGGCCCACGCGCTTGCCCTTCAGCCCCTCGAAACCGCGGTCCCTCAGGACCTCGATTCCCGGCTTGACCTGGGCGTGCGCAGCGACCGACGCTACAAGCGCCGCTGCACAAAGAACGTTACCAAGAAGGTTGCGAAACAGCATATCATTACGAGTATGAAGAATCCTACATAGCCGAGGGCTTGCTGCAGATATCCTGCCACAAGGCCTGGTAGCATCATGGAAAGTGCCATAAAGGCCGTGCAGATGGCATAATGCGAAGTCTTGAGCGGGCCCTGCGAGAAATGCATCATATACAGCATATACGCAGAGAATCCGAATCCGTAGCCGAACTGGTCGAACACGACGCAGGCGCCCACCACCCATAGGCTCTGCGGCTGGGCGATGCTCATGAAGAGATACACAGCGCAGGGAAGGGCAAGGGACAATGCCATCGGCCACAGGCATTTGCGAAGTCCGTAGCGGGCTGCCGCGAGACCGCCCAGGATGCCTCCCGCAAGCAGCGCCACGACACCGAAGGTGCCGAACACCACGCCGTACATATCCGTGCTGAATCCAAGTCCGCCGAGTTCCGCCGGGTCGCGGAAGAACGGGAACAGCATCTTGACGGAAAAGGCCTCCGGAAGGCGGTACAGCAGCATGAAGGCAATGGCCAGCCATACCCCCTTCTTGCGGAAGAATGAAGCGAATGCATCACCGAATCCGCGGAAGATGCCGCCTACGGTCTGTTCGGCGGCCGGAGCATCATCCGAGGGGCGCGGCAGCACGAAAAGGTGATAGACCGAGAACAGGGCAAGGATGGCGGCGCTGACGATCATGGTGACCGACCAGGCGGCGGGAATGTTGCCCATACGCTTCTCCAGAAGGCCCGCCATGACGACAAGTACGCCCTGGCCGAACACGGATGCAATACGGTAGAAGGTGCTCCTGATGCCCACGAAAGCCGACTGGCGCTTCTCATCGAGCGCGAGCATATAAAAGCCGTCGGCGGCTATGTCGTGCGTTGCCGAGGCAAACGCCGCTACGATGAAAAGTATGAGAGTCAGGGTGAATGTGCTAAGGCGGACCGTCGCGGCGACAAGGCCGATGGCGGCAAACATGACGAACTGCATCACCAGTATCCACCAGCGCTTGCTGCGCACCAGGTCCACGAAGGGGCTCCACAGCGGTTTGACCACCCACGGTATACTTATGAGACTCGTGAGAAGCGCGAGGGTGCCGTTGTCCATTCCCATATCCTTGAACATCACGAGGGATATGGTGTTGACGATGAAGTACGGAAGGCCCTCGACGAAGTAAAGGGTGGGAATCCAGAGCCAGGGGCTCTTCTTACTGACGGGTGATGCTTGCTCCAAGGTAATAGTGTTTGAGTATTTCCGTATAATCCTTGCCGCGGGAGGCCATTACCGCCGCGCCTATCTGGCACAGACCCACTCCGTGTCCCCAGCCCTTGCCGCGCAGGATGAAGGTATCGCCTTCGACGCTGACGGTGAAGCAGGAGCTCTTGAGGTGCGAGGTGCTCAGCGCCCTTCGTATTGCAAGTTCCTTGCCGATGACGCGGGAGTCCTTCGAGCCGTTGATCCTGAGGTACTTGATACGTCCGGAGAGACCGCGTTCGACGGGTTCCAGGGACTGTATCGTACCGAAATCGATCCCGGTACGTTCACGCACGAGGGCGGAGAGTTCTTCCCTGCCGTAGCGCTGCTCCCAGTCGTGGAAATCGGCGGTCTCCTGGTCGTAGTCGGTGAGGACCTTGGAGAGCACCTCGGGGTCGTGGCAGTCGCACCAGGGGTCCTCGACGCTCTGCAGATACGGGTAGTCGCGGTCTTCCCAGCAGGTGCTGAACAGTTCCGTGCGGCCGCCGCAGCATTTGGAGAAACGGGTGTCGCAGATGCGTCCGCCGTAGGTCAGGACCTGGCCCCAGGTCTGGTCGATGGCCCTTCGTACATTCTCCCCTATCGCCGTGGCGAGGCCCTGGTAGCGCTGGCAGTGGTCGTCGGCGCAGACGTCGTACCATTCGTGGGGGATGGCGGACTCGGCCTGGGAAGGATTGGCCCTGTCATTCATTCTGGCCAGCACCCAGCTGCGGGAAATGACGGCGTGCGCCTTGAGGAACTCGAGCGGGGCGTCGGCGCGCATCTCGGAGGAGATTACGCTAAGCAGGTAGTCCTCCAGGCCGATGCGGTTGATGGCGGTGACGGTGTCGCCTTCGGCTATGAACTTCAGTGAGCCGGCGAATTTCTGGTCCTGGTTGCGCTGCCAGTGGAAGTCGATGCCTATGGGGACGTCTTTCAGGATGAACGACGGCTCTGCGAAAAGGGTGGACGGCGTGACGGAGTCGAAATAGAGTTCGTCGTACAGGGCGCCGTTGTAATTGATGCGGCCGCTTTCGGCGGTGACGTACTGCGGACCGGCGCCGTCGGAGATTATTTCGAATTCAATCCGCTTCGCGCTGACTATCCCGACCTCCAGCTGCGGCTGCTTCCTGGTGAGGCGGGAGTCTATCATACGTTCGTCTTCTTCGCTTACGCTGACTTCCTCGAGGATTTCCTCCAGCTGGCGGGCGGTCGCCTTGTTGAAATCTTCTTCGCACGGGGCGACGAAGACTCCGGCCATTTCCGCGGCGCCGGGACCTATCGTGAGGTGGTCGGGGCCGTCGGTGTAATAATGATGGGAACGAAGTTCCGTGCGGAGGACGGCCATGACGCGGTACTCGCGAGATGCCGGGTTGAACCAGGCGTACAGGTTGAACCGGGGCTCCAGGCCCTTGTCCATCACGGGGCAGCAGTCGAGGAACTGGTAGAAAAGTTTGGCCAGCGACTTGGTGGTGACGGCCTTTATGCAATAGACGCCGCGGGTGAAGCGGTGGAAGTGGTACAGGGTGGCGTCCTTGACGCTGGAGAGCGGGTCTCCGGGGGCGTCGAGGAACTCGTCGACGGCAGTTTCCAGGGGCAGGACGCCTCGGGGAACGGCCTGGAAATGGAGATGGTCGGGGGCGGAAGCTCCGGCCATCGGGCCGTTATAATAAACCGTGAAGTCCTGGTAGGCCTGGGCAAAATCGAGCATGTCGGGAAGATGGTGCCAGATGGCCTGCGGGACGTGCTCTGCGCGTGCTATCACCAGGTGCTTCTGGAAGATGGGGTACGGGTTGACCTGGATGTTGTACCGGCGGCCTTTGCGGCCTTCAAACCTTATATGGAACTGCTCGGGCGGACGGTTGTCCACGCATAGGAAGCAGGCGCGCCTGGAGAGGGTCTCCTTGTCGATTTTGGCCGTGGTGGAGGCGATGCGGGATGGGTTGAACTGCAGGCGGGCGGGAAGGCCGCCGACCTCCAGGTCCCGGACCTTCATTGTCTTGAGGGCGCGGAAGTTGGCGGCTGCCAGCGGCCAGAGGGACAATTGGTCCTGTATGAATTTGCTGATTGCGTCCATAGCTCTACAGTAGGGCCAAAAGTTGGTCTTTCAGTTTCTTGAATTCTTCTTCGAAGGTGGGAGTCAGGGTGCCGGTGCCGAAGGCGGCTTCTATTTCGGGGACGTCCCACCAGCGGCCTTCTATGACTTCGAAGCCGTCGGGACGGAGCTCGAAGGAGCCTACGGCGGCCCAGACGTGGACGAGTTCCTTCTGGTCGGGTGCCTCGCGGACGTAGCTGGTGATGGGGATGGGATAGAAGTCGGCGAATGCGAGTTCCTCGGAGGCCTCGCGGTAGAGGGCTTCGAGCAGGGACTCGCCGTATGAGACGTGGCCGGCGACCGCGGTGTCCCAGCAGAGGGGGTAGCGGTGCTTGACGGCGGAACGGCGCTGGAGATAGATGCGGCCGTAGCGGTCGATTATCTGGAGATGGACGACGGGGTGGAGAAGCATACTGCCGCCGTGGCACCAGGCGCGGGGGGCGCGGGCGATCACCCTTCCCGAGGGCTCCACTACCGGGAGCATTTCGTTGTGGCCTTTGGATCCGGGGACTACGGGGGCTACTTCATCGGGATATATCAGTTCCATTCAGGGGTGTTTATTATTGCCAGTTGCTCCGGGGTGTAGAGGAGCTTGTCTGTGAATGACGGGGCGAGGCGTGACAGGGCTGCGAAGCCTCCGATGATGATTGCTGCTGCAAGGATCGGGGCGGCTACGAAGTAGAAGGTTTTGGAGGGTCTTCTCCTGGCTCTGCGGACCTTACTGTTCTTCTTTACAGCACCTTTCTTTTTTACAGTACCTTCGTTGTTTCCTCCTACGGCTTCTCCAGCAGGCTGGGGAAGGTCTGGGAGAGGGGGAAGGGTGACGGAGTGGAACTTGAGGGAGACGGAGGTGAGCCCGCAGGCTTCCGGGGAGATGTCGAGGTCTTCGTCGGGGACGAAGAACAGGTGGCCTTCCCTGGTGGAGCGGAGGCGGCCGAGACCCGGGAGTTCTATGCTGCTGTGCGCGCTGAGCTCCTTGCTGAGGGACGCGGTGAATGCGCGGAGGATGGTGTCGGCCTCTTCCTGGCTGACGCCGTTGCTGGAGGCGTAGAGTCCGGCAAGCCGGCCGTCGTCGGTCTGGGTACCGTTGAAAGAGAGGCGTCTGTAGGGGGGATTTATGGTGTATCCTTTGTCGGAGAAGGAGGCGCCGACCTGCTCGGCGGTGAAGGTCCCGAGCCCCGGAAGGCTTAGGGAATCGAGTCCGGGCATCAGCTCGCCGACCATCCTGGATAATAATATCACGTCCATAACAACGCAAAGCTACAAAAAAATCGGGAAAAAATTTGCAATTCCCAAAAAACTAAGTAACTTTGCAATCCCAACCTCAGGGTTGGTTGAAATATTCCTCCTTAGCTCAGTTGGTTAGAGCACCTGACTGTTAATCAGGGGGTCCTGGGTTCAAGTCCCCGAGGGGGAGCCAGAGCGGACAAATCGCCGGAAACGGAGTTTGTCCGTTTCTTTTTTTAATTACTTACGGCCGATGGATACTTATACGATACGCCTTGCAGAGCCGCGCGACCTTGGTGCGGTGAATGAACTTCTCCGCCAGGTGCTCCTGGTTCATCACAATGGTCGCCCCGACCTTTTCAATGCCGTCGGGAAGAAATACACCGACGCCGAGATCCTGGACATTTTCGCCGACCCGCAGACTCCGGTATTCGTCTACGAGGAGGGCGGCGAGGTGCTGGGATACGCATTCTGCATGCTTCAGCATCAGGGTTCGGGTAGCCTGCGCACCCTCGACACCCTGTATCTGGACGACCTTTGCGTAATGGAGCACGCACGCGGCAGGCACATCGGCCGGAAGCTTTTTGAATACGTCAAGGATTTTGCGCGCAGGAAGGGTTGCTACAACGTCACCCTGCACGTCTGGGAATGCAATCCCGGGGCCCGGGCGTTTTACGAGTCCCTCGGACTGGCTCCCCAGTACACGTCAATGGAACTCGTCCTCTGAGAGGCTCCTGAAGTGCTCCCAGGCAAGGGCGGCGTAGCTGTGCTGGCGCCTGCCCGGAGACGGTATCAGCACCCGCGGAAAGGTCTCCTTATCAATCCTTACCCGGAGGAGGTCCGGGTCTCCCCTGCCGGCTTCGAACCATTCGCAGCCGCGGTTATAGGCATTGGCGGCCAGCCGCACCTGCTCTTCCATCGGCAGGGAATCTATTCCGTCCTGGACCCTGTTGCCGTCGCGGTCGAACGATCCGTAGGAACTGTAGAGCGACCTCAGGAACATTGCCAGATAAATGACCGGCCATTCCTGCCCATGCAGGCGGGACACCCGGTCGCGGTAAGCCTTGAGCGTTCCGGAAGTATCGAAATCCAGCTCGCAGGGTCCCTGGAGGCCGCTTTCCTGCCAGTTCTTTTCCAGGGCCTCCACGAAGGACGGCTTCATCTGGAAGATGCCGATCGACATGTCCGGCCAGTCGGAGGACGATGCGCCGGACACATACACCAGGGTCGTTTCGAAAAAATCCCGGAAACCGTCGTAATGCTCATACTCCGGCCACACCACGGACTCGGCCACATATGGATCGACCCCGAATGACAGCCAGGTCTCCTGCCAGCCTGGCGGCATGCTGCCGGCGGCGTTTGCTGAGCCGCTTCCAATAAAAAGGAGCGCCGGGAGGACAAGGAGCGTTATTAATCTGGACTTGGTCATATCGGGGCCGTAAAGCAGTTGCGAATATAAACAAAAAAAACGTTACCTTTACGGAGTTATGAGAAAGACACTTGTTTTAGCCGTTCTTATTCTTCTTTCCCTGCAGGCATTTGCAGGCAACCGCAGCATCTGCATCACAAAGACAGGCGCGAGAGAGAGTCTCGTCAAAGACAACGCCCCGGCGATACAGAAAGCGATCGACAGGGTCAGCCTCGCCGGAGGCGGCACCGTAACCGTCCCCGCCGGCGATTTCCTCACCGGTCCCATCGAACTCAAGTCCGGGGTGGAACTCCATCTGGAAATGGGCGCCAGGCTGGTTGGACTGCCGGATATAGCCGCCTACGAGAAGGCGCATATGACGGTCAACGGCAAGAGGTCTCCCCATTCGTCCCTCATCTACGCCCAGGCCCAGAAAGACATAGCCGTCACCGGCCCCGGCACCATCGACGGCCAGGGAGGTCACCCGGCGTTCAACGTCGGCAAGGCGGACCCGGGCGGCAGGCCCATGATAATCCTCTTCCGGGACTGCAGGAACGTGGCCGTCCGCGACCTGCGCCTTGAGAATTCCGCCCACTGGGTGCAATATTATACCGATTGCGAGGGGGTTAGGATAAGCGGGCTCAAGGTCTATTCGCACTGCAACTACAACAACGACGGCATCGACATCGAGTCCCGGGACGTAGTCGTCACGAACTGCATCTTCGACTGCGAAGACGACGCAATCTGCCTCAAGGGCGCCGGCAGGGATTTATGCGCCGACGTCGCCGTTTCCAACTGCGTCGCCGCCTCCAACTGCAACGCCGTCAAACTCGGGACGGGCTCGGATTGTGGGTACCGCGACATAACCATCAGCAACATCACCATCCGCCGCGCCAGCGAAGACAACTTCAGGCACTGGTCAACCAAGATTGCCGGCGTCACCGCGCCCGTCACCGTCATATCGGGCATCGCCCTGGAAGTGGTGGACGGAGGACTGCTTGAGAACGTCAACATCAGCAACATATCCATGCGTGACGTGCAGACTCCCATCTTCATCCGGATGGGCCGCCGCGGCGGGTCAGGCATCCCCGGCGGAAGCAGGATGCACGGAATCACCATCAGCGGCGTCACGGCCGTCAGCGAAAGCATGATGTCCAGTTCCATCACCGGCGTACCGGGGCTTTACCCAGAGGATATCTATCTGTCCGACATCGATATAACCGCACCCGGCGGCGGCACGCCGGAGATGACGCAGATACCCGTTCCCGAGGCCGAAGACACGTATCCGGAGAACCGGAAACTCGGCCACAGCCTTCCGGCGTCAGGCATGTATATCAGGCACGCCAACAACGTTTACCTTTCCAACGTCCGTTTCCATTTCCGGGAGCCGGACGCCCGTCCGCTCATCGTGACCGACGACTGCAAAAATGTCGTCGAGCGCTGAAGCAAGCAAGACTTGATTAAACATTACATATCATGAAAAGAATCGCACTTGCAGCCGTTGCAGGCCTCATGCTGGCCGGATGCGGCACCACTGAAAACCAGCTTGTCAACCCCGAAGGATTCGTCATCGAGCACCTTGCCCTCGACGTCGCCGACCCCGACACCACCGCCGCCTGGTGGTGCGATAATCTCGGATTCACGGTGACCGCCCGCAAGGACGACGCCGCCCACACCATCTTCATCGTCGACGCCAGCGGACGTATGGCGATCGAGGTCTATCGCGCCCAGACACAGCCCGCGGCACCCGACTACGCATCGATGGACCCCCTCCGCCTCCATATCGGATTCACATCCAAGGATGTAGATGCTGACATAGAGCGCCTTACGAAGGCCGGCGCCACTCTGGTCGTACATGAAAAGGTCCCCGGATTTGAAGGTGCGATGATGCGTGACCCGTCAGGCATCGCCATCCAGTTCGTCAAACGGGAGAAGGGAGTGCTGCTGAAGTAGTTCCGCTTACGGACGGGCCTTGCGCCCCGCTTCCGTCATCATACCGCGCCGCTCCAGTTCATCGCAGCGCTGCCTGTTCCGCTCCGTCCAATGGCTTCCCTTGCGACGGGGCGAAATGCGTTGTGCCAGCCTGCCGTCGGGAAGCTTCTTCAGCGTGGAATCAATCCAGCCGAAGCAGAGGCATTCTTCTACTATCTCTTCATATGGAACCGCACCCGGCCTGGGTGCTTTCGACCGGTTGCAACTGACCCAGCAATGGCTCGCCGTCGCGTGGTTCTCCTCCAGCCACTTGCGCAGCTGGTCCCGGCTGGATATATCGAGGAAGGGTTCTGCCGTCATAGCTTTGATCTGCTGCAAATCTACTTTTTCTCCGGTTAATAAACAAGCGGCTCATGGCGTAAGAATCTCACGGAAAATGCGTATATTTGGATGATGACAATTATCCTCATAGTCGTTACCTGCCTTGTGAGCATCCTGTGCTTTACCGGCAGGCTTGACGGGAACAAGCTGGTTTTCAACGCTTATTCCGTCTGGCATCGGAAGGAGTGGTACAGGTTGTTCTCATACGGTCTGGTCCACGGCGGGTGGGGTCACCTGTTCTTCAACATGCTTACGCTCTTCTTCTTCGGAAGGGTCGTAGAGCAGTACTTTATACTGGCGTTCGGCAACATTACCGGCATCATTCTGTATGTTGTGCTGTATGTCAGCGCCATTGCCGTATCCAGCATCTGGGATCTTGTGAAGTACAGGGACGAGTGGAACTACAATGCCGTGGGAGCGTCGGGAGCCGTATCGGCCATACTTTTCGCCTCGATTCTCTTCGAGCCTAAGATGGGCATCTACATCTACCTGATTCCCATTCCGGTGCCGGGCTATATCTTTGCCCCGCTGTATCTTCTGTACTGCTGGTATATGGCCAAGCGCAACATGGACAACATCGGCCACAGCGCCCACTTCTGGGGCGCTGTCTACGGCCTTGTGTTTCCGCTTGTCTGCCGCCCGGAAATCTTCGGTCATTTCCTGGCTCAACTGGGAATGTGAAAAGTTTTGAGTCAACTTTTGATTCCGCACCTGGCCTTCAGTGGCCTTGAAAGTCCATCGGGCGCGATTCAGAGAACCGTGCCCGATGGACTTAAATTGCTGCATCTTAGATGGTTAACCGCCTAATAGTCTTCCTCGTTAAAGAATCAGAGTAGTATGCCTCTCAGTGCGTACAAGAAGGGGGTGGACAATTTGTCCCCACCCTTTGGCAAGTTCCGGTTCGCGGCGCCTCATTTTGGAAAGGTAATCTTTTGGATCCTTCGCATCGGCGAGTATCAGGACTACATCTTTGATAGGTTTAAAAAATTGTTTCATTTCGCTAAATGCGAAACAATATGTGAAGTCTGAGGGTAAAAAATAGACAGAAAAAGCCAAGGCAAAAACCTTGGCTACTCTTCGCAACTATTTGATTATCAAATCAATATTCTTCCTCGTTAAAAAAATCGAGTAGTATGCCTCTCAGTGCGTACAGGGCGTGTTTTCTTAAAATGCGTCCGGTTTTGCGTCCGTTTATTCGGCCATACATGTCCATAAATGTCCTCAAAAACATTTCTGAGGGGCCTCCATGGCCTTTTCTAACCGCATACCCGTTCGTCAAAAGTGAACTGGAACGCTATCCCTTGCGGGATTAACGCAAATATACACTTTTTGCGTGACTCTTCGAGGCATATAATCCCTAATTAATACAGATTTAATTATTCCTTCTGTCCGTCAATTTCTGCTGCCTCATCCGTCCCCAACTCCAATTCCGGCTGCTGTGACGCAATGTACCGTTTCATACTCATGGAACTGACGACTTTCTTTCCTGTCTGCTTCTCAAAAGCTTCCTTGGCGACTTTTGCGACGGATCCTCCGCGCTCGGCAACTCGGGCATGCTCAGACATAGTTTCCGGGTGCTCTTCCTTAGTGATGTTGCTGGTGGTAAGTTCGGCCAGCATATTCATCACTAACTCCTCATTGGTCATATTGTCTCGGAGGTTCTCCTGTTTGAGACCTTTGAGGTGCTTGTATTCGCGGGCGGTTAGTCCTGCCCAAGTGTAGTAGATGATATCGGTAAGGGTGGCGTAGCCTGTGCCTTCTTCAACTCCGTGGGCTTTCCACTGGTCGGTCAGGTCTTTGCGGATCTCGATACTCTTGAGACGTTGGTTGATCCAGTTGTCAGAGTATCCCAGCCGCTTGTAATCCTGAAGAGACTGCTGAATGCCCAGTTCCGGGTCCTGCATCTGGTGAATCCTTTCGGCACCGACCTGCGCGAGCCAGCGCTTGAAAGGCTCAGCTTTCTTGGAAGGGATGGACTGGATGATGCGGAAAATACCTTTCAAATCCATACACTTGACGGCATGCGGCTTTCCATCTGTCGAAACAAAACTGTGGGTGGGGCAATTTGACCCCCTCACGAAATCATCAAGATCCTTGTCCCGTTTGCGACGTGTTTTGAAATAATCAGCCGGATCTGGAGACTCAGTCAAGGCTTCTATAATGTCATTAATACAAAACAACCACTTCTCATCCTGATCATCCCAAAATGTGCGAATGCGCTTGTCCTCAAATACCTTCAATGCCTGCGTCGTGCTCATACTCAATTCATTTTTACAAAAATAACTAAATATCCAGACCCTTGCAAGCCGTGAGGGGGTCAAGTTGACCCCCTCACGAAAAAAGGTATTCCTTTTCACATCTCCAGTACTTTACCGGCCTCATCCTCTATGGTGCTCTTCTGGAATTTCGCACAGGACTTCTGCGTGGAGAGGATTGGAAGAGCACTGACTACCTCAAGTCGCATGCCCTTGTTGAGCGCATTGACAGCGAAATAGGGGTAAAACTATTTGAACAGATCCTCCATTATTACTTCTGATTACACAATACCGCAATGTTCTCATAAAATCAAAGATACCTCCTCCGTAACGCATATAATTACATCGTTAAGGATGAACTATCTCGGAGCAGCATAAATGGAAAAGTTCGAGTGTCTGTCGCAAAATTGCGTCCGTTTTTGCGTTCACTTTTGCTTCCGTACCTGGCCCTCAGTGTCCTTAAAAGGCCATCGGGCGTGACTCAAAGAATCACACCCGATGCGCTTAAATTACTGTATTTCAGAGAGTTAACTACCTAATACTCTTCCTCGTTCCAAAAACATTACAGTGGCTTCCAGACTTCACAGAGTGCCATTTTTGCTCAGTTGTGTTAAGTATTGTGTTAACTTTCAAGGAGTTATAAT
>CACZEU010000057.1 GCA_902780175.1 uncultured Bacteroidia bacterium
CAATGGTACCAGTTCTACGCAGCGGCAATTCCAAAACTCCAACAGTTTGATGGAGAATTTCAAATTTCTGACAGTCAGTCAGGTACAAAACTCCAACAACTTGTTGGAGAATTGCGGTATACAGAAGATTCTCAGGACCATGGTATGGACTTGCCGGGATTGTTCATGTGCGTTCCCTGGGGACATCACATCCAAATAATGTCCAAGTGCAAGAATATCGAGGAAGCAATCTTCTACATTGTCCACTGTGCATCGGAGGGTTGGAGCCGACAAACTCTGATGAATTGTCTCAAAGCCGACTTTTACCATACTTCTGGCGGCGCAATCACCAACTTTAGCGAGAAACTCCCGGCCCCACAGAGTGGTCTTGCCCAGGCAATCACCAAAGATAACTATGATTTTGGATTCCTCTCTCTGTCCAAAGAATATGAAGAAGAGGAACTTGAACTGGCTCTTGAGAATCACCTTACCCGTTTCCTGCTGGAACTGGGGACCGGTTTTTCCTATCTTGGTCGTCAACGGCAGATTACGGTTGCCGGCAAGACCAGGAAACTGGATATGCTTTTCTTCCACATTCCACTCAACTGCTACATCGTAGTTGAACTCAAAGCGGTTCCTTTCCAACCGGAATTCGCCGGCAAGCTCAATTTCTATGTGAACGCCGTGGATGACCTTATTAAAACGCCATCCCAGAATCCGACCATCGGTCTGCTCATCTGCAGCAATAAAGACGAAACGGAGGTTCAGTATGCATTCAAAGGCGTCCAGACACCGATGGGAGTCGCGTCCTATAATAATGTTCAAATAAAACAGATCCAGGAACAGTTGCCCTCCATCGAAGAACTCAAGAAACGCATACAGTTACTGGAAGAAGAACTAAAAAAGTCCCACGGAGTACGCGGGACTATAGGATAAAATCCTTCGGCATATAGCCTTATTGTCAAACGGGAGGTTGTGATTTGGTGTAGAAACCACCGAAGTGCAAATGGTAATATTTCAACAATTAATGTATCTTTGCATTATAATGATGTTGGAGAATTGAATAGCGGGCATTTTATGGCAGACAGCAATTTCATAGACTATGTAAAGATCTACTGCGCTTCCGGCCACGGGGGGGCGGGATCGATGCACCTGCACAGGGCGAAGTATATTCCCAAGGGCGGGCCTGACGGCGGAGACGGCGGGCGCGGAGGGCACATCATACTGCGGGCCAACGCGCAGTTCTGGACTCTCATCCACCTGAAGTACCGCAAACACATCAAGGCGGACGACGGTGAAAAGGGCGGCGCCGCCCTTTGCCGCGGCAAGAACGGCACCGACATCATCCTGGACGTGCCTGTGGGCACCGTTGTCAAGGACGCCGAGACCGACGAGGTCATCTTCGACCTTACCGAGGACGGCGAGGAGCGTATCCTTTGCCAGGGCGGCAAGGGCGGATGGGGCAACGACCATTTCAAGTCTGCCACCAACCAGACGCCCCGGTACGCACAACCGGGAGAGGACGGAGAGGAGAAGGTTGTGATACTCGAGCTCAAACTCCTCGCTGACGTAGGTCTGGTGGGGTTCCCCAACGCCGGCAAATCCACCCTGCTTAGCAGCATCACATCTGCCAAGCCCAAGATTGCCTCGTACGCATTCACCACGCTCGAGCCCAACCTTGGCATAGTGCGCTACTACGACGACCGTTCCTTCGTGATGGCAGACATCCCCGGAATCATAGAGGGCGCACACGAGGGCAAAGGCATTGGCACACGCTTCCTGCGCCACATTGAGCGCAACTCGGTGCTGCTGTTCATGGTGAGTTGCGAGGAGGATGATATCGCCGCAAGCTACAAGACTCTGCTTCAGGAACTTAAGCTCTATAACCCGGAGCTTCTCTCCAAGCAGCGGGTGCTGGCCGTCACCAAGTGCGACCTCATCGACGCTGACATCGAGAAGGAGCTTGCCAGGACGCTTCCCAAGCGCATCCCGCATGTGTTCATATCTTCCGCCAGCGGCGAGGGCCTCGACAAGCTCAAGGATAAGTTATGGGAGGCGTTGCAGAAATAGCGGAGCTGCTGGACCGCGAGCTCACCCTTAGCATCAACAGCCTGCACTCCCCCGCCTCCGATGCCTTCTGGCAGTTTATGTCCGGCAAGCCGGCGACATTCGCAATCTTTGCGGTCGTCATTGTATTCATGATATGGCGCCTCGGGTGGAAGAAAGGCCTTATCGTGATAGCATGCTGCCTGCTGTGCGTCGCCGCCTGCGACCAGCTCGCCAACCTTATCAAGGCCTCCACCCACAGGCTGCGTCCGGTAAACGATCCGCAGATGCTCATCGCTGGGCTGCACGTTCTGGAAGAGCCGGGCAACCTGTACGGTTTCTTTTCCGCCCACGCCGCAAACGTACTTGGCGTTGCCGTGTGCTCCAAAATCGGCTTCACCAATGATAAAAGCCGCAGCTACAGGGGCTACGGCATATTCATCACGCTATGGGCTGTGCTGGTCGGCCTTAGCCGCGTATTCGTCGGCAAGCATTTTCTGGGGGACGTCCTTGTAGGATTTGCCGTCGGTATTCTGTTCGGCGTATTGCTTGGACTAATCGGTAAACTTGTTATCAGAAGGTTTGCCTGACGCTTACACGACCGGCTGCTGAAAAGCAGGGTCCTCCCTCCTGAAACCCTCCGCTACGCTCCGCCCCTCCCACGCCTGACGGCGCGGGCCCCTCCCATTCATGGTCACGGGCGACCAAAGGTTTCCGGATGGAGGGCCCTGCTTTTCAGCAGCCGGTCTTCAACCAATTTCAGCCGACTTTAGCCTATAACTCAGGAAGCGTTTTTTCCATCTGGATGCCGCGAGAACCTTTTACCAGGAGGGTTTTTCCGCTTACGGGATTGGCGTGGAGGAAGGCTGCAAGGGAATCTGAAGTATCAAATGAGGAGAAACCGGTCAGTCCAGTATCTTTCAGAGCTTTGGCAAACTCTTCTCCTACCAGCATTGCGGGCAGTCCAAGGTCCTTGAGAAGGTGAAGGATGCGGGAATGCTCGGCAACGGATTCGTCACCAAGTTCGCGCATATCGCCGAGCAGGGCCAGTTTGTCCTGAGCCTGGACTGCGGCGAAATTCTGCAGGGCGGCGGCCATTGACGAAGGGTTGGCATTGTAGGCGTCGACTATCAGGACATTCTTTTCTGTCCTGACCAACTGGGAACGCTGGTTCGCCGGGCAGTAGGCCTCCACTGCAGCGATGGCATCGGCACGCGGAACACCGAAGTAATCGCCTACCGCAAGCGCTGCAAGGACGTTGGTGGCATTATATGCGCCGACAAGCTGGGTGCTGACCGTATCGGCTCCGAGTTTCATGCGAAGGAATGGCAATTCGGGCGTAACTGGGAGAATCTCCGCTCCCTGATACTGTACGCCGTAGCCAAAGAAGTGGCAGTGTTCGGCGGAGGCCATCGCGCGGAGGTCGGGGTCGTCTTCGTTGAGGAAGATGACGCTGCCGGGATTGGCTCCGAGCCAGCGGTAGAGGGCGCCTTTGGCCTTCTTGACGCCGTCGAAGCTGCCGAAACCGAGCAGATGGGCGCGTCCGACGTTGGTGATGAGGCCGTAATCGGGCCTGCTGACGCGTACCAGTTTCTCTATGTCGTCGGGGTGGTTGGCGCCCATCTCAATCACTGCGATTTCTGTTTCCGGGGTGATGGAGAGGAGGCTGAGGGGGACGCCGATGTCGTTGTTGAGGTTGCCCTGGGTGGCCGTGACGCGGTACTTTCGGCCCAGGACGGCGGCTATAAGGTTCTTGGTGGTGGTCTTGCCGTTGGTGCCGGTGAGGCCGATTACGGGGAGTTTGCCGTCACGCACGTGGGTGCGGTGGTGGACGGCGAGGTCGCGGAGCGTCGTCAATGGGTCATCCACGCGGATGAGGCGGCCGTCGGCGGGAAGGTCGGCGTCGGCGTTGACAACGGCCCAGGCGGCACCTGCCTCAAGGGCCTTGAGTGCGAAGGCGTTGCCGTCGAAGGTCTCGCCCCTGAGGGCGAAGAAGAGTTCTCCGCCCTTGATTGCGCGGCTGTCGGTCGTCACACGGTATCCGCAGTCGCAGTATTTTTTGTATAATTCTTTCATAATTCTTGATTTACCGCTACGCGGCGGGCCCCTCCCACTACAAGCGTGGGTGCTTACGATTCCGAAACGCACCCCCGCTCCCGCTGCACGCAGCAGCTGATTACCTATATGCTAACGGGTACCGGTACTGCCAAAACCTCCTGCTCCACGGTCGGATTCAGCGAGCTCATCGACCTCCTGCCACTCGATGACTTCGTGCCTGGCAAGGACAAGCTGGGCGATGCGTTCGCCGCGCTCTATGGTGAATGGCTCGTTGGAAAGGTTGACGAGGATTACGCAGACTTCGCCGCGGTAGTCGGCGTCGATGGTGCCGGGGGCGTTGAGGACCGTGATGCCTTTCTTGGCGGCGAGTCCGCTGCGGGGACGCACCTGAACCTCGTAGCCGGCGGGAATCTCAAGGAAGAGGCCGGTGGGGACCATCGCCCGGCCGAGGGGCTGAAGGACTATCGGGGCCTCATTGTCGGCGCGGACGTCCAAACCCGCTGCGAAGGACGTTGCGTATTCCGGCAGCGGGTTGGAACTTCTGTTGATGACTTTTACCGTCATACCTTTGCGGCTTTCTTCTGGGGATCCTTGAAGAGAATCATGAAGAGGATGGCTACGACAAATGCATAACCGGCAAAGACATACCAGGCCTCAGGCCACTTGGCGGGGTTCTCAAATACGCCGACGGCATCTACAACCGCACCTGCAGCAAGAGTACCAATAGTAGCACCCAAACCATTGGTCATCAGCATAAAGACTCCCTGCGCAGAAGAACGGATATCGACGGGAGCATTTTGGTCGACGTAGAGCGAACCGGAGATGTTGAAGAAGTCGAACGCCATACCGTAGACGATGCAGCTGAGCACGAAGAGCAGCACGCCGGGCATAGCCGGGTTGCCGAGGCCGAACAGGCCGAAGCGGAGCACCCAGGCGAACATGGAAATCAGCATGACCTTCTTGATGCCGAACTTCTTCATGAAGAACGGGATAAGGAGGATGCAGAGGGTTTCTGAAGCCTGGCTGATAGCTATGAGAGCGTTGGAATTCTTGACGGCGAAGGTATTGGCCAGGGCAGGGTCGGATGCAAAGGAACCGAGGAAGGTGTTGGCATAGCCGTTGGTAATCTGGAGAGCCGCACCGAGCAGCATCGCGAAGATGAAAAATATGGCGAACTGGCCGTCCTTGAAGAGGCTGAAGGCTTTGAGGCCGAACGCTTCTGCGATGGACTTCTTGCCCTCGGACTTGTTGACGGGGCAGGCGGGCATCGTGAGGGCGTAGGCGCAGAGGACTATCGACAGGATGCCGGACGATATGAGCTGGGTGTATGAATCCTGCATCGCAGTACCGTCAATCTTGAGGAAGTTGGTGAGCAGCATGCTGCAGATGAAGCCGATGGTACCGAATACACGGATGGGCGGGAAGGCCACCACCGGGTCCATTCCCTCCTTGCCCAAGGCATTGTATGCCACAGAATTGACCAGTGCGATCGTGGGCATGAAGAACGCGACGCTGATGCTGTACAGGGTGAACAGCGGGGCGAACTCCACACCGCCGGTGGCACGCATGCAATAGAAGCCGGCGGCCATCATGGCGATACCGGCTACACCGTGGCAGAGGCTCAGGACCTTCTGCGCCTGGATCTTGCGGTCGGCGAGTATGCCCATCAGGGTGGGCATGAAGATGGATACGATGCCCTGCATCGCAAAGAACCACTTGATTTGGGAACCGAGGCCGATGTTGCCGAGGTAACGGCCAAGGGACGTGAGGTAAGCTCCCCAGACTGCGAACTCCAGGAAGTTCATCAGGATGAGCTTGAGGGTGATGGGTTTGATTTTCATTAGTATTGTATTATTGGTTATATACGTACCCTTAATTCTGCCAAATATACGAAATTTTTCAGTAAATTTGCGCCGCAATGGTTAAATACACCAAGACATCTTCGGACCCGGGTTCCCGCGCAAGGACAGGCGTACTCTCCACCGCACACGGCGAGATACGCACGCCCATTTTCATGCCCGTGGGCACCGTGGGCTCCGTCAAGGGAGTGTACCATCGCGACCTGGCGGACGACATCGGCGCCGAAATCATCCTCGGCAACACCTACCACCTCTACCTCCGCCCCGGGCTTGACATCCTGCGCCAGGCAGGCGGCCTCCACAGGTTCGAGCACTGGGACCGCCCCATCCTCACCGACAGCGGCGGCTTCCAGGTCTTCAGCCTGAGCAAGATCCGCAAGATCACCCCGGAAGGCTGCAAGTTCTCCTCGCACATCGACGGCTCCCGTCACATGTTCACCCCGGAGAACAACGTCGATACCCAGAGAATCATCGGAGCGGACTTAATGATGGCCCTCGACGAATGCTGCCCCGGCGATGCGGACCGTACCTATGCCGCTAAGTCACTTAAACTTACGCAGGGCTGGCTGGAGCGTTACTCCAGGAGGTTCAAGGAAACTGACCCTCTCTACGGATACGAGCAGACGTTCTTCCCAATCATCCAGGGATGCACATATCCCGACCTCCGGGTAGAAGCCGCCGAGCACGCGCTGGAGTTCTCCGAGGCAGGCATTGCCATCGGAGGCCTTGCCGTCGGCGAGCCCACCGAGGTGATGTACGAAATGCTCGAGGTACTCGACCCCGTCATCCCCCAGGACAAGGCCCGCTACCTGATGGGAGTCGGCACACCCGCCAACATCCTGGAGGGAATAGCCCGCGGAGTGGATATGTTCGACTGCGTGATGCCCACCCGCAACGCCCGCAACGGCATGCTCTTCACCTGGGAGGGCACCATGAACATGCGCAACGCCAAATGGGCGGAGGATTTCTCCCCCATCGACCCCAACGGCACGTCATTTGTGGATCACACGTACACCAGAGCCTACCTGCACCATCTTTTCATCGCAGGCGAAATGTTCGCCGCCATGCTGGCGAGCGAGCACAACCTGGCCTTCTACCTTGATCTCGTACGCGCAGCGCGCACGCATATTGAGGCGGGAGACTTCGCCGCCTGGAAAGACGCCACCGTAAAGCGCCTTAGCAACAAGTTATGACCCTGAAGCCCAAAATACTCGACCGCTACATAGTGACGAAGTTCCTTACGACCTTCCTCATTGCGCTCCTCGTGGTCATACTCCTGGTCATCATATTCGACATTTCGGAAAAGATCGAGAACTTCGTCCAGCACGAAGTGCCCCTGAAGAGCATAGTATTCGATTACTACGTAAACTTCATTCCGTATTTCATCAACATGTTCTCGCCGCTGTTCGTGTTCATCACGGTGATCTTCTTCACGTCGAGGATGGCCGCGAACTCGGAAATCATCGCAATCCTATCCGGCGGCGTAAGTTACCACAGGATGATGGTACCGTATATGTTCTCCGCGGCCATCATCGCCATGCTCTCCCTCATCCTGAACCTGTTCATCATCCCCAGGTCGAACTTCGAGCGCGTGGACTTCGAGACCAAATACGTCGACCAGTCCTACACCAAATACAGCCGCAACAACGTCCACTACCAGATTGCACCGGGCCAATTCGTGTACGTACAGACTTTCAGCGCATACAACAACACCGCCTACAAGTTCACCCTGGAGACCATAGAAGACAACAAGCTGGTGTCCAAGCTCACGGCGGAATCGGCCACCTGGGACAGCACGATGGACGGCTGGCATCTTCGCAGGTACTTCATCCGCAATTACACCAAGGGTCTGGAGGACTATGTTGAAGTAGGAGATAAGAAAGACACCGTTATCGCCCTTAAGCTCAATGACTTCTACCGCAACCAGAAGACTGTGGAAACGCTCACGAGGGACGAGCTCAATTCCCTTATAGAAACCCAGGAAATGCGCGGCGACGCCAACGTGATGTACGCCCTTATAGAGCGGAACAAGCGCTACACCCTCCCCTTCTCGGCGTTCATCCTCACCATAATGGCGGTTTCGCTCACATCACGCAAGAAACGCGGCGGAATCGGTTTCAACCTTGCCCTCGGCATAGGCCTTGCGTTCCTGTATATCCTCTTCCTCCGATTCAGCGAGATGTTCGTCTATACAGGTACCCTGCCCGCCGGCCTGGCGATGTGGCTGCCCAACATAGTGTACACGATAATAGCTGCAGTGCTGTACCGGTTGGCACCAAAATAGGCCAAATTGCCTGTTGTAACACTTTTGTTAACATCTTAAACATTTTTGTTACACCGGCTGGCATTCAATGAATTGTCAGTCCTTTTTTTCCTCTTCCCAGACAGTGTCGAACACCCGCCGCAACTCAACGCGGTCGGCGATGATGATACGCAGGGCCGCCAGCTGCACGGCATTTGGCGACTCGGGGATCCACAGCTTCAGATAGCCTCCTTCGGCGTATTTTTCCTGAAGATGATCCAGCGTGCGCTGCCAGTGTTCTTCACGCGACAGGTCGGGATAATGGGAAAGGCCGTACTGGACGGTGCGGCGGATTATCTGTATGGGTTCGATGAGCCTGTCGGCCTCGGCCACGATGCGGCCGTATATGCTCCGGGGCTCTCCTTTGGCGGATGCACGGTGGTCCTCGGCGGCCTGGGCAATGAGTTCAATCTCATCGGCGGTAAACCATCGGAGCAGTTCCGGCATCGCCCGGATAATCCGGCCGCTCTCCAGATGGTGGACTTCCCTGCCGGCTACAAGGCCCAGGTCGTGGCAGGCTGCGGCGGCATATACGATAGACCGCGACACCGGATAGAACCGCGCCAGGTCGAGCGCACGCAGGATTACGCTGCGGGCGTGGTCTTCGCGGTGAGCCTTGTCGAATCCGGCATAACGCGGGACAATCGAGGACTCGATGAACTCCGCCAGCGAGGCATCGACATCAAGAAGCCTTGCAGCAATCAACGGCAGCAGGCCCTCGTCGGCCGGCAGCCAGCGAACGTCCCACAGTTCGTTGTATCCCAGCCATCGGGCAGCCTCGTGCTCCATCAGCACAAGCCCGTCACAGGCCAGCGAGCACATATAGCAATGCATAGTTAGGTGGAACGACGGATAGTCCCATTCCACCGTATGCAGGAACGATTCGATCGTAATCTCCGCCGACAGTTCCTCCCGGATCTCACGCACAAGCGCCTGCTGCGGCGTCTCCCCCGCTTCGACCTTGCCGCCCGGAAACTCCCACCAGTCCTTCCATTCGCCATAACCCCTTTGGGTGGCGAAAATACGGCCGCCGGAGGAAATGACCGCCGCAACTACTTCCACCTTCTTCATCATTGCGGTATAAGTATCCAGGTGAATGCAGCCTCGGCAGCATCCTGCAGGCCAGAAGGCACATTTGCGAAAAAGTCGAAGCCGGCGCGCTCCTCGATGGCGTCGATGGTGGTCAGGTAGCCCTGACTGTAGTAATTGCCGGTATGCTGCCTGTTCTCATATAGATATGCGGCGCCTGTGGCGGAAGTCATCTCACCGGAATTGTCGAACGAACACATCAGCAGGAGTTTGTACAAATGGCTCGGACGGGCGACGAGGCCGCCGTCGTTGCTGGCCGCTTCGTTGCCGTCTTCAAACAAGGCGCCGGAGACAACATACAGGGTATCGCTCCCAGCAGGAGCCGCATTGCGTACAGCCCCTTCCAGCGAAGACCAGACACCGTCGTTGAACTTGTTCTGGCGCTGAGGCACCTGGTTGGTATAGTAGAAGGTCTGGTCGTTGGCGTCGCCGGTGTTGCGGCGGTCGGCTGATGCGCAGAGGTGCCCCCGGGCGTAACCTTCCCCGTTGTTATAGTCAAATGTAGAACCGTTGGACTGCCAGGATGCGGGGATGCCGGGGTCGTAGCTCTTGCTGTCGTTGAAACTGCCACGGTCGATTCCATTATTGGGATACACCCCGTCGTGCATAGCGTACGCAACCCAGAGCGGACAGCGCCTGGTGCGGTCCACGCAGGAGGTGAAATTCCTGATGACCCTGCCGCCGCTGGCAAAGGTATGCGTAATGACCTTGCGGGTGTCGGAAAGGTCGAATTCGTACCAGCTGGTGCTTCCGAAGGTCTCCTTTCCGACAGAGGACGCCACCGGGACGAGGTACGGCATCTCGTAGCAGTCGAGGTATGCCCTGTCGCCGGACGTTATGGGTTCGGCGGTCGTAAAACTCATCACCGAGCCGTAGACCGTCTCGTATGAGCTGCCGGTCCAGACCGTCATGAACGCCTGGTAGTAGTAGGTCGTCGATGCGGTCAGGCTGCTCAGGGACGCGCTGAAACTGCCGTCGGACGTGCTCACAAGCGTATCGTCGTCGTAAACCTCATTCGTCAATGCCGATGCGGACGTTCCCCACAGGAAGCCCTTCTCCTGCGGCAAGCGGCCGATATCGACATTGGAATAAGTGGCGTTGAGGACGGCGCCGGCCTGGTTGACCGAAGTGGCGACGCCGGTGACTACCTTGGGCGGAATCTCGCTGGGGACGTACGTTACGGTAACGTCGTAAATTGCCATATTTCCGGACAGCATGCCGAACGTTACGCTGCGGCCTGAAACGCTCTGGGAGACTCCGGACGCCGGGCCGCCGAAGGAGTATTCTGCGGCAGAGGTCGCGGTCTTCTTATGCGTAAACGAGACGCTGCGAAGCTCGTATCCTGCGGCAGCGGAGATGATTACATTGCCACCTCCGGCCGTATAGATGCGCCAGTTCTGATTGGGGGAATTACCATAGACCTTGGCATTGTTGCCGGTGCCGGTGGTGCTCATCGTTATGACGTCATCGACCTTGAGGGGATTGACCGTTTCACCGCCGGTGGCATCCGAACGCCCCATGGCGGCAAGTATCTGGCTGATTGTCTTGCTGACGGTTATGGCGCCCTCGGTGCTGAGGAGCGTGACGTCCTTGCAGGTGGCGAGATCGACGCCGAGGGTACGGAGTTTCGAACGGGTGAAAGTCTGCCTGGAGGCAAGCGGGAAGCGGAATTCTGCCTTGTCGGTGGTGACGGTTATCGTTCCGCCGTAAGTGCCGGGGGCTACGACCATATATACGGTATATGCTCCGCTCAGGGAAGATCCGAGCGCCGGCGCCGAAGCGACCATGGTAGTTACGCCCGTGGCGGTATAACCGGAGATGCCGAGGGTCGAAGGATCGGAGAGGTCGACGCTGCTTATGTTCTTGGTGAAGCCGCCGGCAATGGCTCCGTCGGCCTCGAATGAAACCGACGTAACAGTCTGTCCTGCGAATTCCTGACTGCTGGAGAATATCTTCAGCCCGGCGACGGCGGCAAGGTTGGCGAGATAGATTTCGCCGCTGACGGAATATCTGGTCCCGGACGCTCCGGCAGGAACGGTGTATGGACCTGCGACCATCGGCATGGCGTCGAAATCGAAGTCGTCGCCCGACTGAGTCTGCTGTTCAGGGATGTTGAACTGCGCCTCGGTCATCACCTTGGTGTCTGCACTGTACGGATAGTAGGCATATACCTTCTCTCCACCGCGGAATTCCCGGAAGTTGCCATACAGGGCGACGGTAGCAGGCGTGCCGGGAGTGATCATGGAATATCCCATAATGCTCCCGCCGCTGTAAGTCACGAAGGTCCCCAGCCGGTCGCCGCTCTCCCACTGGCCGAAACGGCCGATTTCGTCGGATGCGAGTAGGGCTCGTGTGCCGGGGTCGCCGATTGCAAGTATGAGAGGGCGCTCCCGTTCGGGGCGTTCCCTGTCCAGCTTGTCTATAGAACAGGCTGATATCAGCGCAAGGGCCGCAGAGACGGCCGCAATATATTTAAATGAGGCCGCCATATTCTTCGTCTATGTATTCAGTGTTGTTGTCTTCATTGTAACTGGACGCGAGCATCCCTGAGATGCACACGGGCAGAAACTCGGCCACCGGGGGCCTGTAATCGGGTAATCGCATAATAAAACTTGCTACACCCCAAAATTAGTCAATTCGGAGGACAAAAAAAAGACCGGCCCGCTGCGGGTCAGTCTTTTTCAACCTATATAGACGCAAGTCTTATTTCTTGCGGGCCTTGTAGCGCTGGTAGAACTGGTCAACACGTCCGGCGGTATCGACGATCTTCATCTTGCCGGTGTAGAAGGGGTGAGAAGTGTTGGAAATCTCAAGCTTCACAAGAGGGTACTCGACACCGTCTACAACAATCGTCTCCTTGGAGGTGGCGCAGCTGCGGGTGATGAATACATCTTCGTTTGACATATCCTTGAAAGCTACAAGTCGGTAGGTTTCGGGATGGATTCCTTGTTTCATTTAAACTATAGTTTATTTTGAGCCCGCAAAGATAGTAATTTTTCTGATAAATACAAACTTTTCTTGCA
>CACZEU010000058.1 GCA_902780175.1 uncultured Bacteroidia bacterium
TACAACTCCACTGGATTGTCTTATGGTGTGGACGGAAGCATTCGCTATACGGAACCTATAGGCGAAAAGTGGACGCTTTCTGCCGAGGCGGAATACAGTTGGTCACGCCGGAATAATGTACGGGATGCGTTCGATACCGCGGGGAAAAATGATTACTTTTCCTCTGAAAGCCGGTCTAAGTATCTGGAACAGGAGTATGGCCTAACCGCACAGTATAAGTTTGGAGATAAAAGCTGGTTCACACTGGGAGGCCGCGCCATAGGTATTCTCAATGAAACATTCTCCAAGAGCTACGGAATTGAAGGAACTACTGGAAAGGACGAGTGGAACTGGTATTTCACGCCAACGCTACGTTTTCAGCACAACAAAGGAAATGACCGGTTTACAGTCTCGGCATCCGGGTATAGCCGCCGCCCTTCCAATACCAGGATGCTGCCGGTGCTTAATATCAGCAACCCCTCCCGCCTGAGCATGGGCAATGTGTACCTGAAACCGTATACATATACCTACTTTAGCGCTGACTGGGACCGGAACAACCGGGAAAAGTTCACTACCCTTATGGCTTACTTGTACGGACAGGTGAATTACAAGCCCATTGTCTCTGCGCTTTGGTATGATGCTGACGGCATTATGTATTCCGTCCCCGTGAATGCCATGAAACCGAGTCTGACATCCAGTCTGACGATTAATTATACTATGCCCCTGGATGCAAAGAAAGAATGGTCGCTGTCGCTTTTGGGTGTAGCAACGTATTCATACTCCATCAGCTATCAGGCAAGAACAACACTTCCCGCACTTGATAAGGATACGTTTGATTACTCGTTATTCATGGCCGATTTCTGGGGAAATGCCGACGGTGACCGCTTCTATGGTGGACAGAGCGGCTTTAGCGAGAGCAGTACACATTCCTTCAGCCCTTATGCAGGGTTTACGGTTAAGTATAATCCTGAACACTGGTCATTCAGCGCCGGGGCCAATACACAAGGCCGAATCGCCCGTTACTCACTGAACCCCAAGGCCAACCTGAATACACTGGACACCCGGTTTATCGTCAGGGGATCTTATACCACCAAGCACGAATTCGAGTTCAATTCTGACATTGCCTATGTGTTCTATAAGGGATATCAAACCGGCTATGGCCAGCCGGAATGGCAGTGGAATGCAGAGATCTCGAAGAATATCGGTGCTTTCAATTTAAGCGTCAAGGTCCACGACATCCTAAACCAGACACGGAACCTTACACACACCGTTACGGCCAACTACGAAGAGGATACCTATCGGCTCATTATGGGCCGATACATTCTCTTTGGTGTGAAGTGGAACTTCGGCAAGATGAATGCTGCCCACAGTGCAAGGGCACAGCAGGCGGCGTGGAATATGCTGTTCTGAGGTAGGCTTTCATAAGCAGTTAAACATAAACTACGGAAACTGCCGCTATCTCGGGCCCCGAGGTGGCGGCAGTTTATTTGATTCGGTTTTAAAGACTACTTGCGGAGGGCCTGATAATATAGCCTTATTATGCCGGCGTCCGATGTGACCATATCGACCGAATAAAAACTGATTCTTCGCTGCGCTCAGAATGACAGAAAGAGCGCTGAGGATGACAACGCCGCCTGATTTCGCTGACCACTTCAGGCGGCATCACCATCAAAGGCCTGAACGCCATGGAAGAATCCGGCTTCACCGCCGCCGTCATTGCTGGACTGAAAGCCGGCTGGCATCCATCGTCATAATCATCTCGACAACGCCGAAGTAGTCCTTCAGGCCTTCCGAGATGCCGTTGGAGCGCAGGTACAGGTTGTAGAACCGGCTTTGGAAGCGGTCTATCCATCCGACCCTCTTCCCTATCCAGAACTGGCGCGATGCGGAATAGTCTTCCCGGGCCTTCAGGCATACCGTTTCCTTCCAGGTGTTGAACTCATCTTCGGGAAGCAGGTTCCAGGCGTTGGAGAGCACATAGGGCAGGATTGCCTGGTAGCCGCTGTAACGTACAGCGGCGTTCGGGCAATCGCGGCAGAAGACAAAGCCCCAATAGTTGGCTTCCGCCTCGCTGGTCACGCCGGCGAGGTGCCCCATTTCGTGGGCGAGGGTGAACGGGTATTCGAAATCCAGAAGCGAAAGGTTGACCTGGGATTCGCAGAAGAAAGGACCCATGAAGCCTTTGACCCCTACCGCCGAGAACAAAGGATTCAAGAGCGGTCTCTTCACGTGCTGCCAGCGATGCAGCCTTGAGTATCCGCAGGTCGAAACACGTTCCGAATAGAAGGCCTTGATTTCCGTCTCCACCTCTCCCCTGTCATATTCTCCGGCGGCGTCCGCGGCGTTGTTGAGCCCGTCCGTAAACTCCGCTAGGAAGCGGTTGAATTCCTCCTGCTCGTAACTCACCATTTCGATTCCGCTGCGCCGGTACAGCCCCGTCCGATAATAATTGTTGCCCCAGCCCATATAGAACCATACATACAGCCACATAAGCAATACGGCGACCTTTCCCAGCCAGCGGAAAAAGCCCTTTTTCTTCCCGATTGCCCGCACCGGGATGATGATAAAGGCAATGACAAAGCCCAGCACCGCAATCTCTTCCAGCGATACGGGTAAAGCCGATGCGACGAAAGAAAGCACGGAAGATATCAACGGGTAAACGTTGATGGCATAAAAATCGGCAACGGGCCTGCAGAAACGGCAGGCGATGCAGAATGCCAACAGAATCAGTCCGGCTATGGTCGTCTTTCGCATAATTGAACGGATTCCCTGCAAATTTATAAATATTCCGGCTATCCCGGACCGGATTATTGATTATCTTTGCACGTTAAACCTGACTCCAATATGGCAAAACAATCATCAAAAACACTGCTGATGCTTGCCGCTCTCCTGTGCATAGGATGTACCGGCAATATGGATTATGACCTCTCCAAGGGCATCAGCAAGGAAGTAACTCTCTTCGAGAACGAAATTTCGGTTCCAGTCGGAAGCATCGGTCCCCTCACGATCGGTTCCATTCTCTCCAGCCTCGGGAGCGTCCAGGGCATCGGGACGCTCGTATCCACCTACATCAAGCAGGATGCAGAAGGCTCCCTTATCCTGAGGGACAGCAGCGACATCTTCCGCATCAACGTTTATGAGCTGGAGAAGAAAGCCGGCGACGTAAGCGCCCCCTTCACCTGGAACGCCGGATTCCAGACCACCAGCATCGGCGGCATGGCCGGCGCCCTGGGATTCCTCGGGCTCAAGACAGTAAACCAGCAGGTAAAGATAACGGCGTCCAATCCACTATATAATGACGTCACCTTCCGTTGCAAGCCTTCCGTCACCTGCAGGGCGGCCGATTTCACGACCAGCTACTCCGGACCCATCGAAGGGATGAGCGAACGCCAGTTGAAATTCCGTACCTACAACGAGCAGATCGCCGAAATCAAGATACCCTCGAACATCTCCGATGTGATTTCTTCCATCACCCTCGAAGACCTCGCATTCGACCTTCCCGCCAATCCGTCCACCAAAACGGATCCCAGGTCCAACAACCTGTTCTTCCACTTCTCGTACAACTACACCTGCACGGTGGCGGTCGGCGAGACCTTCAAGCTCGTTCCTATCGACGGTCCCATCAAGGGTGTCAACCTGCCCATAGGTCCATACAAAGTCAAGAAGTGCCGCGTCAACGTTGAGCTGCAGAACACCCTGCCGCTTGCCGTCACCATCGAGAACCTCAAGGCACTCCTTCCCGAAGAAATCCGGGACGAGGAAATAATGGTCGATGAAAACATACTCATTTCTCCCGAGACCATCAGCATCGAAGGCGGTTCCCTGGAAAACCCTGCGACTACGAACCTCACCCTTGAGCTCGAGGCCGCAGACGGCACGCTCCCCGACATCTCCGGCTTACGCGCCAAAGTCACCGTAGCATCCCAGCCCGGGCTCGGCACGGTAGGCCTTTCCGCCCGTCAGGGTCTTTACGTCAAGTCAGCATCCGCCGTTATCTCCGGCGGCATAACAATCCCTGAACAGCAGCAGTAATGAGACTTAACAGACATATCATAATCGCAGTCGCCGCACTTGCAGCAGCGACGGCAGCCCTTCCCGCACAGACATTCCACCAGGGCCTCTTCCTCGACGGATACAGGCTCGGCTACAGGTACAACCCCGCGATCCAGAACGAAAACGGCGTCGTGGGCGTAGGCCAATGGGGCAACCAGAACCTCAACAATGTCGGCGCCGCCAACTTCCTGTACCCCCGCGACGGCAAGCTCGTCACCGCCCTCCACTCCAGCGTCTCCGCAGAGGAGTTCCTCCTCGGACTCCCGGACTACTGCTCTTACACGGGAGGCATAGACTTCAACCTCTTCTCTTACGGCTGGCGTAAAGACGCCGCCTACCACACCGTGGAGGCCAACGTACGCGCCGCATATGGGGCATTCATCCCCGAGACCATCTTCGAGATTCTCAAGCTCGGAACCTCCAACACAAATTACGACATGGGCAAAATGCGCCTCTTCGGCAACGCCTACGCGGAGCTCGTCTATGGCTACTCCCTCAAGGTTTCCGACGCTTTTTCCTTCGGCGCGCGCGCCAAATTGCTCATCGGAGTCGAGGCCCTCAACTACAATTTCTCCCGTATGGACCTGACGTTCTCGGAAGAAGGCTACAACGTCGACCTTCAGGCTGACCTCAACCTTACAAGCCGCTGGAGCAAGATCATGCCCGACGCAGACGGCTACCTCAACTTCCTCGACCTCAGCCTCAAGGACAGGTGGAAACTGCCTTCCGGCGGCGGTCTGGCCGTAGATCTCGGCATCCTCGCCACTCCCGTCGAGGGGCTCACGCTGTCGGCGTCGCTGCTCGACCTGGGCGGCATCGTCTGGTACTATGGCAATGCCGGAGTGTCGGAGGGTTCCACCTCGTTCACCGGCGTCACCGACCTCACCCTGGAGCAGATCCAAAAAGGAGACATACTGGGCGAATTCAACGAACTCGGGAAAAGTTTCTTCGAGTCGCTCCGCATCAAAAGTGCCAAGAGCAGGGTCAGTCCCGAGATGATTCCGTTCACCGTAAACACTGCGGCAAAATATGAGATGCCGTTCTACCGGGCACTTTCCATCGGTGCCACGGGCAACTTCATCTTCCGCAAGGGAATGTCCTACATGGAAGGAAGGGGCGTACTGGCATGGAACGGCAAGTATCTGGGCATCTGCGCCGACGGCGGATACGGCAGTTTCGGTCCGGTGTACGGCCTCGGCCTCAACGCCAGTATCTGGAAATTCCGCATCACAGCTGCGATGAGCAACGGATTCGGCGGCAACATCCCCTACACCAACACTCCGCTCAAGCCCAACAACAAGGTCATCACCCTCGGCCTGACCTACGACCTGTAAACCCCGGTAACGGTTATCGTACCTTTGCTGGCATTCATCCTGATGCGGTCGCCGTCTTTCAGGAACTTTGTCGCTCCTTTCACGTTGACGACTGTAGGGAGGCCGTATTCCCTGGCCACGACGGCCCCGTGCGACAGCGAGGAACCGATTTCCGTAATCAGACCGCTGACGATGGAATAATACGGGCTCCAGCCGATGTCCGTGAACTTGGCTACCATTATCTCCCCTCTCTGCAAGCGGTTGGCATCGGCGGCGGAATTGACGATGCGGACTACGCCCTCGCATTCCCCGTTGGAGACAGGAACGCCTTTGTAAACGCCGTCCGACTGTTCAGTGTCGATGACATCTGCAATCGGTTTGCCGATATAGATGTCGTCAAATGAGAGTTCTTCCTGGATTGCAAAGGCCTTGCGCCTTTTTAGCGCAACATGGACCAGGGCGGAATCGCCATCGATCAAACGCCCGATTTCCTCGTGTGTGAGGAAATAGACAAGATCGGCATCCGGCAGCAGGCCGCCCTCGGCCAGCAGCCCCGCGAGGCGTGAATACTGCGTCTTGAAGCGATCGATCAGCAGGATGAGCTGGGACTTTGTGGATTCGCGGTCCACGACACCTTGACGGCACTTTTTGGCGTAGGAAATGGCAGCGGCTTTAAGAAGAGGATTCCCGATGAATGAGAATTCCTTCCGGTAGTCGGGTTTTTCCTCCTTCTGCGAAAGATTCATCGGAGAACGGATGATGCTCAAAAGGTAGTTCATCAGCGAGATCTCGTCCTCACGCCAGGGCTTGCTCCTCATTTCCGCCTCCTTTATGCAGCGGTGCCCGTGACGGGCCAGAAACTCCAGGTAACAGGCATTCAGGTCGGCATTGCCCTTGATAAAGGCAAGCAGCTGGGCTGCGCTGTATGAAATGGCATCCGGCTGCTGCCGCTTGATTTCTATCGCCAGGTCCTGCAGGCGCTGAAGGATGTCAGCGCTCTCTATATTCGGGATATTCGACAGCAGGCGCGACACGAAAGACTGATACACACGCTTGTCCGGAAAGTATTTGTCAACCATCATATACAGGGTGCTGGATGCACTGCCGGAATAGGAGGAAGAAGCATAATGATAGATGAGGCTCTCGTCGAGATACGCTATATTCTCGTCGATGCTCCTATACAGTTCTTTATAAGAAGATGTACGTACAAAATGCACCTTGGTGAGCATCCTGCCGAATTTCTTCATCGCGCGCCTGCCCGAAAAGACATACCGCAGGAACTTTGCGGAATTGACGACACGGACGAAGTTATTTGAAAACCTGGCAGTTATGGGAGGATAGTCGTGGTACTCCCCCATTATGGACAGGTTCATCGACTGCGGATTGGCTATTCCTACCTTCGCGTACATGTTGTACAGCAGGTTCATATCGAAGAAAAGGTGCCCCGATATGGAGGATATCAGCCTCAGAGGTTCTTCCTCTGAAGGGGATTTATACACACCGGCGAGCCAGAGCATATAACGCATACCGTAGTCTATGGCCTTGGCCGAAGTGGAAAGGGTCAGTGGAGTCACTGCGCCGGGCATCATCTCCCCGACGTTCCGCTTGGTGAACAGGTGGCCGCTGATGTCGTCGTCCCGGTCGAATTCTTCTATGTCGATCACCTCGGTCGTAATGGGACGCATCTGTAAAAGATACAGCACGCCGTCCCGGATGGCCCATTCGACATCCATTTCGCCGCCGAATACTGACCGGATCTTCCTGCCGGTCCCGTAGAGCAGCCTGACCTCGTCTTCAGAAAGAAGGTCATCCCCGCAGGGACGGTAGTATTTACGGGAAATCATGTAGCGGCGGGCACTTACCTGCCCGGACACCAGATTCTCGCCCAATCCCCTCACGGCCTCGATCAGAATGGCGGAACCGTTGTCGGGGGCGGCGGTAAAAAGGACTCCGGCCTTGTCGCTGTCGATCATTTCCTGAACCACGACATTCATCGTTCCCCTGCCAAGATTGAAATGTCCTGCATAATCGCTTACGCGGGTGGAGTCCAGCGACGATATGCACTTCCGGACACTGTCAATCAAGCCGGCACGGCCGACGGACAGGAAAGTATCGTACTGCCCGGCGTTGGACGCCTCGGCCTGGTCTTCGTTGGAGGCGGAAGAACGCACTGCTACGCACTCGGCTCCCAGCGCATCAAAGGCCTGATAAACAGCATCTTCATCAATCTTATCTATATCTGTGATAACGAACCCGCGAGGTACGGTGAAATGCTGCCTGACCAACTGGTCAAGCCCTTTTGCCTTACCTCCGACGGTGCTGTATATTTCTTCCGGTAACGAACCTAATTGATAAATTCTCATCTTTCTATCTCACTGAGCTCCCTTTGGTTGAACCAGCGGTCGCTGCTGCAGTTGAAACCGATTTCGAAAATGCCCCGGCAGACTTTCCCGTCTATGGTAAACTCCGCTATGTTTTCGTGCAGGACATACTGACCATCCTGGAAATGGTATGTCACTCCTGCAAGCACCCTGGCGGAGACCGAGACCGTCCTGCCGTCATCCATTTTCACATTGAACGACACCCCGGCGGGCACGGTCCCCTTTCCTGCCTGACTCAGGTCCAGGTCGGCCTGCAGCCAGAAATGCTGGCCGGACGCATCGCGGCAGTTGCCCAGCTCCATAACGCTCAGGGAAGGATAAGAGACCATAGAATAATTGAACTGGCAGGCAGACGAGACAGCCATAAGCCACAAGTGGTTGTTCATATAGTTCCAATCCCTCTTGCCGAATGAATGGTCGCGCACGCAGGGAAGGGAGAATTCAATCGTTTCGCCGTTTAGCGTCACAGTACCTTCCAGTACGCCTTCCTGCTCATAATGGCACTGGCCCTCGACGGTACGCAACTGCCTGAAAAAAGCCTTGTTCCACTTCTCGTTGGCAATGCCGGTGGCCTTCCTCACGGCAGGCATATCGCCCGTAAAGTCGATGGGCTTCTGAGCAGGGATGAAAGACGCAGAGAATTCCACGGCGTCGGAATCATTCAGGATGCCACGGAAAGCGAGGGTCCAGATGCCGTCTTTTTTTCCGACCAGTACGGGAGACTCTCCGACGGGAAAAGACTCCTGCTTCAAAGAATACAGCCGGCCGTCACGGTATATTGCAAACCAAGTTTCTTCGATATTCACCCTCCGGCCAAGACGCGCATAGACGGACATGGACTCGCTGTGGGCGGAGAAATAATAGGAATTGTTAACCAGCGGATCGGTCTCGCCGTCCAGCGAAAAGTTCTCCGCATATCCGTAATCAAAAGGCTTCTGGATATTCCTCTTCTCCAGGACCTTGCACATTATCTTCTTCTTGAGGCTGAAAAACATTCTGCAAATGTACGAATAATTCTCATTGCCCCAATACTTTATCCATCTGCCTTGCCGACGCCCCGGGAGAGGTGCGCAGGATGGCCTCAACGACGAAGTCCCTGGACTCCGCCGGAGTAAGTGAAGACTTGAGGGTGCGGGGCACGAATCCCGGAAACGGGAAATCGGCGTCATCCTCGAACAGGGCTTCCGGAGTGCAGAAGATACTGCTCTGCCAGCCATTGTAGTGGAGGTCCTGCCCGCGGTACACGCGGGTGATATCGCCTATGACGATGCGGGTCTTGCGCTGGAGGTCAGCCATGAGAGCGTCGGCGGCGAGTTTCTTCATGCCGAACATACCGCGAACGTCCTTTATCCCTATCGAACCGTTTTCTTTCAGGTAGTCAAGGACCTGCTGCTGACGGGCGTCGGGGGCGTATTTGGGAAGGCTCCTGCGCCAGTTCATCAGTTCCCGGAACACATCGACGGTGGCGAATGCCGCCTTGCCGCCGAGGACGAATTTGCCATAAGCGATGTCCCCGCTCTGCACGCAGTGGATCTTCCAGTCCCAGGGACCGAGGGTTTCCTCGCCGAACCACAGTTCAGGAGGCGTGTGCTCCTCTATGGACCAGCCGGGTATGACGCTTTCCGTCAAGGGGATGATGCCCGCCCAGCGGATTACCTCGAGCATCGTCTCCTCGCTGAGCACCCATGGGGCGCAGTGAATGGCTGCCGGTCTTGCGAAAGACATATGGCCCAAAGATACGAATTCCCAGTAAATATCAAGAAAAGTTCGTATCTTTGCATGTTAAATAATATCTAATGCTAAAACTTACCCTTGTCCCCGTGAAGGGGAAGAAACTACTCCGGAAATTCATAAACTTTCCGCTGGATCTTTACAAAAACTGTGATAAATGGGTACCCGCTTTCGAGGACGACGAATACAAGTCCCTGGGTCCCGACAACCCCTCCCTCGCTTTCTGTGAAAGGGAATTGTTCCTGGCTTTCAGGGGAGAAGAAGCAGTCGGACGAGTCGCTGCCATCATCAATCACAACGCCAACAAAAAGTGGAACGAGAACACCGTCCGCTTCGGCTGGATAGACTTCATCGAAGACTTCGAGGTGGCAAAGGCCCTCGTCGACAAGGTCATCGAATGGGGCAGGGAGCGCGGCGCGCAGAAAGTCAAGGGCCCACTGGGCTTCACCGACATGGACCGCGAAGGTCTGCTTGTCGAAGGGTTCGAAAACGAGAGTCCGTTCACCGTCATATACAACTATCCCTATTACGGCGAATACCTGGAGCGCATGGGCTTCACCAAGGACGTCGACTGGACGCAGCGCTGCGTGGATTTCACCGATCAGCTGCCGCCAATGATGCAATATGCAGACCTGGTGGAGAAACGCTACGGAGTGCATATCTACCACGCCGACAGCCTCAAGAAAATGGCCAGACGCGGCAGGGAGATGTTCCACGTGCTCAACGATGCCTTTGCCGGTCTGTACGAATACAGCAAACTCTCCGAAGAGCAGATAGACGGCTACGTAAAGCAGTACGTCCCGGTTATGAACAAGGACATGGTCGCATTCGTCGTCAACGAAGAAGACAAACTGGTGGCGTTCACCGTCACGATGCCCCACATCAGCGCCGGCGTCCGAAAGGCAAAGGGCCGCATCTTCCCGTTCGGATGGATGCACATCCTCCCCCAGCTCAACCCCAGGAAGAACCACATCGCGGAAGGCCTCCTCATAGGCGTCCTGCCTGAATACCAGGCAAAAGGCGCCGCCCTCCTGATGTTCAAGCACCTCCACGAGAATTACATCAAGCTCGGCATCAAGCGCCTGCTTCTCAACCCCCAGCTTGAGGAAAACCATAAAGTGCAGACGCTGTTCGGCGACGACTACGATGTCAAGCCCTACCAGCGCCGCCGTTCCTATGTCAAATCAATCTAAACTCCAATAAATAATGACAAACCAAGAGTATTTTGACAAAATGATCCCCAGGGAAGAACTGGAAAGGCTCCATTATCTTCCTACGATGGGACAATTCGTAGACTGGTTCACCAAGGAATACGCCGACAAGCCGGCGCTGTCCGATACGGTCAACACCATCACTTACAAGGAACTCGGAGAAAGGGTGGCACGCCGCCGCGCCTTCATCCTCGGCCTCGGCCTGCCGAAAGGCGCCCATATCGCCATATTCGACCGCAACAGCCAGGACGCCATCGAACTCTTCCTGGCAATCACCAGTGCGGGTTACGTGGCGATGAACTTCCCCGCTTCCCTGCCGGAAATGGCCGTCGTCGGCTCCTGCATGAAATTTGACATTTCCGCCATATTCGTGCGTGAGGAATTCATGCCCCTCACCGCAAAGCTCCAGGGCGTAAAGGTCCTCCCTGCCGCATCCATAGCGGAAGAGGGCGTTCCCGTCGCAGACATCGACCCCGACAGCCCCGCAGCCATATTCTTCACCGGAGGAACCACCGGCCAGCCCAAGGGTGCCGTCCTCAGCCACAGGGCTCTCATGCGCGGCAACTACAACGCCATCTTCAAGCCCGGCAAGGTCATCGGCGTACACCGCTATATCGCCATACTGCCTCTCAGCCACGTGTTCGGCCTCATCGCCGGCACCATGGGATGCTTCTACACCGGCAACCTCATCTACACCTGCGAGGACATGAAGGCCACCATCGGCAAGCTGCCCATGCTCAAGCCCACCATCCTCGTCATCGTTCCGGGCATCTGCGACATCCTCAGCGGCCTGGTCAAGATGTACGGTCCGCAGTTCCTCGGCGGCGAGCTCCGCATGATCATCAGCGGCGCAGCCAACGTTCCCCCGCGCCTCGTGGACATCTTCACCAAGCTCGGAGTTGAATTCTGCTTCGGCTACGGCCTCACCGAGACCGCCAACCTCACTTCCGCCAATGCCGACGCCATCGAGAGGCCTACCTCCATCGGCCGCATCTACCCCGGCCAGGAAACCAAGGTCGTCGACGGAGAGCTCTGGGTCAAGGGCGACAACGTCTTCTCCGGCTACTACAAGGATCCCGAGAAGACCGCCGAGGCCCTCACCCCCGACGGCTGGCTCCGTACCGGAGACCTCGTCCACTTCGACGAAGACGGCTTCCTGTACATCACCGGCCGCATCAAGAACCTCATCATCCTCTCCAACGGCGAAAACGTCAGCCCCGAGAGC
>CACZEU010000059.1 GCA_902780175.1 uncultured Bacteroidia bacterium
TCCCATATCGCCACAGACGTGTGGAGCAGCGTTTATGACGTCCGTACCGACACTCCCGACCGCGACAGCGTCAAGGTGTTCGTAGGCAATGTGTTCGGATACAAATATGCCGGTTCCAGCGCAACGGCCGTCGGCCTTGTCGGCGCGATGCCGTTCTACAATTCTCCCAACGAAGACCGCTACTGCTGCCCCAATCCGGACGGCGTAGCCCCGGCTGGCAAGCAGGGGAGCGTATGGCTGCGGTACGACGTCTCCGGAACTCCCGCCGGAGTGCTGTTTCAGGGCCCTTCCCATAAAGCGGCCTCCCTTGGAGTCCCCATCGAATGCATCAAGCGTTTCGACGACCGGGAAAGGCTCCTTCGCGAAGCATTCCAGTTCTTCGGCCTGTTCGATGACTCCCCGGTAGCCCTCTCCGGCTACCAGTTCGGCTTCCTCTACTATCATCCCGCTGCAGTCGCCGGCATACAGGAGCCTCTGGCTCTGCGGAGCTTGGGGTAACGGTCTGAATTCAGGATCTGGCCTGCTATTCCTTACCTTTCCAGCCCGCCAGGACACTATCCGTTACCGTGAACTCATAGTGAATTCCGGGACCGTGCGTCGTGAAATTGTCAATTTTGCACCAATGGTCCAGCAGGCAGGGGTTATCGGAGAAGCCGGTTTCCCGTGACAGATGGATGACTTGTCCGTCGAACTCTATGTCCATGGCCAACGGGGCTATCGTTGCTGAAGTCTTTTTGTCATAGTCCCAGATCTGCTTAAGGTAATATTCACCTGGCTGGAGCGTAAAACTGCTTTCCGGCCACAGGCGACCGTCGCCGCCATTGTCGATGTTTGTGAATGCCAGCGTGTAGCCGGATACATTCGTGAGTCTGACAGTACGTATGCCGGAAGACTCCTGGGTGGGCTTTATGCATGAGCAAAGCGCCAGTGCGGAGAGTAAAATGACTAACTTTTTCATTGTTGATCTATTGTTTCTGCGGGTATATACTTCTGCGGGAAATCAATGCGGACAGCGGAGACGGCATCTGCACACACGAAGCCCAGGCCGCCTTCGACATTGCTTGGGAAAGTAACCGGCTCGAAAAGCATTTGCGCGAGTATGTCGCCCGAATACAGCAGGCCGTTTGTTTCTGCATTGGTGTACGACAACAAATAAAGATATTCGTCATGGTTCATGGTGAGCAGACGGATAGTCAGGCTGCTGCTCATCGTCCTTGGGACCGGCCAGCCGAAGTCGGGAGAGTAGTTGAAGCTCCCGTTCATATAAATCTCGGCAGTATGCTCTGAATCGGCAAAGCCGGAGTCCGTGAAAATGCAGTAACTGTTGGTAACCAGCGGCAGGTTCAGTCCGGTTTCCCTTATTGCAGCCTGCTCGCGGGAAGAATGAAAATCGCCACGGAGAATCGGGTCGTCATCAAAATACATGCTTGCCGTATGCGTGTACCACGTCGTCAGGGTATCGCCCTCGGGACCGGGTCCGTAATGTGCCATGACGTCGTAATGGTCTATGTTGGCGATGCGCATCCAATTCCTCTCGCCTGGAACATCACGTATGCGAGCGACGCATTTGAGGACATCCGCATTGGCGGTATATGGGTTTTCCCGCACTCTGAGCGTATCAACTGACACCAGTTCAACCGCATCCGGCACTGTGGCGGACGCGCTTGCATGAAGGTCCCCGCGAGTGACTTCAATACTGATTTCATCGCCGGGATGCAGTTCGGCATCGAAATAATAACCGGGGCGGCGCTCATAATCTCCTATCGGCAGCAATATCGGATCATAGGAAACTACAGCCCTGGTAACCAGGCCGTCGAAAACCGGTGTGTAGAACTCGGCGCGGGAATGATACCGGCCATTGATGAACACATCCACGTCGGCATCTGTAACTGTGGAAGTACTCTCCCTCAGAGTGCTCATGTCCACCTGTATTCCGTGGTGTGTTTCGTCCGTGTAGAAACGGGCGTTTACGATAAGCACATTCTCGTCTTCTCCAGATCGGAAATCTATCCTTGACATGCAGGCGGAGCAAAGCAGCGCCAGACTTGCCAACAGTATTGGTCGTATTCTCATAATCGTCAGAAATTCAGGGTGTAACTAAATGCAGGAAGGATTGGCAGGACCGTGACACGGGTCAGAAATACTACGTCTTTCTCAATGTTCTGCTTCTCCTCGGGATTGTCATAGGAAGAATAATTGTAGAAAACGAAGTTGGGGTTCATTGCATTGTATGCGTTGTACAGGCTCAGGTTCCACACCGATTCGCCTCCGCGCCTGGTCGGGCGCCTCAGGTTGATTCCAAGGTTGAGCCTGTGACTGGGAGGGAGATTGTAATTGTTGCGGCCGGAAGAGAAAACGGAGTTCGAAGCATATACGTACTCACTGTCCGGGAACAGGATTTCCGTATCCCTCATGGGGATGGTCATCCAGCCGCCGGAAGCGAATACCCAGGACGCGGAGACATCCACCCTGTCCGAGAATTTATGGTTTACCACTATGTCAACGGCATGCCTGCGGTCGTACTTGTAGGGATAGGGACGTCCGAGGTTGATGGAGCCGTCCGGGAATTCACGTTCGCTTCTGGAAAGAGTATAGGAAATCCAGCCGGTAGTGCGGCCGGATGTCTTGCGTACCAAGAGCTCAAGGCCCATGGCGCGCCCCTGGCCCATATCCACTTGGTTCTCCCAACCACTGGTGTTGGCGAGGAACATCACTCCCTCCTTGAATTCCAGCAGGTTATCCATCATCTTATAGTATCCTTCCAGAGAGAACTCCCAGCCTTTCAGGCCGTCATGATAAACGCCCAGCGAAAACTGATCCGACGTTACAGGCTTGATATCCTTGGTAATCGGGACCCAGATGTCCAGTGGAAGCGGCATGATGGTGGATGAGAGGAGATGGACGTACTGAGCCATGTGCGAATATCCTCCTTTGAACGAGAACCCGGCTCCGGCGTCGAACTTTACGGCAGCTCGAGGCTGCAGCGACCAATAACTCCGACCCTGGGTATTGAACAGAGTCAGACGGGCGCCTGGATTTATGGTAAAGCGGGAGCCGAGGCTGATGTTGTCATCTGCATAAACGGATGCCTCGTGGCCGAAGTAAACATTGTTTTCCTCTCCTTTATCCTCCCAGGATTCTTCACCGACGCTTCCGACCATAGCCGTATAGGCTTCCGGCCTGAAGTTGTGGAAAAGGTATTCTGCACCGAACTTCAATATGTGGGAGGGGCCGGGAGTCCAGTCGAAGTCCATCTTGGCTCCGATATCCGAAATGCCGGATAAATAGTCTATACTCCATTTGTGGCTGATGGCATTGCTTTCGTCATAGACGTTTTCGAGCCTGGTGCCGACTCCGGCTTTCATGCGGTAACGGTTGTAGAATACCGTTGAATTGGAAAAGAGCGTGCCGCCGAAAACATGGTTCCAACGCAGCGAGGCCACGGAGCTGCCCCAGTTGAGGGCAAGGTCGGTCCGTTCCTTGCGGTCGATGACATTGAATTCGCCCGGTGCAGACGGTATCTTTTCATGGCTCGTTGTAGTCTGGTTGTAACCGATATTGTCCCGTCCGTGGTAAACCCCAAGGAAGAGTTTGTCCCGGTCGGATATCTTCCAGGTCAACTTTCCGTTCAGGTCATAATAATAGTAATTGATGTAAACATCCTTGAGGAACATGCGAAGGAACGGTTCCGCCACGATGCTGTGAAGCCCGCGGGCACTCAGTGAATAACTGAGTATATTCTTGACTATAGGGCCTTCCAGATGGAACTTGTCGTTCAGTACGCCTACAGTGAAGGAGCCATGCGTTTCCTTCATGTTGCCGTCGTTCGTGCGTATGTCCAGAATGCTGGATATGCGTCCACCGTATCTTGAAGGGAAAGTGCCCTTGTACAGGGTGACGTCCTTTACCGCCTCCGGCTGAAATATCGAAAACAGTCCGAGCATGTGGTCCATATTATACATGGGCACACCATCCAGAAGGATGAGGTTATCCTCGGGGCCGCCGCCGCGCACGTACAGGCCGGAAAAGCCTTCCAGGCCTCCCTGCACTCCGGGGAGCAGCTGCAGGGACTTGATAAGATCGGCTTCACCGAGCAGCGACGGGGTGTTCTTGAGCTGAAGGACAGGCACTTCCAGCGCTCCGGGAAGGACGGACTGCATGCCGGCGTCCTTGCGCGAAACGATTCGGGCGGCATCCAGCTCGGCATTGGAGACAAGGGCGAAATTGAGCGTCGTGTCGCGCCGCAGGTCAACCCCTGTCACCACGCTGTCATAACCCAGATGGGCCGCGGTTATGCTGTACCTTCCCGCCGGAACGGTGAGGGTGTAGAAGCCGTACTGGTTCGTGACCGCACCGACGGATACATTTAGATTGCCGTCGGCAAGGACTCCGGCGCCGATAAGGGTTTCGGCCGACGAGGCGTCTGTGATATGGCCGCTGATGGTAACGGATGCCGCGCGCCTGACAAGGCGCCTTGCCGGCTTGAGCACTACGTTGCGCCCCTTTACCTGCCAGGTGATACCACTGTTCTTGAACGCCTGGCCGAGGGCCTCTTCCAGCGTAGAGGAAGTGATGACAGCGGGCCTTCCTGCCTCCAGCGCCGGACGCAGGGAAGCGTCGTACACGAAGCTGACGCCGTATTTGGTTCCAATCGTTTCGATTGTTCCGAGCAGCCCTCCCTGGGCGCTCGAGACGACGCCGAAAAGTATCAGCGCCGCCGCAATTGCAATCAGTTTTCTCATAGTAAGTCTATCTTGACGCCGAGCGCGTCTTCAACCACTGTAACTGCTTCACGGACGGAATCGGCGCGGAACTCGCCGGTCAATCTGCGGCCTATGGCGTCACAGGTCAGCTTGCACCCGAAGCAGGCTCCGAGGTCTTCCAGTACGTCCTCAAGCGGTGTATCGTTATAAATGAATCTGTGAGTGGCCCAGGCGGCTGGATTAAGGTACCCGGCGGAAACTACCGACGGAGCCGGAGCCCCACGGAGCAGCTCTGCATGCATCCCGTCGGTCAGGACAAGGTCCTCCGACAGGGCAGAAGAGGCGGCAAGCGAGACTTTCCCCTCCACCACGTCGACCAGAGTGGCATCCTCCGTCACAGTTACCTGGAAATGGGTGCCCAGGACGGTCACAAGGGCGTCTGAAGCCTCAATCCTGAACGGAAGGTTTTCCCGGCGGGAGACGTCGAAATAGACTTTGCCGGTCATGCGCACGTCTCTATCCTTGTGTGCAAAACGCTTCTGGTGAAACGAAACACTCGATTCAGGGGCAAGTACGGCTGTGGTATTGTCCGGAAGGATTACGGTACGTGCAACGGTTCCGGCGGAAACCGTGGTGGAACTATGACTGTCGGAATTGAAAAGGAATACTCCTATGGCCAGTGCAGCCGCTACGGCACTGACCGCAAGTATATACCCATAATTGAAACGAGTCGATGTGAGGCGCTTCTTTACTCTGCGCCAAGCTTCGCGGGTTCTGAGCGCACCCGGTTCAAAATGCCGGGCCACAAAATTCAGATGTTCGTCTTGAATCTCTTTCATAAAACTGTCTTTACATACTCAAGACGTCAATCCGGACAAAAAGTACCACTGCAAAGAAAATGATTATCGAATTTAAAAAGTCGGGATTGCAAAAAAGGCAAGGACAAAGTCTATTATTCTGTCCCGCTCTTTGCGAAGGGCATTGAGCGCGCGGGCTATCTGGTTGCGTACAGTATTGACAGACAAGCCCTTTGCGTTTGCAATCTCTTCGTAAGTCATGCCGTCGCGCTTGCTCATCAGCAGAAGTTCCCGGCGACCGTGCGGAAGACGGGACACTGCCTCCCAGAGGTTGGCTTCTATGGTGGAACGGTTTACTGCCTCCTCGTCGCTGATGTCGCCGCCGGCGTCTTCCGGCTGAACTTTACCGTGGCCATTTTTCCGGATAATATCAATGCACTTGTTCCTGGTCATCCTGTACAGGTAAGCGCGTGAATCATTTGCATCGGCATTCCTTTCCCAGAAGGCCACGAAGACATCCTGAACTACATCTTCCGCAGCCTCCACGTCCTTCAGATAGTGAATCGCATACATGCACAGAGGCCTGTAATGACGCTCAAACAAATCCTTGAAATCTCCGATTCTTGACATGACGGTGCAAAAATAACTGGGCCGGGCGATCAGTACCCCAGCCGCACCAAAGTGGCAACCGGGTCAGGTACCGTTGCAGGTGCGGCAGGATTGACCTTGCCGGCGCGCAGGCCATTGTCGATGAGGTACTGAATCGTAAGGTCCGAGCGGTTGGTGAAGAAGCCGTCGGAGATGGCCGTCTGGGCCTCCATCTGGGCGATGGAATCAAAGGAATACGGATGATTGAGCATTCCCTCTTCGTGTACAAGGGCGGCCTGCCAGGGGTGGTTGAGTTCCGAGTAATTGTTGGGCTCGCCGCTGATGGAGGGGCCGCTGATGTTTGCACCGTTGGCCTTGGCCCACTTGAGGATGGCGCGGAAGCCTTCTTCGGTCTCCAGGTCGCCGCCGGGGATGTCTTCCGGGCACGGGGGCCAGAGGAGGAAACACATGGGCAGACGGCCTTTGAAAACGGCGTTTGCACGCACAAGGGAGGCAGTGGAGAAGGTCTGGAGTATGACCTTGCCGCGGGTCTTGCCTACCTGGACCATTCCGTCCTTGTAGAATTCAGTTTCAGTAGGGGCTGAAGTGATGATGTTCCAGCCGCAGGCGTCAAGTATGTCATACACCCGCTGCTCCATATCCTCAGGGTTTACCTCCGGCTCCTTGAATTCGATGTAGATGCCTGGACGGTGGCCGGTGTCGGCGGGGTCGTCCTCATAGGCGTTGGCAAAGTCGTAATCGAGCATTTCCATATACTTGCCGTTCTCTTTGGCTGCAGCCCTTATCTGCGCTAGCGTCTTTCCGCAGCATCCGGCCTTTATCGTATAGGGCAGGATGCGCCTGCCGGCGGAGTTGCGCCTTAGCCTCTTGCCTTCTGCATACGCAATCTGGTCCTGCAGGGCGGAAACGTACTGGCTGCCGGCGAATGCGGCTCTTGCCTGCTCCGGACGGGCTTCGTTGAACCAGGAACCGGCGTCGATGGTGAGCAGTTCAGCATAATAGTAGGATGCGGCGTGATATGGCTCGAAACCTTCGGCATCAATTGCCAGCTGGGCGTCGGCGTCTTCCGCGCTGAATCCGAGGGAAAGATAGAAATCGCGCCTGGTGGCGGGTACGCCGTCTCCGAGGACTTCTTCGATGTCGGTGGTACGGGTGAGATTTACGTCGTGGTTGGCCAGTATTATGCCGTCCTTGGTGCACTGGAGGTCGGATTCCAGGTAGTCGGCTCCCATTTCGCGGGCCCAGCGCCAGGCGCTCTCCGTCTCTTCAGGGGCCCAATAGGTTGAGCCGCGGTGTGCCATTACGGCATGGCTGGGAACGTAGGAATTGAGGTCGATGGCCTGGGGGGCACATGCTGAAAGGACCGCAAGTGCGGCAAGAACGTAGTGTTTCATATGGGGTAGATTTTTGCGTCTATGAATTGTATGAGGTCCTGCGGCGCTATGCAGATCTGCATTCCGCGTACGCCGGCGCTGATGTATATCGTATCGTAAAGCAGTGCACTTTCGTGGAGGAAAGTAGGGAACTGTTTCTTCATCCCGATGGGGGAGCAGCCTCCGCGGATGTATCCGGTGAGCGGAAGCAACTCCTTGACGTGCAGCATTTCGCAGTTCTTGTTGCCGGAAATGCGGGCCGCCACCTTGAGGTCGACCTCAAGCGACCCTGGGATGACGCATACGAAGGGACCGCTCTTGTCGCCGCGGAGTACCAGCGTCTTGAATACCCGGTCCAGGTCTTCGCCCAGCTGCTCTGCTACGTGCGATGCCTCCAGATGATCCTCGTCGACGGTGTATTCCACCAGCGAGTATCGGATTCCCGCGGCATCAAGCAGTCTTGCGGCGTTGGTTTTCTGTATCATAATATGTACAGAGGCGATGCGGTTTGACGGGGGAGCGGAACCAGGGGGATGCCGCCGGCCGCCTCCAGGCTGGTCCTGTAGGCCAGTTCGGGAGTGTTGTTGTGCTCGCTGAGGTGGCAGAGGAAGAGGTGGCGCAGGCCTTCGTGGCGGAAGGCGCTGATAGCCTCGGCGCATTCGGGATTGGACAGGTGTCCGTGGCCGCCGCGTATGCGAGCCTGGAGATCCGGGGGATAGGGGCCGAAGCGTAGCATTTCCGGGTCGTAGTTGCTTTCTATGACGACGGTATCGGCCTGCCGGGCCCACGAGAGCGCCTCTTCGGTCATCTGGCCTATGTCGGTCATAATCACGAATTTGAACGAATCGAGCATGATTGCGTATCCTACCGTTTCCGTGGCGTCGTGGGGCATGATGAAGGGGCGGGCCTGGATGCGGCCGGGGATGATGGAACTCCAGCCGCCGGAGTCGAGGATGACCTTGTGGCCGCCGATCCAGTCACGCGTCATGGGATTGTACCCCAGCGCCCTGTGCAGTTTCTCCGTGGCCCAGACAGGTTTGCCTATATGCTTGCAGATCGACCCCAGGGAGCGTACGTGGTCCATGTGGTCGTGGGTTATCAGCACCGCGCCGAAATCGTCGAAGCAGAGCCCGTCCGACTGCAGCTCCTTCTTGAGCCTGCGGGGGCTGACGCCGGCGTCGATAAGGACTCCGGCCTCGCAGCGCCTTGATCCGTCCGGAAAAATACCTATGAAGTAGCAGTTGCCGCAGCTGCCGGAAGAGAAAGACTTGAATCGTATGTTACTCATCGTTCTTGCAGTATTTGTCGATGACGCTGTATGCGTCGCCGACGCCGAGTTCGCCCGCACGCGACAGGTCGATGCATCCTTTCTCCTTGTCCTTGAGATAGATAAGTACGAGGCCGCGGTTGAAGTAGGAGTCTCCCATCTGCGGGTACAGGCCGATCGCCCTGGAGTAGCTGTCGATGGCGGAGACCATCTCCCCGGACAGGCACAGCAGGTTGCCGAGGTTGAAGTACAGCTGGGGCATATCGGGTACGAGCGCGATGGCTTCACGTATGTCGTCGATGGCTTCCGTATAGTCGTAAGTGCGGGCTACGTGGTCCGACACTCGGGCGCGGGTGGAGCCGTTCTCGTCCATCGAAAGCGTCTGGACGTTGCCCTCCAGGGACGCTATGAAATCTATCATCTCCGCCCTCAGGACACCCCTGTTCATCAGGTAGAATGCCTTGTAGAAGCTGGTGTACGGGTCTTTGCCGCCGGCATCTTCGGAGGCATCGACGGCCTTGTCGAACCATCCCAGAGCGCTGGAATACTTCTTCTCCTGGACGTCATATATGCCGCGGATGAAGAAGGTCTGCGCCGGGGTGAGCCGTACCGTTCCGGCTCCGCCGCTGCCGTCTCCGGAGAGAACGGACGACAGGGACCGGACCAGCTGCAGCACCTTCAGGCTGTCATTGTTGGAAAGGACGACGGGGACGGGGACCGAATCGGCGAAACGGTCCACCAGCGGATGCTCATAGCGGCGGTTGAGCGCCAGGTTGCGCTTTTCCCTTTCCGCAGCGAGGCTGAACTTGTAGAGCGGCCGCAGGCGGATGTCTATGTCGCGGTGCTGCAGGAGCTCGTTGTCGAAGTTCTTCTTGGCGAAATCGGCGTCGAGCGCCAGCAGGGAGTTGTATTTGCGGGTGGTGTCGGCGAAAGAAACCTCACCGGTGGCATTCCTGGCTCGGTATTCTCCCACCTTGCGCTGGGCGGTGCGGTAGTCCTCCTTGGACTGTCTGGTCATGCCGAGGAGATTCTCGACGTACGAACGGTTGAGATAGGCCTTGGCGAAATCGGGATACAGCTCGATTGCCCTGTTGTAGTCCGACAGGGCGTCGCGGTAACGGCCCATCTGCATGAAGATTGCGGCCCTGTTGTAGTAGGCGAGGACGTTGCCGGGGTTGATGTTGATGACCCGGTCCATGTCCTCCAGGGCGTTGGCGAAATCTCCCACCTGGGCGTAGATCAGCGAACGGTTGTACAGGGTGAGTGCGTTGCCGGGTTCGTCCTTGAGCACGCGGCCGAGGTCGCGCATGGCGGAATTGTAGTCGTGCAGCTCGTAGTACATGAGCGCACGGTTGAAGTATGCGAAGGTGTTGGTGCTGTCAAGGTCGATGGCGCGGGTCATGTCCTTTACGGCGTCCGTGAAGTTGCCCTGGGCGGCGAAGACGCGGCCGCGGCGCACGTAGCATTCGGGCTCGAAACGGTCCAGCTTGATGGCCTTGTTGTAGTCGTTCATCGCCTTGAGGGTGTCGCCCAGGAAGAGGTAGGTGGCGCCTCTGTTGAGGTAGGCGGACGGATCCTTGGGCTCGCGGCGGATGTAGCGGTCGAAGTCGGCGACGGCCTCGGGGAAGCGTCTGGCGAGGAAATTGGTGACGCCGCGGCTGTAGTATATGCCCATTACTCCGGGACGGAGTTCGATGGCCCTGTCGAAGTCGGCGAAGGCCTTGTCGTATTCGCCGGTGCGGCTTTCGGTGATGGCGCGATAGTGGTAGCCGTTGGTGAACAGGGGATTGAGACGGACGGCGGTGTTGAAGTCCTGTTTGGCTCCGCGGACGTCTCCGAGGTTGAATTTGGCGATGCCGCGGAAGAAAAAGCACCAGTAGTCGGTGGTGTCCAGGCGGGCGAGGATGTTGAAGTGCTCGATGGCCTGGGTGTATTTGCCGTCCTGGAGTGCGAGCCTGCCGCGCAGGCTGAAGACGTCCTTGTCGTACTGGGCAAGGGCGGCAGGGGCGAGGGCGAGCAAAATCGCTATTGAAAGCAGAAACTTTTTCACTATTTTTGCAAAGATAATCATTTATCGTGCCGATTTGGCTCCTATGGTAAAAATAAGTTGCCGGCCTCTCCAATCCGTCGCTTCGCGACCCCTCCCACAGCAAGCTGCGGGCCCCTCCCTCTTATGGTGCCGAGGGTGGCAACAGGTTTGGAGAGGCCGGCAACTTATTTTTACCGGTGTCCCCATTCGTTTCTTTCTAATTCTTTTTTTTGTTTTTATCTCACTTCCTTCGAGGGCAGGCCTGCGTGAGGACGTAGAGTATCTGTCGAGTCCTCTGCTGGGAGGCCGGGCTACCGGGTCAGTGGGCGCGGTGGAAACCACCTGGTACGTGCAGCGCCGTTTCAGGGCTGCCGGGCTGGAGACCTCGATGACCTTTCTTAGTACCTCCGGTGGCGTCGTCCGCAATGTGACAGGCATCCACAGGGGTAATCCCAAGTCGTCGTCCTACGTGCTTGTGACTGCATATTATGACGGTCTCGGCACGGTTGACGGGGTAGTCTATCCCGGGGCTGACGCCAACGCTTCCGGCGTTGCCGTGCTGCTGTCGCTTGCCGATTCGCTGTCACGCTCCCGGTCCAATTATATCTTTGCCGCCATCGACGGGCACAATTCCGGCCGCATCGGCGCAGAACTCCTCGCCTGCGGGCCCTGGAAGGTCAGCCTGGTGGCCAATATCGACATCATCGGCAGTTCGCTGGCCCCGCCTACCAAAGTAAGGCCCGATTACCTCATCATACTTGGCGGGGACGATTTCGAGAAGAAGAATTCCAAGCAGTTCGATGCCTTGAACGCCGGGCCCCGCCTGCGTCTGTTTTACGACTACTATCGCAGCAAGGGCTTTACGGATTACTTTTACAATTCGGCGTCGGACCAGACGCCTTTCCTGCAGAAAAAGATTCCCGCGGTGATGTTCACTTCGGGCATAACGATGAATACCAACAAACCCGCCGACACCTTCGACACCCTCGACTACGACGTCCTGGAGCGCCGCAGGGCCCTTATCCTCGCCTGGCTCAAAACATTATAATTATATGGCTGAACACAGTTTCAAAGAATGGTTTGCGGTTACCCGCTA
>CACZEU010000060.1 GCA_902780175.1 uncultured Bacteroidia bacterium
AGAGGCGCTGGGCGCAGCTCGACTCCCTGGACGCCGCCAAGGCGCAGAAGAAGCTGGAAAAGGAGCGTGCACGCAAGCTGCGGCTGCTCAAGGCCCAGGAACGGCGGCGCCAGAAGGAAGAGGCTAAATTGCAAAAGTATATCGAAAAATACCGCAAGGAGTATGAAAGAAAGCAACAAAAGTCAAAGCCTTCCGGAGAACGCCCACAGGCCGTTGAACCCGGGAGAGAAATACCAGCCCCTCCTGAGCCCGTCCGGAAAGCCCTTGGAAGTGACCCCGTACTCCGTGACGATGGGTCTCCTGATGACGATCCTGTTCTCGGCGGCGGCAGCGTACCTGGGGCTTAAGGTCGGACAGGTCTTCGAGGCCGCCATCCCCATCGCAATCATCGCCGTCGGCGTTACGGGCCTGCTGGGAAAGAAGGATTCCCTGTCGCAGAACGTCATTATCCAGAGCATCGGTGCCTGCTCCGGCGTAGTCGTCGCAGGAGCCATTTTCACCCTCCCCGCAATCTACATCCTGGGGCTCGACGTCAATTTCTGGCAGATGTTCCTCAGTTCCCTGCTCGGAGGCGCCCTGGGCATCCTGTTCCTCATTCCGTTCCGTAAATACTTCGTGCAGGAGATGCACGGCAAATATCCCTTCCCGGAGGCCACCGCAACCACCCAGGTGCTCGTGAGCGGCGAGGGCGGAGGCAGCGCCAAAACGCTGGTTCTGGCGGGATTGATCGGCGGACTGTACGATTTCGTGGTGGCCACTTTCGGCGCTTGGGCGGAAACGCTCAGCACCACCGTCACACACGTCGGACAGGTCGTCGCCGACAAGGCCAAGCTCGTGCTCAAGCTCAACACCGGAGCGGCGGTGCTCGGCCTCGGATACATCGTGGGCCTCAAGTACGCGTTCATCATCTGCTGCGGATCCTTCCTGGTCTGGCTCGTCATAATCCCCCTGATGAACCTCATCTGGGGCGGACAGGTCATCGACCTTATGGGCACCGGCATAGCGCAGACGGTCTCCCAGATGGCTCCCGAGCAGATTTTCAAGGAGTACGCACGCCATATTGGCATCGGAGGCATCGCTACGGCGGGCATCATCGGCATCATCAAAAGCGCCGGCGTCATCAAGAGCGCCGTCGGCCTTGCAGCGAGCGAATTCAAGCGCAAGCCCGGCGAGGGCAGGCAGTCCGTGGAGCGCACGCAGGAGGACCTTTCGATGCGCACCGTCATCCTCGGCGTCACCGTGGCGCTGCTGGCGGTATTCGCATTCTTCGCCTTCGGAGGCGTGGTGAACAACATCTGGCAGGCCATCATAGCGCTGCTCATCGTCGCCGTCATCGCATTCCTGTTTACTACGGTAGCAGCCAACGCCATCGCCATAGTCGGCACCAACCCCGTCAGCGGAATGACCATCATGACGCTGATCATCACCGCCCTGGTGCTTGTCGCCGTAGGGCTTAAGGGCAACGCCGGAATGGTTGCCGCAATGGTCATCGGCGGCGTGGTCTGCACCGCCCTGAGCACCGCCGGAGGCCTCATCACCGACTTCAAGATAGGCTACTGGATAGGCACCACGCCCAAGAAGCAGGAAGCCTGGAAGTTCGTCGGCGTAGCGGTAGCGGCTGCAACCGTCGGTGGCGTCATGCTCGTCCTCAACAAGACTTACGGCTTCACCGGAGACGGTGCGCTCGTGGCTCCCCAGGCCAACGCCATGGCGGCGGTCATCCAGCCCATGATGAACGGAGGCAGCGCCCCCTGGCTTCTCTACGGCATCGGCGCCGTCATCGCCATACTCCTCACCGTGTTCAAGGTGCCGGCTCTGGCATTCTGCCTCGGTATGTTCATCCCCATCGACCTCAACCTCCCGCTGCTGGTCGGCGGTGCCATTTCCTGGTTCGTCAGCACCCGCAGCAAGGACGCTGCCGTCAACCGTGCAAGGCAGGAGCGCGGCACCCTGATTGCCAGCGGCTTCATCGCCGGCGGCGCACTCATGGGCGTCGTTTCCGCCATACTCAAATTCGCAGGTGCCGACTGGTTCCTCACCGGCTGGAACACCGCCGGAGCCGGAGCTGCACCCGCTGAACTCATCGCAATCGTGCCTTTCCTTGGCATCTGCGCCTACATGATCTTCGCAAGCCTCAAAAAATCAGAACAATGAAAATACTCGACAGATTCCTTTCTTACGTCGCATTCGACACCCAGTCGAATGAAGATTCCCCCTCGCAGCCGTCGGAGGTAAAGGAGCTCCTGCTACTCCAGCAGCTGAGGGAGGAACTGCAGCAGATGGGCGTGCAGGCCACGCTCGACGAATACGGCTACGTGATGGCAAGCATTCCGGCCAATATAGACAAAAAGGTACCGGCGGTAGGCTTCATCGCCCACGTCGATACCGCTCCGGACGCCTCCGGAAAGGACATCAAGCCCCAGATAATCAAGGACTACGACGGTTCGCCCATACCCCTTAAGGGCGTCCCCGGACTCACCCTCGACCCCGCCCAGTTCCCGGAACTCCTCTCGCACAGGGGAGAAACCATCATCACCACCGACGGCACAACCCTGCTTGGCGCAGACGACAAGGCCGGCGTGGCCGAGATAATGGACGCAGTGCAGTACATGGTCGAACATCCGGAATTCAAGCACGGAGAGATAAAGATAGGATTCACCCCCGACGAGGAAATCGGACGCGGCGTGGTCAAGTTCGACGTGCCCCGCTTCGGCGCCGATTTCGCATATACGATGGACGGCGGCGAGGTAGGAGAACTGGAATTCGAGAACTTCAACGCGGCGTCGGCGGTCGTACGCATCCAGGGGTGCAACGTCCATCCGGGATACGCCAAGGGCAAGATGCTCAACGCCATCCTTATCGGCCAGGAGCTCATTTCCCTGCTGCCGGTGGACCAGCGGCCGGAATTCACCCAGGACTACGAGGGATTCTTCCACATCGTCGGCTTCAAGGGAACCGTCGAGGAAGCCACCCTCACCTGGATCATAAGGGACCACGACCGCGGCAGGTTCGAGCAGAAAAAGGGACTCATCTCCCGCTGCTGCGACTTCATCAACGACCGGTACGGCGCAGGTACCGCAAACCTCACTCTCAAGGACCAGTATTACAACATGCGTGAGATGGTGGAGCCGCACTACGGCATCGTCATCGAAAAGGCCGTACGCGCAATGGAGATGGCCGGCGTCAAGCCTCACATCCAGCCCATCCGCGGCGGCACAGACGGCGCCAACCTGTCATTCAAGGGCCTCCCCTGCCCCAACATCTTCGCCGGCGGGCTCAATTTCCACGGCAAGTTCGAATGGGTGCCGCTGGAGAGCATGCAGAAGGCTTCCGCCGTCATTCTCAACATCATTAAACTGTACGCTGAATGAAACTGTTTCTGCTGCTGGCAGGCCTCGTCGCCCAGGTCATCCCGGGGCTGTGGTTCAATCCGGAACCGGTGGAGTACCGCGGCCTGACGGAGGGTGACGCCATCAACTTCAGCATACCTGTCGACGGAAAACTTCCCGCCGGGACCTACGTTCAGTTCGGCATAACCCTGGAAAACAACGGCGACAAGGCCCCCCGCTACTACATGGTGGAAGTCCAGCAGGGACGCCGCTGGGAGAACGTTTCCACGCCGGTATACTCCGACGGGCTTGCGTCTTATTCGTTCTTCACCGTGCCGGCATCGCAGTCGCATCCTACCTCCTACCTGAATATCTTCCGGCTCGGACAGGCGGTGAGGGACACCCTCCGGGTGCGCTGCCGCGTGTGCAGCCCCTACACGTCCGACAAGGACAGGCTGAGCGCCGACGACCCGGCCAACAGCGTAAGCATCAGGAGCAGGCACTACGTGGGCGCCAGGCTCAATCCGCTCGGCAGGAAGGCCCCTTCGTCCCGCAGGAAAGTGCTGATGCTCGGAAACTCCTTCACCTATTTCTACAGCGTCCCGCTGATGCTGCAGGAGATTGCGTTCTCGCAGGGTATGCTGCTGGATATCAACGCGTCGCTCAAGGGCGGGCAGACCTTCCGCCAGCACACCGGACTCACCATGTCGCTCGTGCAGTGCTCGCTGGAGGATTACGATTACGCCTTCTTCCAGGGACAGAGCCAGGAGCCGGCGCGCTATGCCTCCGACATGGACGCCATGCGCGACGTCAAGCTGGCCCTGCTCGACCTGTGCGAGGCCCTGCGCAGCACGTCGCCCGGCTGCAGGGTGTTCGTGGAGAACACCTGGGCATACGGGGCAGGCGACTGCGGCGGCTTCGGCAGCCTGGAGAATTTCGACTCCCTCCTGGCGGAAGGCACCCGTCTTCTTTCCACCGCCTGCCACGGAGAGATTATCCCTGTCGGCCAGGCATTTGCGGCCGTACGCGCCGACGGTTCGCCCGTACAGCTCCTGGGCGACGACGACAAGCACCAGAGCCTCGCGGGTTCGTACCTCAAGGCCTGCATTGAATACCTAATCTTGAGCGGCAAGCCGTTCAGCGGGGACGTCCCCTGCTGCGGCCTGTCCGAATCAGACGCCTCATACCTAAGACAAACAGCCGAAAAAACCGTTCTCAAATGAAGAAGATTCTCATAATGGCGGCACTGCTTGCAAGCCTCGACTGCCTTGGCTGCGCTGCAAAACCTGCGGAAATCCGTATTGTCCCCGCCCCCGAAAACCTCGAAACAGGCAAGGGCACGCTTAACCTCAGAGGCATCAGCATCAACTGCGACCCTGCCCTGGATATGCCGAGCATACGTGCCGTCCGCCAGTTTGCAGACCGCCTGTCGCTCGTCAGCGGCCGCACAAGCTCCGTCGCTACCCCCATCGGGCTCGCCCGCGTGGTGGAGAACGGCAAATTCAAGGGACTGTTCTTTATTAAGGATGCCTCCGTCGCCCCCGAGGGCTACAGGATCAGCGTTACTCCTCGGTCAGCCATCGTCAGGGCCAGTTCTTTCAACGGAGTGCTTTATGCGCTGCAGACGCTCCGGCAGATGCTGCCCCTGTCCATCTATGGCACCAAGCCCGATACGGACGCGAAGTGGAACATCCCCTGCTGCGAGATTTCAGATACTCCGCGCTTTGCCTACCGTGGCCTTATGCTCGACTGCTGCCGACACTTCTGGAGCGTCGACGAAGTCAAGAAGGTGCTTGACGTTATGGCCATATACAAACTCAACCGCCTGCACTGGCACCTGTCGGACGACCAGGGCTGGAGGATCGAAATCGACAAGTATCCCCGCCTCACCGAGGTCGGAGCCTTCCGCAACGGAACCATGATAGGGGGTGACTGGGAGTCCAACGACGGCATACGCTACGGCGGCTATTACACCAAAGACCAAATCCGCGACGTCATCGCATACGCAGCAGAACGCGGCATAACCATCGTTCCGGAAATCGACCTGCCCGGCCATATGCAGGCTGCGCTCACCTCCTATCCCGAACTGGGTTGCGCCGGCAGCCAGCCCCAGCCCTATGAAGTCTGGACCCGCTGGGGCGTCTCCAGACAGGTGCTCAACGTGGGCAAGGAAAGCACCATGAAGTTCCTCGAAGACGTACTTGGCGAGGTCGCCGACCTGTTCCCGGGCGAATACATCCACATCGGCGGCGACGAGTGTCCCCGCGACGAATGGAAGACCGACCCCGACTGCCAGGCCAAAATTGCCGAACTGGGGCTGACCGGCGAAGGCGACATTTCCGCAGAGTCGCGCCTGCAGAACTACGTGACCGCACGCATGCAGAAGTTCCTCGCCAGCAAGGGCAAGAAGATAATCGGCTGGGACGAGATACTCGAGGGTGAACTGTCCCCCGGCGCCACTGTAATGAGTTGGAGGGGCACCGCGGGCGGCATCAAGGCCGCATCCATGGGTTACGACGTCATCATGGCCCCCACCACCTACTGCTACATCGACTACGTACAGTCGTCCGACCTCACCGCCGAGCCGTTCAGCATCACGCATCAGTGGACCAAAGGCGACGTCGCCGAGCGTCCTATTTCCCTGGAGCGCGTATACGGATACGACCCCCTCGCAGAGATTCCAGCCGGCGACCAGAGCCATATCCTGGGCGTGCAGTGCAACCTCTGGACCGAGTATATCGCCACGCCGGAGCACCTGGAGTACATGCTGTTCCCGCGCCTGATGGCCCTCTCGGAAATCAGCTGGAGCAAGCCCGAAAACAAGGACTTCGACGCCTTCAAGGGCGGCCTCGCCGCCCGCCAGCTTCCCCTGCTGGACATGTTCGGCATCAACTACCGCAAACTGGACCAATAAAGTTACGACACCATGAAAAAATTGATTCTCCCGTTGTTCGCAGCCTTCCTGGCGGCTGCCGCGACCGTTTCCTGCGTCAAATACGATGACTCCGAGCTCAGGGACGAACTGTCCTCGCTGAGCGACAGGGTCAAGTCCCTGGAAGACCAGATGAGTGATGCGAACAGCAATATCTCAAGCATATGGGAAATAGTAAACTCCCTGAAGAACAAGGAAATGGTAAGCGCCGTATCAGAGAGCGACGACGCCTGGACCATCAAGTTTGCAAACGGGAAGGTCATAACCATATCGAAGGTTGCAAGCCCCGTAGTCGGCGTGAAAGCGGACTCCGACGGCGTCTACTACTGGACGATGGACGGAGAGTGGCTGCTGGACGGCAAGGGCAACAAGATGCCCGTTTCCGGCAAGGACGGTATCGCCCCCCAACTCAAGATAGAAGACGGCTGGTGGATGGTTTCCACGGACGGCGGTGCCACCTGGACGCAGATCGCCAAGGCTGACGGCATCTCCGGAGACGGCATCAAGGATGTGACATGCGACGACGGGTATGTATATATAACTTTCGGAGACGGGTACACGATCGCCCTTCCCAAGATAGATGTCGCAAACGTACTGAAAAAGATTCAGAGCATCCAGTATGTTCCCGACTACGACGACGGGAAGATTACCGTGAATTCAGCCCTGGTCAGTCATGGAACCGACGCCATGCTCTTCGACCAGCCTACCGAGATAACCTACCAGTTCCTTCCAGCCCAGTATGCAGGCGCCGTTGCGGCACAAGTCCAGAATCTTTGCCGGAACCATAAATTGAACGACATGCTCCTGGATTGGTTATTCTTCGTGTTCGGTAAAGATATCCCGGACAATCCCGACGATGTAGAAGGTCCCGAAATCCGGGAATTTATAAAGGACGTCGGCATTGAAGACTGCCTGGTAGCATGGTTTGACGTGCGCAATGTCAAGACCCGCGCCGGAGGAGACGGCAAGGACGTCAAGTACTGCATGCACATTCTCGACGTCGTGTCCGCCGACAGCAACAGCGGAGAGGTCACCTTCAAGGTGCTCCCCATCAATATCGCTTCCGAAAGCTTTGCCGCAGGCGGACTGAAGCCCAGGTACGACGTCGGAATGACCGCATCGGACGGATCTTACATACGGGGATGGGACGATCCCTATAACTGGTCACCCTCAGGCATTTTCCGTGCCGAGGACCCTTTGGATCCGGCAAGAACGTACTCCTTCCCCGTATGGACACTGAGCGACCTGCAGGCCTGGCAGAACCGCAGCGCCTTTGCCGCCCAGCTGCGTCTGTATCATTTCCATAACTATCTGGTTGAGGGCAAGGACGAAAACGACAAACCGGTGTATTCCGACTTCGAGGATGAACTGGCCAGTCCCTATACCACCCTTTACCCCAACGTTCTTGAGCCCATCGAATTGCTTCCGGGTGCCTACGTCACCGGGCCCGACGGCAATCCCGTTCCCGTCGATGCCGGCGGCGAGTACCAGTATCTGCCCTACGACGTACTGCGCGAGAGCGGCACTTCGGCGGAGCCCGGCTACCGGGTAATACTGGACGGCGCCATGCCGGCATTCAACATCGACGGCAAGATCGTTTCCGCCGCCGATGCCTACAAGATGGGCTATATGGTCTACGGCTCGGGCATCCAGTGGGAAGAATTCAGCTATTCCAGCGAAAGCCTGGAGGATCTTGTAGTCGGTACTGGCCAGGTTTACGCCGAGGTGGAAATGAACCCCAATAAGAGCGAGGCGGAGCGCAAGGCTGCCATAGGAGGCAAAATAACCGGCAAATACACGTTGTTCACCCCCTTCGGCAACACGACATGCAGCGGAACCGTTGAAATCACCGACGGCTCCGGCACTCCAGGACCGGGCCCTGATGCAAGTTTCAATTTTGTGCACCTGAAGTACTACACCTTCAATTCCAAACAGGAAGGCCAGACCATGCAGAAGCTGGACTTCGACACCAACGACGGCAGCGTGGAATGGTGGACCAGGTGCTATCCTTCATATTACACTACGCTTCCCGATGCGGCCGGGACAACTCCGACCAATGACAGCCGCATCAGCTTCCGCCATGCGCTTGCCGACTACAGCCCCACCCCCATCAATTTTGCAGAACTGGCATTCAACGTGGTGGACGCTGACGACAACATACTGGACGAGGACGCCATCACGAAAGCAGGCCTCGAGGTGCGGTTCGAGTATAAAGACGGATCGCTGGGCGAAAAAAACCTTCCCGCCGCCAGCCTGATCAGCGATGGCGTGCAGTACTACAAGGACCTTTGGACAGGCAACACCACTTTCCTGTACAGGACGTGCGAAATGCCGTTCATCCCGATAACGGCAAGGCTGTACAAACATTCCGGCAGCAGTACCGTGGAACTCCCCACCCGCTTTTCGACACCCAAGGCATCCGTCAAGTACCCGTCTGAAATGCTGGACTATGCGTCCTTCGCCGTTGTTCCCTGGGTTCCGTTCGACGGCCTCGAGAGCGATGACTTCAGAGTCGTCCTGGACGAACACAAAGTTTACCGCGTCCCGCTCGGACAGAACCTTGAACTGCAGGACCAGAGGCCCAATGGCGTTTCCTACTATGTAATCAAGGACGGTGAATGGGTCATGGGCAACGTTGCCTCATTCAACCCCATGGAGGGCACATACCAGTCCGACGGTAACGGCTTCATCGCCGGCGTCAGCTCCAAGAATGCCTATCACCTCGGCGACCTCGTATATGACATTGATGCCATCCGGGCTGCAATCCCTGCAGATTTCAGGCGCCTTGCCTCCATAGTATACAGCACCAACGGCATGGATTTCTTCGACACGCCCGTGGACGGCGCAACCCCCTATCTGTCAATCGACTATACGTCCCAGATCACTTTCAGCGGAAGAATCGACATCCCCGTCCACGTAGAACTCCCCAACCCCTGGCAGCCCACACTCGAGACCGACTATACAATCTACATCTCCGGTTATGACGGCTCCTAGGGGCACCGGCACCGCGAAGACTGCAGATTACCCGGCGGGCACATGGAGCGTCCTCCGTTATGTGTGCTGTTGCTTAATTATTTGCGGAAAACGCCGACCGCTTTCAGGGTGAAGCAGCCGTACACTGCCAGCAGCACGGTTCCGACTCCCATCGTGAGCCAGGGGCTCAGGCCAAGGCGGGGATGGCCAAGAGCGGTCATTGCCGCAAAAATTCCAAGTGCAAGGGCGGTGAAGCCGAGGATGGACTTCATGTCGTAAGGCACGGGATAGTACTTGCGCCCTATCAGCCAGCTCATCAGCATGGCAACCCCATATCCGGCAAAACCGCCCCAGGCACAGGCCCAGTAGCCGATGACCGGCACGAGCAGTACGTTGACGCATATCATGCATCCGGCTCCCACTGCGCTCATGACGGCACCCCACCACGTGCGGTCGGTAAGCTTGTACCAGAAGGAAAGGTTGAAATAGACTCCCATGAAGATTTCCGCCATCATCACGATCGGAACCACACCGAGCCCTTCCCAGTATCCGGGCTGGATAAGATGCCTGAGGACAGGCATATAGACCACTACTGCAAGGAAGGCCAGCAACGCGAAGATGATAAAGTACTTCATGCCGTCGGCCAGCGTCCGGGGGCTGTTGCGGTCGCGGCTGCCGTTGAACACGATAGGTTCGTAAGCATATCTGAACGCCTGGGTAAGCAGGGCGACGATCATCGCAATCTTGACGCATGCCCCGTAAATGCCAAGCTGGACGCGTCCTTCTTCGCCGGGCATAAGATACGGGAAGAGAATCTTGTCCGCCACCTGGTTAAGGACCCCCACAAGGCTCAGCAAGAGAAGCGGCCAGGTGTATTTAAGCATCCTGCGCGCAAGAGCTCCGTCGAAGCGGACGCCCAGGCCGCGCAGCTCCGGGATAAAGCCGAGCGTAACGAGGGACGTACAAAGGAGGTTTACGAAGAAAATCAGACCCACACCGTCATTGAAGCCATGATAGAACTCCTGAAGACCGTCAACCGAACCGAAGAAACGCGGCAGCACCAGGAAAACCACCAGGTTGAGCAGCACGTTGGGAATAATGAACGCAAACTTCAGGAACATGAACTTAATGGGCCTGCCGTCCAGCCTGAGTTTGGAGAACATTATGGCCTGGAATGCATCCAGCGCGACGATTGCCGCCATACAACCTACATATTCGGGATGGTCTGAATAACCCATTGCACCGGAAATCGGTCTGATGAATGCAAGGACAAGTGCGAGAAAAACCAGCGCGACCAGGCCGACCATCTTGAGTGCCGTGCCGTAAACGCGCCGTTTGTCTTCCCCTTCCTTATTCGAGAAGCGGAAAAGCGTCGTTTCCATCCCGAAAGTCAACAGTGCCAGAAGGAGCGCCGTGTAGGCATAAAGGTTGGTAACGATACCGTAGCCACCGCTGGCAGCAGCTATCTTATATGTATATAGAGGAACAAGGAGGTAGTTCAGAAACCTCCCCACAATGCTGCTCAGACCGTATATGGCTGTATCTTTAGCGAGTGACTTTAGATTCATATCCACAAATTTAACAAAAAATTCAAAAAAAATTTGCGGATTAAAGAATAATTACTACCTTTGCATCCCGCTTCTCACGGAGGCGCAAGTTCATTGAATTATTGAGAAGATAAGTACAAGCAAGTACCGAGAACAACGAGAGCGTTGATTCTTTTAGAGAATCTAGGAGCAGAAGGACAAGCAAAGCTTTATAATTTATACAAAGAAGAGTTTGATCCTGGCTCAGGATGAACGCTAGCGGCAGGCTTAACACATGCAAGTCGAGGGGCAGCGCGGATAGCAATATCTGGCGGC
>CACZEU010000061.1 GCA_902780175.1 uncultured Bacteroidia bacterium
TCTCCTCCTGCAAGAAGGAGAAGATAGTCTCCGAGCCTTGCACTTTCGACCTGAAAATCAACTGGGTGAAGGGCACCAAGGTGCAGTTCACCGTCACGCCCGGCGACCAGGATGCCTGCTACTGCTACGGTATCTTATCGCCTGACCAGCCGCAGGCCGAATGGTCGGACAAGGATCTGATAGCATGGCAGCTGGAATGGATTAAGGAAATCTACGACACTCTGGCGGAATCTGGAGAGGCCGGCTCTTTTGCCGATATGTTCTGTTATAAAGGCACCCGCACAATCAAGCAGACCAAATTGTCTTCAGGGACCGACTTCGAACTGATGCTTTTCCAGGTCAACCCGCAGACAAAGGAAGCGATAGGGCCTCTCTACAGGCTTCCGTTTTCCACCCCTCCTGTGGCCATGAAAGAGCTGTCCTTCACGATCCACCCGGACGAGAACGGCTTCACCATCATTCCCTCCGACCCGGAGCGCACCTGGTTCTGGGAATATGAGTCCAATGAGAAGGTCGATGATGTATTCGGAGGCGCTTACTACTTCTACTACAGCGTCCTGGACATGTACGAGGAGTATGACTTCCTGGACAATCTGCTGTATAAAGGAGCCTCCGGCCTGGTCCTGCCGGCCCTGGAGTCCTCAATCCACGAGGACGTGGAATACATAATGGCCATGTCCGGCTGCTCCGGCGGCGAAATCGACTCCGACGTTTACTACGCCAAATTCACCATCAAGGACCGCAAGGTATCCTTCACCTATTCCGACGTCCCGATCCAGTAGTCAGTAGATTCCATATCGTTGTATATGCTCACAATCATACTTGCTGCAGCAGTTGCCGCTTCCAGTCCCGTGCTCAGGCCGGACAACATTCCTGAAATCGTATCCATGCTGACCCTGGAGGAAAAGGCCGCTATCCTAGTAGGATGCGGATCCACCGCCTTCGACGGCATAGGCCGCAATGACATAGGCGTCAAAGGCAGCGCAGGAGCCACTCACGCCGTTCCCCGTCTGGGCATTCCTTCGATAGTCCTTGCCGACGGACCTGCCGGCCTGCGCATCGACCCCACCCGCCCGGGTACTGACAAGACTTTCTACTGTACTGGATTCCCTATCGGCACGATGCTCGCCTCCACATGGAACCCCGGACTCGTCCGGGAGGCGGGACAGGCAATGGGCAACGAAGTGCTAGAGTACGGGGTGGATGTGCTGCTGGGCCCTGGCGTGAACATACACCGCAACCCCCTCTGCGGCAGAAATTTCGAATATTATTCCGAGGACCCCGTGCTTGCCGGGGAGACGGCCGCCGCAATGGTGGACGGAATCGAGTCCAACGGAGTAGGTGCCTGCGTGAAGCACTTCGCTGTTAACAATCAGGAACTTAACCGACTCCAAAACGATGCCCGCGTCAGCAGGCGCGCCCTTCGTGAGATATACCTCAAGGTATTTGAAATAGCGATACGCAAGTCACAGCCGTGGACACTGATGACCTCCTACAACTATATCAACGGCACCCACGCATCCGAAGCCCCCTGGCTCCTGACCGATATACTCCGTGGCGAATGGGGGTTTGAAGGCACAGTGATGACCGACTGGGGCGGAGGCTATGATACAGCAGCGCAGGTCCACGCCGGCAACGAACTCATCCAGCCCGGCTCCGACACCCGTTACAATGCGCTGATAGCGGCGGTCATGGAAGGACGTCTTTCCATGGAAGACGTGGACAGGAGCGTAACCCGCGCCCTTGAGCTGATTGTGAAATGTCCCTCCTACCGGGGCATCAAGCACTCCGACGCCCCCGACCTGGAGGCTCACGCAGCAGTGTGCCGCAAAGTGGCGGATGAGGGAGTGGTGCTGCTCAAGAACGAAGGCGCCCTGCCATTCGGACCCTCCGGCACTACTGCGCTGCTCGGCGTGACATCTTATGCGTTTATAGCCGGCGGCACCGGCTCCGGTGACGTCCACCGCCCCTATGTGGTGGACCTGCAGCAAGGCCTCGCCGATAAAGGCTTCACACTCGAAAGCGGCCTTGACAAGTTTTATTCTGCCTACATGCAGGATGAACGCTGGCGTTGCGCAATGGTGGACGGTAAGAATTCGTGGGTAATCGACAGGGAACGTCCGATCGAGGTGGTGCCAGTGGACATTATCCGCACCGCAGCCCGGACAGCGGACCGTGCCGTAATAACTTTCGGGCGCGTCTTCGGAGAGGGAAAGGACAGGGATCTGTATCATAACTACCTCTTGCAGGACAGGGAGTTGCAGCTACTGCGCGAGACATCCAGCGCCTTCCGTGAAAGGGGTAAGAAAGTAACCGTGATACTGAACATCGGAGGCATAGTTGAAATGGAAAGTTGGAAAGACCTGGCAGATGCCATAATCATCTGCTGGCAGCCGGGAGAAGAGGGCGGCCACACCGTGGCTTCCGTGCTCAGCGGTGAGGTAAACCCTTCCGGACGCCTTCCCATGACCATTTCAAAACGCTATGAAGACGAACCATCCGCGCCCAACTTCCCCCTGATCTATGCAGACAAGCCATTCAATTATTCTTACTACCGCCGTCTGGAGGGTAACAGGAAGGACTACACCGTCAAGGACATAGACTACACCGATTATGAAGAGGACATATGGGTGGGTTACCGCTATTTCTGCACGAAGGCCCGCGACCGGGTGTCCTATCCCTTCGGTTATGGTCTCAGTTATACTTCTTTCAAATGGAAGAATATGAAAGTGGAGGCGTTGGATGGTGCCTGGAAGGTGCGGGTTGATGTCACAAACTCAGGAAAGAGAGCCGGGAAAGATGTTGTGCAACTATATGTCTCCGCTCCGGGAAGGGATATGGAAAAGCCCGCCCGTGAACTGAAGGCTTTTGCCAAGACTCCGGAACTGCAGCCCGGCGAGAGTTGCACCGTGGAAATGATTCTTGCGGAAAGTGACCTTGCCTCATGGGATGAAGACTCGGATTCCTGGGTATCAGAGAAGGGACGATACCGCCTGATTGCAGCCAAGAATGCCGCAGACCGCGGCCTCCGCAAGATAATAAGGATTTAAACTTGCCCGCGACTATGACAATCAAAGAAGGCCGCATGCCCTTCATGGGCTACAGTACGTACTACAGGATAGTGGGAGAACCATCCGGAAGGCCTCCCCTGCTTCTTCTTCACGGCGGTCCCGGAAGCACGCACAATTACTTCGAAGTGCTGGACCGCGTTGCCGGCGAAACCGGTCGCCAGGTGATTTCCTACGACCAGATAGGCTGCGGGGAATCATACCTGGACGGCCACCCGGAACTGTGGACACTGGAGACCTGGATGAACGAACTCATCGCCCTCCGGGAGCATCTTCATCTCGACAGGATGCACATCCTGGGGCAGTCCTGGGGCGGCATGCTCATCATCGCCTACCTCATCGAAAAGAAGCCGGAAGGCATCTGCTCAGCCATCATCTCCAGCGGACACGCATCCTCCAGCCTCTGGGCCAGCGAGCAGCACAGGATGATAGCGCTGATGCCCGAAGAGGACCAGGAAGCGATCCGCAAGGCTGAAGAAACCGGCGATTTCAATGCCCCCGGTTACCTCCGTGCCAACGACCGTTTCATGGAACTCCACTGTGCCAGCACGGACGAGAACAGCCCGGAATGCCTCACCCGCCCCAAACGCTCGGGAAAAGAAGCCTATCTCTACGGCTGGGGGCCCAACGAATATGTTCCCACGGGCAGCCTGGGAGATTTTGAATATTTAGACCGTCTGGGAGAAATAACCTGCCCCTGCCTCATCTTCAGCGGCTCCGAAGACCTTTGCACCCCGGCAGTGGCCCGTTCGATGCATGAAGGCATCCCCGGGAGCCGATGGGAGCTGATGGAGGGCGCCAGGCATATGTGTTTCGTGGACCGCCACGAAGACTACTGCCGGATTCTCGAGTCCTGGCTTGAGGAGCACGACTGAACATTATGATACGGCTGATAATTCTCGACTTCGACGGCACCCTTGCCGACACCCGCGAACTCATCATTTTCACCAATCAGGAGGCACAACGGAGGATGGGTTTCCCTGTCTGCGATGAAGACACCATCGTGGCAACGATAGGACTGCCCCTGAAAGAATGTATCCTGAAGATGTACCCGGACCTGCCCGCTGAAGCAGTCCCTGCGTGGATTGACAAGTACCGTGAGGTATTTGACGAAATGAAAGGGCAGTTTGCGCCGAAGCTTTTTCCCAATGTAAAGACAACCCTGGAAACACTGGCCGGCAAAGGGTATGTGCTGTCTGTAGCGTCATCCCGCGGCAGACCGTCCCTGATGGACTTCCTGCACGGAATGGGCATTGCACCGTATATCTCCTATGTACTGGGAGCCGGAGACGTCACGTTGGCCAAACCGCACCCGGAGCCGGTCCTCAAAACCCTCAGGGACCTGTCGTTCGACGCCGGTGAAGCGCTGGTCGTTGGCGATATGCCCGTAGATATCCTCATGGGAAAGTCTGCCGGTGCCCGGACCTGCGGAGTATCATACGGCAACTCAAGCCGCAGAGCCCTGCTGGAATCCGGCGCCGACTGCGTCATAGACGACTTCTCTGAACTTGTCGGCATTGCCGATTAAGACCTGTATTTTACAAAAATATACTATATTTGTGTGCGCACACACAAATTTGGAAATGACTCTTTATAAACAGAAATACCGCAGTCCTGACACTCTGCAGGCAACTGCGGAGTACGATTGCCTTATATCCGTCTCATCTTTAGAAGACCCGGAGGAAGGTTCCGATTGGGTATGGGAGGAACAGGTATGAACAAACTGCACTTGCTTGCCGCTGCATGCCTGCTCTCAGGATGCACCTATGCAGGGATTGAAGGGCCTGTTAATCCAAAGGTCTATACCGCCGGCTTTGAATCCGTTCCCACGCGCTCATACCTCGACGCCGGACTGAAAGCACACTGGAACGAGAAGGACGAAATAAGCGTATTCAACACCACTCATAACGACAGATATGTCTTCGACGGCCAGACCGGCGATACCAGCGGAGAGTTCCACGCCGCCGAGTCTCCCGGCTCCGGAAGCGCCCTGGCCTACACCTATGCCGTATATCCTTATTCAACTGCAACATCCATATCGCCCGACGGCGTAATCAGCCTCAACATTCCGGACCGACAGCAGTACTTCCCGGACAGTTACGCTCCAGGGACCAACTATATGTCCGCCATCTGCGACAAGAGTTCAACCGACTTGTTTTTCCGGAATCTGTGCGGATACGTCGTGCTGTATCTTTACGGGGATGCCGTAATAAGTTCGATTGAATTCAGAGGAAACGGCGACGAAGCCATCTCCGGCCCGGCTACCGTCTCCCCCACTCCCGGCGCCGCTCCCGAGCTCAGGATGTCGGATGGAACCTCCCATAGCATAACTCTCGACTGCGGAGACGGCATAGCCCTCGGAGCGACCGAGCAGGAAGCCACCGCTTTCTGGTTCGTCATTCCACCAGTCCCGCTCAATAAGGGATTTACCGTCACTGTCATCGATACTGAGGGCCGCAGCCTGCAAAAGTCAACATCTGTCGCCAGGACCGTAGTCCGCAACGTCAAGAACGGCATGGCTCCTCTCGAGGTCGTTTTCAGCGTTGCTGGCATTCCGGCGGAACTCATTTCCGCGTCAACTTCAACCCTCGCTTTCAGCTGGGGAAGCGATGCCGATGCATCCTCGGAATGGAACGCAGCCCTCTATTCAGATGTGGACTGCACCGGCATCGTGCAGGAGTTCTCCTTCCCTGCCGGCACCTTCTCAGAAGCACCCCGCTTCGTGTTTTCCGGCCTGAAGGCCGGCTGCGACTACTGGTTCAAGGCAAGTCAGCCGGGCGGCAAGGAAAGCGCAGTGCTGCCTGCCAGGACGGACGGTTTCACTGTTGTACCCGTATCTCCTGCCACGAGTGGAACCGTCTTCGCCGAAGACTTCAGCGAACTGCGCTGGGACGGCGATCCGGTCAGCGGAGCCTGCGGCTACCTGCCTTCAGACCGGAGCAACTTCTCCAACGGTCCGGGCAGTTACGTCGGAGGCCTTGAAGCCCCGTCCATACCGCTGCGTGAGCAAACCGCTGCCCTTCCCTCAAGCCGTCTGCAGGAGTATGTAAGCGAAATGAACGCATCCGTACGTCCCGGGGCCATCGAACTGGGCTCCTCCGGCAAAAAGAAAGGATACCTTATGACTCCGCAGTTCATCATGCGTCCCGGCAGTTTCATTACGGTGGACGTAACCCTGAAGGTGGCGGCATGGTCGAACACATCAACCAATGTATGGTGCGTCGCCGCGATGGATCCGGAGAACGTCAACGCAAGCGGATACGCATCGGACTTCAATCATCACCCGACGGCAAGCGACAAGATAAAGCATTTCACCACGCCGAATCCCCTCGTATGGCAGACGGTGACGGTAAAGGGACTCCGCCTGGACAGCGGCGACCGCATAATGGTCGGGACCAAGGCCAGTTATCCCGTACCGCAAGACAACGACGGACGCCTGCTCATCGGCAGCATCGAAGTACAGGCCACCGGAGGGATGATACTGGAAGACCCCCTCTGCTTTGCCGACGGCACCCCGGTGGCAAGCCCTTCACAATGGCCCGCCCGCAGGCAGGAAATTCTGGATATCTTCCAGCGCGAAATGTACGGGCAGATGCCCCCTGCGAGCCCCATCTATTGGGAAAAGGTCGAAAGCGGCAGCACCACCCTCCCCGCCCTTGCAGGTTATCCTTCCGCACCGGCCATAAGGGAGCAATACCGCATGTGGTTCAAGTCCGACAAGAGCGGTCCCAGCGTCATATGGCTGATAATCAGGCCGGCCGACGCCACCGGTCCCGTCCCCGTCATAATGACGCTGAATTATTACGGCAACCATTACCTGATGAGCGACACGCAGGTGCTTGGCCCGGAATACAGGGGTAATGCCGTCTCCGGCGGCCGCGGAGGCTGGATCGACCCTTCCAACCGTTACTTCTGCCCAACCAACCTGCTCATTTCCAGGGGATACGCCCTGATGACGGCAGATTATGGAGACATTTCCGGCGACCCTGAGCCTTTCGTGGCTTCCAAGGCCTACAACCGCGTATTCACCCTTTGGGGAGAGCGGGACGAGAGCAGGACGGACAATCCCACCGCCCTGGGCGCCTGGGCATGGGGACTGATGAGGGGCCTCGACCTGATCGGCGAAATCGAAGGCCTTGACGAAGGAAAAGTGGTGGTTACCGGCGCGTCCAGGCTTGGCAAGGCCGCACTGATCGCCGGAGCCTTCGACCAGCGGTTCAAAGTGGTGGTTCCCATACAGACCGGTTCCGGCGGCGCCCCGCTCACCAAGCACCTCACCCCCGACAAAGAGAGCGTTGAGTCGGAGACAAGCACTTATCCACATTGGTTCTGCAAGGCATACTACAAATATGCCGGCAACGAATACTCTATGCCCTTCGACCAGCATATGCTCATATCCTGCATAGCCCCGAGGGCGTGCCTGGTAGACGGGTTCAACCACAAGTGGTTCGACACCGAAGGAGAATATCTTGCCGTTGCCGCCGCCAGCCCCGTCTGGAAATTCCTGGGCGGCTCCGGCATGCCCGATGTGACCTGGCCCTCAACCGGCAGCACCGCCGGAATCGGTCCCGACCTGGGATATGTCCGGCGCGCCGGCACCAAGCAGGCCGACCACGGCATGATCCTTCAGGACTGGCTGTGGATGATGGACTTCGCCGACAGTTTTATACGCTGAAATCCATTACGCTGCGGACGGTCATCGACTCGTCCAGGGCGGTAAGGTACGAAACGCTGAACCTCCTGCCGCCCTTTTTCACGTTGACCACCACGTGTCCTCCTTCATAGGACTCTTTCGCGACGTCCGCCATCCAGGACGCGTCGCTATCCTTGGCGCGCCGTTCAGCCGGCATTATGGTGGGACAGATGATACGGCTCCCCGGGTAAAGGATCCTGTCTGAAAGCATCTCCATACATGACGGCAGGTTGTGCAGCTGATCCCATACGCAACTTACCCATACCTGCGGCCGGAGAGCGGAAACCAGTTTGGGACTCATGGAATTATGCCCGTGATGGTTGACCTTCGCCACGCTTACCGGGCCACAGACAGCGGCCAGATCGTCCTCTATGAATCTGGGAGTACCGTCCGGGTCCTTGAAACGTGCGGAAAAATCGCCGGCGGAAAAGAAACGGAATCCGCCGTAACTGAACACCATTCCAAGGCTCATGGCGTTCTCGTTCAGCTTGGTGGCACCAGCTTTCTTCTTGGCAGCGAACAGGTCGGTGACCGTACCGTCCGGAGCGGCGATACGCCCGTTGGCACATATATTCCGCACGTGGAATCCGGGATAGCGGCCGGGGTGCCTCAACTGGACTATCTGGTCCGTCGCGCCAAGGCGGAACTTCTCTATCTGCATCCCCCGGTGCCTGTGCATATAGGCATAGAACCTTTTCATATGCTCGACGGTGTCCGGATCACCACCCCTGGTTGCATCCGGCAGAGGGTCGTCGTAATCGGGCCAGCAACGGTCGATGGCCTTGCGGAAAGAAAGGATCTCCGCCGCCTGGGAAAAGCCGCTCAGGCAGTATTCCTCCCCGTCACGGATAAGCTTTTCCGCGAAGAAGCGGTCACTGCCGGCGTGGTCGTTGTGATAGTGAGAAAGCAGCATATAATCGACGTCCGTCCCGGACGGATTGACGCGTGACACATAACGTGCAATCCATTCTCCGGAGTGCCTTTCAGGACTCGGGAGCAGCGGAACGGCCTTTTCGCCGCGGGCAAGGGCGTTGAAGTCGCCGCAGTCAAGCAGCATGGTGGTACCGTCCGGGAAAATAAGGAACATAGACTCAGCCACACCGGTGTAGATGAAGTGAATCTGGAATTCTCCTTCCTTCCAGCCAGGCCAGGGCCTGCCTGCCCGCGGATCGCGGCATCCTGCTGCGAAGGCCTTTTCCCAATCGGTCAGGAGCAGCGCGGCCCCTGCAAGGGCAGATGTCTTTATGAAATCCCGCCGGTTCATTTCACGGTAATCCTGAGAGGTTTCCTTGTTGCCTTTACCAGGACTTCTTTCGGTCCGCCTGGCAGGCAGGCTATGACGGCCACTTCCCTGCCTGCGAGGTCAGCAGAGAATTCCAGAGTAAGGCTTACGGAGGACTTGTCGGATGCCCAGTCCGCTCCTGTCACAAGTGTGCCGAAGCCGGTGGAAACGGTTCCCGGTGTGCCGTAGGCGTTATACCAGTTGATTATCGGGGAAGAGAGCCCGGAGAAGTTGTACCACCCTCCGCCGCGCCCCGTGGCGAGCATAAAATGTTCGTAGCAATTGTACGAATCCGCGCACTCGCGCTCCCAGTTTTCGAGGGCAGTTTCTGCGATACGGCGGGCCAGGTCGGGTCTTCCAAGGTCGAGCATGGTCTTCCAGAGAATCATCTGGTGGGGCATCCACACGGTGCCGTTCCAGTATCCGTCTATGCGGTAATAAGGGGCCCTCTGGTCAACGGCGGTGATTCCGTATGGGCTCCACAATTCGCCGGAGGTGAAAATATGCTCCAGCAGTGCCTCCTGCTGTGCTGCCGATGTGATGCCGGCAACCAGGGGCGTGACGCCGTCGAGCCCCATATTGAAATTGACGCCATCCTCCGTACGGTACTGCCCGTCCGGCTTGCCGGAAGCATCGTGCATGACGTATGCGAAGTAGCCAGCCTGCGCATCCCAGGCATTGTCCAGTATGCCTTTGGACATGGCGGCGATATCCGAATCGAACTGCCTGATGTCGGCAGCGAGGGCCTTTTTACGGCTGCAGTCCGAGGCCACCTGCAGGTGTACCGCTATCAGACGAAGGATTTTAGCACACCGGATGTAGTAGGAAGTTGACACCATCGGGGCAGTACGGGAGCGAAGTTCCTTTTGGGGGCGCAATGTCCACTGAGGGGGATAGTCGTCCCAGCCCCCGCTGTTGTAGAATATGCCCCAGGTGGCGACAAGTCCGCTTGGCTTACGGAAATCCGGACCTGTCATATAGTCGTAGAAACGCTTCAGGCGCGGATATATCTCTCGGAGCTGATCTTCGCTGCAGCCGCCCCGCTCCCATACATCGCCGATGGCGAGAATCTGCGTGGCGAGCGGCGTACCGTGGTGGACGAAGGGCGCCTTTTCCTCCGGGGCCGTCGTGTACTGGCGTATGATTTCGTAGCCGCGTCCCGGGTCGATATCGCTCATCGCCCAAGCGATGAAACCGCAGTCCCAGGTGTAGAGGCTGTTCCAGAGCTTCCCGGGGCAGAAGTGACGTATGGGTTCGCCGTATGCGTCGATGGGGTAAACCACGTTGGTCAGGAGGGTAGCCTGGAGGAGACGGTACCCCAGAGGCCTGTCACCCCCCGCAACGGCAGGTTGGCAAACTTCAGCTGGTTTTTCTTCCAGCATCCTGCCAACCTCGTCTTCACTCCCGCAGACTATCAACTGGCGGACCACCGTATCCCTTTGGGGCTGAAGCACGACCGGGCGAAGGAAATTGGCCGTAAAGTGCCCTTTCCGGTCTCCCTTGAAATCCTTGAACACGTGGTCGTGGGCCTTCAGGGGCATAAGCGTTTCAAGACGCGCACACCGGAACTGGCGCACCTCGCTGTAAGGGTAATCCCAAACGACTCCATAGGTGGCGTCCACCTCCGGATAGCGTACGGTGAACCAGCCGCTCCCCTGCTTGATTTCGGGCGTCCACTGCTCATCGGCGCCACCGGCCTTGCGTACGGCAAGCTGGAGGTTGATGTTCTGTATAATGTCCGTATTGTTGACGCAACGGGCCTCC
>CACZEU010000062.1 GCA_902780175.1 uncultured Bacteroidia bacterium
TTTCCGGCCAGCTGTTCCGCGGCGGCGTACCCGTACGCCCCGTAAACGAAATGCTTGTCACCGGCAACTTCCTCGACCTCTGGTCCAGGTTCATCGCCGCGGGCGACGATTATCGCGTCTGCAGCTCCCGTCTGGTACCGTCCCTGGCCTTTTCCGGAGTAGATTTCAGCGGATAGTCAAAAAAAATTTGCAGAATCAAAATTCTTCACTACCTTTGCAGTCCTATCCGGTGGGTTCGTATAACGGTTAGTACTCGAGATTCTCAATCTCGCAATAGGAGTTCGATTCTCCTACCCACTACAAAAAAGCCCCGGGCATCGCTGTCCGGGGCTTTTGTTGTTAACAAAAATCGGTATATTTGCAGTCATGATCTGGCTGTTTATCTCTATGTTATTTCTTATAAAGTCGTGCAACCCCAACCCGGGCGCGGACCTCAAGCTCCACTATGACCGTCCCGCCACCTGCTTCGAAGAAGCCCTTCCGCTGGGCAACGGACAACTCGGAGCAACGGTCTACGGCGACCCCGTCCACGAACGCATATCCCTCAACGACATAACCCTCCGGAGCGACGAAACCTATCTGCCCCTCGGCACCCTCCATATCGAATATCCTCAGGCAGAAATCACCGACTACTCCCGAGTTCTCGACATCAGCACCGCCACGGCAATCATAAACTACAAAAGAGACGGCAACCCGGTCCGCATCCACTGCTTCGTATCTGCCCCGGACTCCGCCCTCGTCATCAACATCCAGGCAGACAAACCCATAGAGTTCAAACTGACCCTCGACTCCCCCCTTCCCCACGAAATCGACGGATCCCCCAAAGAAATCCTGATGGACGGCTATGCCCCATACCACGCAAACCTATACGACCCGGAGCGCGGAATCCACTTCCGCACCTTCCTCGCAGCATCCGCCGACGGACGCATCATGCCGGACCTGCAAGGCGGACTGGACCTCTACGACATCCGCTACGCCACCATCTGCCTAGCCAACGCCACAAGCTTCAACGGCCCCGACAAAGACCCCGTCAAGGAAGGCCGCCCATACAAAAAGATAGTCGGCAAACAGCTCATGCGCGCCTTCCAGAAAGGCTTCAAAGCCACCCACGAAGCCCACGTCAAAGACTATCAGGCCCTCTTCAACAGCGTCAATCCGGACCTCAGAAACTACCTCCTGATCAGCAGTACCCACACCACCGAAGCCTCCGCCACCCCCCAATTATTTTGGAGCGAAAGCAGCAACTAACCAGAAAGCAGCAACGGCACCAACACACCACCTCACTCTCCCACCCTCTCATCTTCCGGACAGGGTGGTGCCGATTTCAACCCTGAACGCTCCCACCCTCTCACCTTCCAGACAGGGTGGCACCGATTTCAACCCTGAACGCTCCCACCCTCTCACTTCCCAGACAGGGTGGACCCGATTTCAGCCCTGAACGCCCTCACCCTCTCACTTTTCCGACAGGGTGGTGCCGATTTCAGCCCTAAACGTTCCCACCCTCTCACTTCACGGACAGGGTGGTGCCGAATTCAACCCTGACCGCTCCCACCCTCTCACTTCCCCGGCAGGGTGGTGTCGATTTCAGCCCTAAACGTTCCCACCCTCTCACTTCCCCGGCAGGGTGGACCCGATTTCAACCCTGAACGTTCCCACCCTCTCATCTTCCGGACAGGGTGGTGCCGATTTCAACCCTGAACGTTCCCACCCTCTCACTTTTCCGACAGGGTGGTACCGGACAGAATTGGTACGTCGTAGAAGGGTTGCAGCGAAAAACGGGCTGTTGGCTGCAAAACCGTGGCCGCCCCCGGCCGCGTGAGGGGGAGGGACCCACAAGCGAAAGCGCAGTGGGAGGGATGATAAAAGGGAAATGTCCAGTGGACATTTCCCTTTTATCAGTTTTGCAGTCAACAGCCCGTTTTTCGCTGTGACCCTTCGGTGAAAAAGCACCTACCGACGCTTACGGGCCTTCTTGCGGTTTTTGAAGAACTTGGTGTAAATGCCGAATGCGGCAAGGGCGACGATGAATACGGCAACGACGATCATCGTCATACTGCTGGCGCTCTCCCCCTTCACACGGCTCCACATAGCAACGAGGTAAGGCGTACGCTCACCCCAATCGTGCTCCTGCGCACTGCGCTCGATGTCGGCACGGTCCGGATAAAGCACCGGATTGACGCACACCGAATCAGCCTCGGCACCGAAGAAATAACTAAGGTCGATAGCCTCATACTCCTCATCGGTGAAAGCCTCCAGAACCTCCTGCGCCCCGCTCACGGAAACATAACCGGTAACCTCAACGTTACGGATAACGATGTCCGGACGGCTCATGAAATTGATCCAATACTTAGCAGCCTTAGTATTTACGGCGAACTTGGGAATCACCCAACCGTCGAACCAGACGGTAAAGCCCTCGCGCGGAAGAGAATAACGAAGGTCCACACCGACCTCGGCAGCCTCCTCGATAGCCCACACGCCGTCGCCGCTCCAGTTAAGGCTCAGCCATCCGCGCTCCTGGGTCATCTGGTCCTTACCGAAATCGGCCTCCCAGCCGGCCACCTGAGGCTTAACCTGCTTCATGAAATTCTCCACCTCCGCGATAGCCTCGTCCGAAGAATCAAGCATAAGCTCATCAAGCGTAACCTTTCCGGCCGCCAGGTCCTCCCTGTGCAGGTAAATGATGATCTGAGAGAACACGTCACGCGCCGAATCCTTGATGAAAATCTTGTCGGCGAACTTCGGATTGCGAAGGACATCCCAGGTAGAAACTTCCTCGTCGGTAACATACTTCGCATTGTAAAGGATACCCGTAGTACCCCACATATATCCGACAGAATAATCATTGGCATTCTTGCCGCCGCCCTCTATCTTGTTGAAACAATCCCGGATATAAGGCGACAGATTATCGTCGATGTAATTCGGAGTGGAACCGAAATCGCGGTCCAGGGGCAGCAGGAGGTCGCTCTTGAGCATCCTCTCGATGATATAATCCGAAGGGCAGACTACATCGTAATCCTCATGCCCCTTCTCGATCTTCGAAAGCATCGTCTCGTTGATATCGAAAGTCTGGTAGATGACCTTCACCGGCTCGCCGGTCTGCTCTTCGTACCATGCCTCGAACTCGGGAATGACACTCTCGTCGATGTAATCGGACCAGTTGTATACTTTCAGGATATGGTCCCTGTCCCCTGAGCAGGCGGCAAGAACGACTGCCGCGGCTGCGATTGCAAAGAACTTCTTCATCAGTTTGCTTTGGATTTTGCCGCCCTGTTCTGACGGAGGTTGAACACCACCAGAAGTACCAGGACGATAAGGAAGATAATGGTCATAAGCGGACGCAGCTCGGGGGTGAGACCACCCTTGCGGGCGTCCGTATAGATGTAAGTGGAGAGGGTGTCCAAGCCGATGGTGCCGCGGGTGAAGAACGTCACGGCGAAATCGTCCAGGGACATGGTGAAAGCAAGCAGGAAACCCGACACCATACCGGGACGGAGTTCCGGCAGCAGGACCTTGCGGAGCGCCTGCGAAGGCCTGGCGCCAAGGTCGAGGGCCGCCTCGTAGATATTCGGATTCATCTGCGACAGCTTGGGAAGCACGCTCAGCACCACATAAGGCGTGCAGAACGTGATATGCGCCAGGATGACGGTAAGATACCCCTGCGTGATATGCAGGAACACGAACAGCAGGAACAGCGAAACACCGGTGATGATATCCGGATTGATCATCGGGATGTTGTTCAGGAACTGCATCCCGGCACGCTTGCGCCCCTTCAGGTTATGGATGCCGATGGCGGCGATGGTGCCCAGCAACGTGGCGAATGCAGCGGAAACCAGCGCTATGAGCAGGGTGTTCTCCACCGCTGCCAGAAGCGAAGATCCGCCGTTCATACCCCCGGTGAACAGATTGACGTAGAGCTTCGGAGAGAACCCTGTCCAGTTGCCGAGGACCCGGGACTCCGTGAAGGAGAACACGGCGATAAACACCAGCGGCGCATACAGCATCGCAAGCAGAAGGTACAGATAAGCCTGAGCGAATACTTTCTTCATAACCTAAATGAGCCCTCCTTCAGCACTGGATTCGCGCTCACCCCCGAACAGGGAAGAAACGCCGATGATTATCAACATGATGAACGCAAGCGCCGCACCGTAGTTCCACATGCTCGAATTGATGTTCTCCTGGATGATGGTACCGAAGAGCTTGATCTTGTTGTTGGTAAGGAACTCGGAAATGGCGAAGGTACTCACAGTCGGCATGAACACCATCAGGACGCCGCTCATGACGCCGGGCATCGACAGGGGCACGGTAACCTTCCAGAAAACCTTCCAGGGAGTTGCCCCGAGGTCTTCCGCCGCCTCCATATACGAATTGTCCATCTTCATGAGGATGTTGTAGATGGGGTAAATCATGAACGGAATATAGTCGTACACCATACCGAACAGGAGCGTGCCCTTGCCCAGGGTAAATCCGAGCATGTTGAACAGCTCCGCCGTGGCAAGCGTACGCATAAGGGCGTTTATCCACATCGGCATGATGAAAAGGGTCACCGTGACAGCGCTGCGGTTGAACTTGCGGTTGGCAAGTATCCAGGCCGCCGGATAACCCAGCAGGATGCAGATGAGTGTGTTCTCGATGGCCACCTCCAGCGACAGCGCAAACGTGGACAGTGAATCGCTGTCCGTGAAGAAGCGCGTCACGTTGGAGAACGTGAAATGTCCGTTCCCGTCCTGGAACGCATACAATACGATAAGGACGAGGGGCAGCACCACGAAGATGATCATGAAGACCAGGTACGGGATGCTCCAGGTACTGCGCTTAGTCATCGGCCTTCCTGAGCTTGATGCCCCCGGGGGCGATGTCGATACCTACAAGGTCGCCCTTGTCCCAGATGTCGTTGGTATCCACCCAGAGGTGGTCGCCGTCGTCGGTGAGGATGGTGAGGTGGTAGTGATTGCCCATGTAGAGCAGGAAATGCACCTCGCCGGCAAGCTTGCCGTCTTCCTGATGGTCCAGGAGCTCGATCTTGTCGAACGGAATCTCGGCCTTGAGGATGTCGCCGGCGGAAGCGTCCGCAGGGACTTCGCACTCCCACTCGGCTCCGAGGATCCTGACATGATTGCCGTCGACCACCTCTGCGTCGAGCACGTTGCGGGTGCGTTCCTTGTGCATGACCTGGATGTCGTCAGGGTCGATGTAGAGCATGACCTCGGTGCCGACCGCATACGGGTCGTAATCCTGGATCATAAGCTCGTAGCCGGTATCGGTATCCACCCACATCTCATAGTGTACTCCCTTGAAGATGCAGGAATTGACCTTGGCCTTGAACTGGCATTTTGCCGGGTCCGTGGTGAAATAGATATCCTCCGGACGAACGACTACATCTACGGGAACATCCTCGCCGAAGCCCTCGTCCACGCAGTCGAACTCGTGCTTGATGAATGCCACGCGGCGGTCGCGCAGCATACGGCCCTTGAGGATGTTGCTTTCGCCGATGAAGTCGGCGACGAAACAGTTGACCGGCTCGTTGTAGATGTCAATCGGAGAACCTATCTGCTGGATCTTGCCTTCGTTCATCACCACGATGGTGTCGGAGAGCGTGAGGGCCTCTTCCTGGTCGTGCGTGACATATATGAAGGTAATGCCCATCTTGCGATGTATCTCCTTGAGCTCCAGCTGCATATCCTTGCGCATCTTGAGGTCGAGCGCGGCGAGGGGCTCGTCGAGAAGGAGCACCTTGGGATAATTGACAAGGGCCCTGGCGATGGCCACGCGCTGCTGCTGGCCGCCGGAAAGGGAATCGACGCTGCGGTCCTCGTAATCGGTCATGGAGACCATCTTGAGCATCTTCTTGACGCGAACCTCTATCTCCTTGGCGGGAAGTTTCTGGAGCTTGAGCCCGAAGGCTATGTTGTCGAATACGTCCAGATGCGGGAAGAGGGCGTAACGCTGGAATACGGTATTGAGCGGACGCTCGTACGGAGGGATGCTGGATATATCCTTGCCCTCCAGCAGGATACGGCCTTCGTCGGGGTTGATGAATCCGGCAATCTGGCGGAGGAGCGTAGTCTTGCCGCACCCGGAAGGACCGAGCAGGGTGATGAATTCGCCTCGGCGTACATAGAAATTGATGTCGTCCAGCACCTTTACGCCGCCGAAACTCTTCGACAGGTGCTGAATGTCGATGATATAATCGCCTGCCATTCCGCTACAGACTGAAGAGGGTGATATTGGCCTTGACGCCGACGGATGCGGCAATAGTCTTGCTGAAGAAATCGTATCCCAGAAGCGCGCTGACGTGCAGGAACTCGAAGGGATGGTAATGGAATGCCGCGGCGACATTGGCGTCGTACAGGGCCCTGGCCCTCGAATAGATGTTGCCTACAAGCTTGCAGTCAATCTGCTCGGTGGGAGCCCATGCGAGGCTGGGACGGAAAGTGTTGCCCTTGATAAGCTCCACGGGAGCCTCACCGTCGAAGCCATAGTCTACGTCGACGCAGTTGTACCAGTCGAATCCGAAGATGAAATCATCCGCGAATTCAACCTGGTTAGCAAGGGCGACGAGCCACTCGAAGCCGCCGTCGGGACGCTGCAGCGCGGAAGCCGACCACTTGTTGGAGAACGGCCCGTAGCTGCCGGTGAGCATGCCGGAATAGGAGAAAAGGCCGCTCGCGAAAGGACGTTCGCCGAAGGGCGAAGTGACCATCTGCAGAGCGAGCGTAGTGTGGTCCTGTACGGCATAGGACACCTTGGCGCCCCACTGGTAAGCGGGAAGGTTGTACCAGAGGTACGAGCCATAGAGGAGCTTGTCGTCCGCCACGAAGAGTTCGTCGCAGTCGACGTCCCACTCGTCGAACTCATATCCGCCGGTAAGGATGCTGTCCTTGCCGAGGGTGAACGTCCAGTTGCCAAAGGAGAAATCGAAGGTGAGGACGTCCAGCCAGTTGTTGGTGTTGGAATACAGAGTTGACCTGTAGAGGTCGGCGGTCTCCTGGAATCCCGGGGTGTTGACGGCCACCCAGTGGTTGCTCAGCGTAAAGGATACGTGCTCGGAGAAAGCGCCTTCCAAAAGCGTATAGATTGAAGTGTTGCCGAGTGTGAATCCGCTCGATGCTTCCCCGGAACTCCCGGGCGTGAAATAAGGGTTGAAATCAATGCGCGGAATAAGTTGGAACTCGGCATATCTGCCGTTTTCCTCAGCCTCTTGCGAATGCGCAAGGGAGCATAGCAGCAAAGCTGCGGAGAGTAAAAGCAGTTTCTTCATCTCTTACCATAAAAAGGGTCTTAGTTAAACTTCGTGCAAAGATAAGAATAAATTCAAGAAATAATGATTATTTTTGCGTGACTTAAGGCGGGACGGTCTGTCGCGGCAGAAATGCTGAGGAAAGTCCGGACAGAACAGGGCGCCCTGCTGCGGAAAGCGCAGGTAGGGGTAACCTTACGCCAGCCGTAACAGAAAACAACCGCCTTGCCCGCGGGCAAGGCAAGGGTGAAAACGCGAGGCAAGAGCTCACGGCGCCGCGCAGCGATGTGCGGCGGGTACGGCACCAGGGTCTGCAAGACCAAGTATACCGGCAGTTGAGGGCGGCCCGCCTGATGCCGGGGGGTAGGTTGCGAAGATAAATGGCAGGCTAAAACAGAAACCGGCTTACGGTTCCGCCTTTTTTTGTTGAGATTTAATAACCAATATATGCCCAAAGACTTCGATGTTATAATCATCGGCGGCGGTGCGACAGGCGCGGGAACGGCCCGTGACTGCGCCCTGCGCGGACTCAAGGTCCTCCTCCTCGAACGGGAAGACCTCGCATCCGGCGCATCCGGCCGCAATCACGGCCTGCTCCATTCCGGAGCCCGCTACGCCGTACGCGACAGCGAATCAGCCGAAGAATGCATCAAGGAGAACAAGATTCTCCGTTCGATCGCATCCAACTGCGTGGAAGACACCGGCGGCCTTTTCATCACCCTGCCGGAAGACGCCGACACCGGCTACGGCCTCGACTACCAGAAAACCTTCGTGGAAGCCCCGTCCGTCAATCCCCGCCTGATTGGTGCGGTAACCGTACCCGACGGCTCCATCGACCCGTTCCGCCTCTGCAGCGCCAACATAACCGACGCAGTCCTCCACGGGGCCACCGTACTCACGTACACCATGGTGACTGAGTTCATCCTCGAAGGCAAAACGGTCACAGGTGTCCGCACCGTCAACACCCGCACCGGAGAGACCGCCGAGTACCATGCCCCCGTCACGGTCAACGCCGCCGGCATCTGGGCCCACGGAATCGCCGAACTCGCCGGAGTCGTCATCAACATGTACCCTGCAAAGGGCGCCCTGCTGGTCTTCGGGCACAGGGTCAACAACGTAGTGATAAACCGCTGCCGCAAATCCGCCGACGGCGACATCCTCGTTCCCGGCGACAGCGTCACCGTCATCGGCACCACTTCCACGAGAATTCCTTTCAGCGAGTGCGACCATATGGCCGTCACGCGCGAGGAGGTCGAACTCCTGCTCCGCGAGGGCTGCGCGCTCTGCCCGTCCCTCGCCAACACCCGCATCCTCAGGGCATACGCCGGCGTCAGGCCTCTCGTCGCCAGCGACGACGACCCCACCGGCCGCAGCATCAGCCGCGGAATCGTCGTACTCGACCACAAGACCCGCGACGGCATCGACGGCTTCATCACCATAACGGGCGGCAAGCTCATGACCTACCGTCTCATGGCCGAACTCGCCACCGACGCCGTCTGCCGCAAGCTTTCCGTCCATGCCGAATGCAAAACCGCCGAAACTCCCCTTCCCGGGTCCGCCGACGGCCGCATCTCATCCATCATCAAACGCTTCCCCGGCAAGCCCACGGCCGGCCAGAAGGGAGCCGCAGGCCGCCAGGGCGACCTCGCCGGCAAGATCCGCTTCGACAATCCCGCCGACTGCGCCCTCGTATGCGAATGCGAAAACGTCACGCTCGCGGAAATCAAATACGCCGTATCCGAACTCGGCGTCCGCACCCTGTCCGACCTGCGGCGCCGTACGCGCATAGGCATGGGCACCTGCCAGGGCACCTTCTGCATACGCAAGGCCGCCAAGGCCCTTGCCGAAGCCCTGGGCGACCCGTCCCTTGCCGACAAACTCGCAGCAGACTACCTGGACGAGCGCTGGAAGGGCCTCTGTCCCGTCGGCTGGGGAGACACCCTCCGCGAAATGGAGTTCATGCAAAGGGTTTACAAATTCGAAAAACCGTATTCCTATGATGAAGTTTGACGTCGTTGTAATAGGAGGCGGCCTGGCAGGAATGACCGCCGCCACCGCCCTCCAGCAGGGCGGCCTCAAATGCGCCGTGGTAGCGGAGGGCCTGTCCCTTTCCGGCGCTTCCCGCGAGGCCTACACAGCCGCCGGAGGCACCCTCCTCGCGGGAGACCGCGTAACCGGCGGCACGATAGAAAACGGACGCCTTGTGAGCATCCGCACCGAAAAACTCGGCGACGTCACCCTGGAAGCCCGCGCCTTCATACTCGCCACCGGGAAATTCTTCTCCCGCGGCATCGTAGCCGACATGCAGAAGGTCTATGAACCCATCTTCGGGCTCGACGTACAATACGACGCCGACCGCAGCACCTGGTTCAGCCCCAGTTTCGCCGCACCCCAGCGCTTCCTGGAATTCGGCGTGATTGCAGAAGACGGATGCGCAGTCAGGAACGGCGTAAAGATAGAGAACCTTTTCCCCGCAGGGGAGGTACTTGCGGGCCTCAGCAGCGCCGCATCCGACGCCACTGCGGAAATCAAAAAGAGCGCTCTCGCGGCTGCGGAAGCGGCAAGGAGGATATAGCCATGCAGGAAAGATTCATCAGCGCAAACAATTTCGAGCAGTGCCAGAAGTGCTCCCTCTGTGAGACCGTATGTCCCGTAATGGCCAACAACCCCGCCTACGCCGGCCCCAAGCGTTCCGGCCCCGACGGCGAGCGTTACCGCCTCAAGAACGGCATCTTCTTCGAAGACTCGCTCAAGTATTGCCTCAACTGCAAGAGGTGCGAGGTCGCCTGCCCTTCCGGCGTCCGCATCGCAGACCTCATCCAGCAGGCACGCATCGACTTCGCACGCAAGGCTCCCAAACTTCGCGACCTTATGCTCGCCAGCACCGACCAGGTCGGCCCGATGGCCAGCGCCTTCGCTCCCGTCGCCAACTTCGCCCTCGGGCTGCCGCCGGTCAAGGGCATACTCGACTTCACGCTCGGCATAGACCGCCACCGCACGCTCCCCAAGTACTCCGGCGAGACTTTCGTCCATTGGTTCAGGAAGAACGCGGCATCCTCCCAGGCTGCGTTCAAGCGCCAGATAAGTTACTTCCACGGCTGCTACGCCAACTTCAACTACCCGCAGTTGGGCCGCGACTTCACGGCCGTCATGAACGCATTCGGCATAGGGGTCAACCTCATCGACGAACGCTGCTGCGGCGTTGCCAAGATAGCCAACGGAATGATTCCCGCCGCCACCCGTGACGCAAAGCACAACATCAACGTGTTCCGTGCCAGCGTCGCCGCCGGACGCGACGTCATAACCGTCTCCACAACATGCACGATGACTCTTCTGGAGGAATACCCCGAACTGCTCAAAGTGGACAACGCCGACGTCAAGGGGCACATCAGCCTCGTCGAGCCATTCCTCTACAAGGCAATCGCTTCCGGAGAACTCAAACCCGTATGGAAAGAAGGCTGGAAGGCGCGCGCCGCCTACCATTGCCCCTGCCATCAGGAGCGCCTCGGGCTAGGCATCTTCACCACGGAGCTTCTGAAGATGATTCCCGGTCTGGAACTGACTGAACTCCCCAGCAACTGCTGCGGCATCGCCGGCACCTACGGCTTCAAGAAGGAAAACTACAAGGTATCCCAGCAGATCGGCAAGCCCCTGTTCGACAGCATCAAGGCCGCCGCACCGGACTTTGTAGTCTGCGAATGCGAGACCTGCAAGTGGCAGATAGAAATGAGCACCGGAGTTACCGTCAAGAACCCCGTGAGCATACTTGCCGAGGCCCTCGACCTGGAAAAGACCTTAGAGCTTAACCGCAGTTAGATCGTACTCGTCAGCCCCCGTAATCCGGACCTTGATATAAGATCCGATGGGGATTGTGTGCGCATCGGGGGCGCTTACGAGAATCTCTCCGTCCACCTCCGGACTTTCGAATTCGCTGCGGCAGACAAGGGTGTCGCCGCTCACGGCGTCAACCATGACCTCAACCTCGCTGCCTACGCGCGAGCGGTTGAATTCCAGCGACATCTCCCCCTGAAGGGACATCAGGGCGTCGAGCCGGCGGCGTTTCTCATCCTCGGGAACGTCATCGGCAAGATGTTCCGCTCCCCAGGTACCTTCCTCTTCGGAATAACAGAAGGCGCCAAGGCGCTCGAAGCGGGCCTCGCGCACGAAATCCAGGAGTTCGGCGAATTCCTCCGGTCCCTCTCCGGGATGACCGACTATCATGGTGGTGCGGAGTACGACTCCCGGCACCTTTTCCCGCATACGCGCTATCAGGGCGCGGGTACGGGCACCGTCGATGTGGCGGTGCATATTGGACAGCACCCTGTCTGCAATATGCTGCAGCGGGATGTCCATGTACCGGCAGACCTTGGGATTGGTGGCCATCTGGTCCAGGACGTCGTCCGGAAAGTCTGAGGGATAGGAATAATGTATGCGCAGGCGCCTGATGCCGTCCACCTCAGACAGACGCTGCAGAAGTTCGGCGAGAGCACGGCGGCCGTAGATGTCAAGCCCGTAGAAAGTGGTGTCCTGCGCTATCAGGATGAGTTCGCTGACGCCTTCAGAAGCCAGCTGGGTTGCCTCCGCTACAAGGTCTTCGACGGGGACCGAACGATGGGCTCCCCGGATAAAGGGGATGGCGCAATAGGAGCAACGGCGGTCGCAGCCTTCGGAAATCTTGAGGTATGCGTATCCGCATGGGTGCTCCTGCAGGCGGCGGGTGAAGCCGGAAGGCGGTGCGCCGAGATACTTCAGGAGAGGATTGAGGTCACGTGCGCCGAACCAGGCATCCACTTCCGGGATGAGCTCCGGCATCTGGGATGCATAGCGCTGCGACAGGCAGCCGAAGACCACCACCCGGGCGGTCTCCCCTCTCTTCTTCGCTTCTACGCCTTCGAATATGGCCTGAATGGATTCCTCCTTGGCGTCGCCTATGAAGCCGCAGGTATTGTAAAGGAGATAGTCCAGAGGGCCCTCGGGAGACAGGTCGAACTCTTCCGGCGGCAGCGCCGCCAGAAGATGTTCGGTATCCACGGTGTTCTTGGAACACCCGAGCGTTATGACCTTAAGCTTCTTCAACTTCTTCCTGCTCGCGTTCCTCGTCGGTCACGAAGTCGAAGGATGCGTGGGCGGCGATTTCGCCGTACCAGTCGAGAACCTTCTTCATGTGGGAATAGTAGAAGCGGTCGGCGTCGTAATCGGGGACGGCCTTCTCGAAAAATGCAACGACGGCAGCCTGGGAATCCTTCGAGGAAGGGACGGCGGTGCCTTCGTCGGCGGCCTTCTTCATGGCGAGCAGCACGTCCGCGAGCTTCATCTCGCCCTCGGAAGTGAAGATAGCGATATCGGAAAGGGTGGATATGCGGCTGTGGGCGTCGAATGCGGTGCGCTTGCCATCGGAAAGGGACTCGGCGATAACGCCGGTGCGGGACTGTGCCAGGAAACGGAACAGGCCGTGCTGTCCGGAGACGGACATAATCTTTGCCAGATCGGTTTTCATAATGATTCTATGTATTTATCTATTTTTTTGTACAGTGATTCAAGGGTGGATGTGTTGCGAACTGTGCGGTCGACCCGCGAACGGGGGAAACGCTGAAGGCGGCTCCTTACGGCTGCGGCGGCATTGCGGGACTCCCGCAGCGGCAACGGAGCCGATATGAGCAGCACCTTGTCGTAGAATGCGTCGAACTGCGGTTTCTGCAGAGCCACGGCGGACTCGATGAAAGCGAGCGGGCTGTCCAGCGAGGCCTTCCAGCGGGAGATGTCTTCGGCAAGAAGAGGATAGACTATGGACTCCAGGCGCTCACGGAGCAAAGGGTCGGTAAATATCCGTCCCAGTTCTGAGAAAGGGATGCCCAGTTCCTTCTCTATGCGTTCACGCAGGCCGGGCACTTCGGAGTACAGAGCCTTGCAGCGGGAATCGCAGTCATACACCGGCCAGCCCAGGGAGGCCAGATGGCGGCAGGCGGCGGACTTGCCTCCGCCGATGGGACCCGTTACGAGAACCGTCGTCATTCCGTCATCTCCTCCATTTCCAGGCAGTCTACCAACGGTGGATCACATCTGCGCCGGGTTGCCACGGGCGGGGAAACGGCAGTAGAAAACGGCCTCGGCCGTGGAAGGGAGCACCGAGAGCTTCACTCCGGCAGGCACCCCGCGTACGGAAATATGCACCTGGCTGCGCTGCTCCACGTAGCGTACGACATCCACCGCCCAGGCAACCTCGGTTTCGGATATCCTGATTCCGGGAACGGGGACGATACGCGCCACGCCGCTTACGTTCTTGGAGGCGTCATTGATGGAAATGGGGCGCGTAAGCACGGCGTCAACATTCTTCAGGATATCGGCGTTGCCGTAGATGACGACGGAGTCGGGCTGGATGCGCATCGGCTCCGCAGCCATATACTGAGGCTTGAAAGATGCGCTCACCACCGGTTTGACGGGAACCGTGCGGTTGGTCTCCCGGAGGAAGGAAAAACCGTAACCGGGATCCAGGAAAGCCTCGAGGGTCACTCCGGCGCCGAAGATGCCCTGTGCATATTTGGACAGGGCCGCGGCCGTCACGGTGTACTTGTCGTCGGACATGCGGTATTCGAAGTCGTCCGGGCTGATTTCCACCAGCACGTCGGAATCGGAACGGCGGAGATTTATAAGGCGGAAGCCCGTCGCATAGCAACGGGCGTTCACAGTAACGGGCGCGGAAGCGACCTGGGCCCTGCCTTTGAGCGAACTTTTGGCGAGCACGGATACCGTAACCACTCCCGTATATTTGAGGGAGAGGTTATGGATAAGCCATACGCTCGCGGAAAGCAGCAGGCAAAGGAGGAACTGGGTCCAGCGCTTCAAGGATTATTTCTTTTCTGCGGGCTGCTGGGGAGCGTCGGACTCGCTGAAATCCCTCTGGAGGGATGCCTTGTCCACGCGGAGCTTCACGTCGCCGTCAACCTTGAGGAGGACGGTCCTTTCGTTCTCGGAGACTTCGGCTATGGTGCCGTAGATACCGCCTGCGGTGACGACCTTGTCGCCTTTCTTGAGGGATTTGCGGAATTCTTCCATCTTCTTCTGCTGCTTGCGCTGGGGCATGATCATGAACAGCCACATGACGACAAAGATGAGGATGAGCATGATCCACATGCTGAGACCGCCGCCCTGCTGGCCGGCAGCACCTGCGGCAGGAGCCGCCTGGAGGAGAGTTAAAAGAGTCATAATTATTTCTTGTTGATTAATTTGTCAAGCACGCCGTTCACGAAAGCACGGCTCTCGGGGGTACTGTAATACTTGGATATCTCAACGAATTCGTTGATGGTGGTGCGGTAGTCGATGCCCGGGAAGGCGTCGGCCTCCGCGAGACCGCAGATTATGAGGGCGAGGTCGGTCGCGCATATGCGGCCGGTGTCCCACTTGGGAGTTACCTCGGAGATCATCTGGTAATACTTGTCGAAGCCGCGCATGGCAGAGCGGACGAGATTCTTCACGAAGGCGCGGTCGCTCTCCTTGCCCTCAGAGCCGGGCATATCGCTCATGAACAGCTCGGGAAGCGTCCAGGGCTTGCCCTTGCCCATCTGGTCGAGGGAACGGCAGCACCAGCTCAGGGCATATTCGAGTTCGTCGTTCCAATAGATGGAGAGGTCTTCGAGGATGTCGTCGAGGGCCGCTACGCCGGAGAATTCCTGCTCGAAGATACGGCAGAACAGGGCGGCGTCGTCTGCAAGGGAGCTTTCAGGCTTCTCCATATACTTGTGGAAATACTCCTTGCCGCGGATGGACTCGTAGAGATTGCGCAGGAAGACGTCGTCGTTGTCCCAGCTTATCTTCTTCTTTTTGATGAGTTTGCTGAAGTCAGGATCCTCCTCCAGCGCGGGGGCGATGAGGTTCCGGGCAAACTTGAGGTTGGGGTGGAGCTCCGCCTCGCTGGGATTGAACTTGTGGAGAGCGGCGTCGATGCGGGACTGAGCCTCCCTGGTGAGGGGGCCGATTACGGCGAGCAGGCGGAGGTACAGGTCCCTCGTGGCTTCACAGGAGCGCTCCAGTTCGGCCTCGGCCTCCGGGAGCGTCATCGAAGGATTCTCGACTCTGGAATACACGACCTTGAAGGCCTTAATCCTGAGGATTCTTCTGTTCAGCATAGATTTCAAACAAATTTTGGTACAAAGATAGCACGGAATCTGAAAAAAATCCTAATTTTGCGGAAATAAACTATAATTTTTTGTTGTATGTACAGAGACGAATACGACTCTCCGGTTTACGGGGACCGCAATTCAGAGGATGTTTTTTCAAAACCCGTGCGTGCCGGTAAGCGCACCTATTTCTTCGATGTCAAATCCACCAAGGGAGGCAAGGACTTCTTCCTCACGGTGACGGAAAGCAAGCGCCGCACAAACCCCGACGGTTCGCTCTCCTACGACAAGCATAAGATTTTCCTCTACAAGGAAGATTTCGACAAGTTCCGCGAAGGTCTCAACGAGGTGATAGACTACATCACCAACAACTGCTTCGGCGGCACCATCCCCCAGAGGGAATACAATGAACAGTCAGTCGAATTCGAAGACCTCTAGGAAATGGCAACCAACTTAGACAACATCAAAGCCGCGGCCGCCCATATCAGGCAGCGCACAGGCGACTTCAAACCCACCATCGGAATCGTGCTCGGCAGCGGCCTCGGCAAGCTCGGCGAGCAGATCAAGGACCCCATAGTCATCCCCTACCGCGACATTCCCGGTTTCCCCGTCTCCACCGCGATAGGCCACAAGGGCAACATCATCTGCGGCATGCTCGGCGGCAAGAAAGTCGTCGCCATGCAGGGCCGTTTCCATTACTATGAGGGCTACCCCATGGAGACCGTCACCATCGGCGTCCGCGTCATGAAGCTCCTCGGCATCGAGTACCTCTTCGTCTCCAACGCCGCCGGCGGCACCAACGCCGACTACAAGGTGGGCGACCTCGTCATCATCAAGGACCACATCAACATGATGCCCAACCCGCTCATCGGTCCCAACATGGAGGAATTCGGCCCCCGCTTCCCCGATATGACCTGCGCATACGACCTTGAACTCCAGGCACTTGCCGAGCGTATGGGTATAGAGATGAAGGTCAACCTGCGCAAGGGTGTCTATTTCGGCGTCACCGGTCCCACCTACGAGACTCCGGCCGAGGTCCGCTTCTTCCACGAAGTCGGCGCCGACCTTGTCGGCATGTCCACCGTCCCCGAGGTCATCGTGGCCCGCCACTGCGGCATCCGCGTGTTCGGCATGTCGGTCGTCACCAACTTCTCCAACATCTTCAACGTGGAGCGCAACCTCAACGACGGCGACGACGTCGTCCACCAGGCCGACATCGCAGCATCGCAGATGTCCGAGCTGTTCCGCAGGATGATCGAGGCCCTGTAAGTGAAGTTCATACTCGAATCCCAATACAAGCCCTCCGGCGACCAGCCGGCGGCAATAGACGGACTGTGCGAAGCCCTGCGCAGCGGCGTGCCCGACGTCACGCTGCTGGGTGTCACCGGCTCCGGCAAGACCTTCACCATGGCCGGCGTCATCGAGCGCCTGCAGCGCCCCGCCCTGATTCTCAGCCACAACAAGACGCTTGCGGCCCAGCTCTACGGCGAATTCAAGGCGTTCTTCCCGTCCAACGCGGTAGAAGACTTCGTCTCCTACTACGATTACTATCAACCCGAGGCCTATATCCCCACTACGGATACCTACATCGAAAAGGACCTCAGCATCAACGACCAGATAGAGAAACTCCGCCTGAGCGCCGCATCCGCGCTGATGAGCGGCCGGCGCGACGTCATCGTCGTCTCCAGCGTCAGCTGCCTGTACGGCATAGGCAATCCGGAGGATTTCCATTCCCAGACAATCGAGGTCGTGAAAGGCGAGCGCCGCAGCCTCACGGGGCTCCTGTATAAACTCGTGGATGCGCTGTACAGCCGCACCGAGACCGATTTCAAGCGCGGCACCTTCCGCGTCCACGGCGACATCATCGACGTATTCCTCGGCGGTGCCGACGAGGCCGTCCGCATAGAATTCTTCGGCGACGAGGTCGAGGGCCTGAGCCTCATCGACCCGGTTACCGGAGCCCACATCGAGGAGCTTGAGCGCGTAAGCATCTGCCCGGCCAACAACTTCGTCACCACGCGCGAACGGTCGATAGCCGCCGTGAGCGCCATCCAGGACGACCTGGTAAAGCAGGTTGAATGGTTCGAGTCCCAGGGCAAGGGTCTGGAAGCCAAGCGCCTCAAGCAGAGGGTCGAATACGACCTGGAGATGATAAAGGAGATGGGCTACTGCCCCGGCATCGAGAATTACTCCCGCTACTTCGACGGACGCAGGGAGGGCGAACGTCCCTTCTGCCTGCTGGACTACTTTCCCAAGGATTTCATTACTTTCATCGACGAAAGCCACGTCACGCTTCCGCAGGTGCGGGCCATGTACGGCGGCGACCATTCCCGCAAGTCGGTGCTGGTGGAATACGGATTCCGCCTGCCCGCCGCCTCCGACAACCGTCCCCTCAAGTTCGAAGAATTCGAGGCCCTGACCGGCCAGAGGGTGTACGTGAGCGCCACCCCGGCCGATTACGAACTGGAGAAGTCCGGCGGCCTCGTGGTGGAACAGGTGGTCCGTCCCACCGGCCTCCTGGACCCTCCCATCGAGGTACGTCCCATCGAAGGCCAGGTCGACGACCTCGTCGAGGAGATCCGCAAGAGGGCCGAGGTCGATGAACGCGTGCTGGTCACCACCCTCACCAAGCGCATGGCCGAGGAACTCGACGAATACCTGCGCCGAATCGGCGTCCGCGTCCGCTACATCCATTCCGACGTGGACACCACCGAGCGCGTGGAAATCATAGAAGACTTCAAGAACGGACTGTTCGACGTGCTCGTGGGAGTCAACCTGCTCCGCGAGGGCCTGGACATACCGTCCGTCTCTCTTGTGGCCATACTCGACGCCGACAAGGAAGGCTTCCTGCGTACCGGCCGCGCCCTCACCCAGACCGCCGGCCGCGCCGCCCGCAACGTCAACGGCCTCGTCATAATGTACGCCGACCACATCACTCCGTCGATGGAGCAGACCATACGCGAGACAGAGCGCCGCCGCTCCCGCCAGATCGCCTACAACAAGCAGCACGGCATTACGCCCCAGCAGGTCCAGACGCGCCTCAATGCCCTCGCAAGCGAACTCGGCGGCGCAAAACCTGTCGGCGCCAAGCTCGCCGGCGGCACCACCGGGCGCATGTCGGCAGCCAATTCATACGACGCACCGGTCTATATCCCCAATCCTTCAGACTTCGGCAAGGGCAGCGTCTCAGTGGGCCTCGGACACGATTCCCGGCGGGAATCCGGCGCCGCCTATGAGGACGGATTCGTCCGCGCCGACCTTGCGGCCGTCCTCCAGGATCCGGTCATCCGTTCCATGTCCCGCCAGCAGATAGAAAAGATGGTGGAAGAGGACCGCGCCCGCATGAAAAAGTCCGCCGCAGACTTGGATTTCACCGCCGCAGCCCGCTACCGCGACGAAATGTGGGCCCTGCAGCAGTATCTTAAAGTCTGGAAGGACTAGATTTCCAATTTATTTTTATATTTGCCCCGTATGGAAGATTCGCTAAAATCAACAGCGCGGCAGATAGCCGTGCAGGCGCTCGAGGGCGAGACCCGGTATGACGGCTCGCCTTTCATCGGGCATGCAGACGGCGTGGCGGACATCGTCACGCAGGAAATCGGTCTCCCCGACTCCTGCGCCGCCGCCGTGTACCTGCACGAGGCCACCCGTGTTCACAAGGATATAGACATCTCTGCATTCCCTCAGGACGTCCGGCTGATGGTCGACGGCCTCAACAAGATATCCACCATCAAGCCCAAGGACACCCGCCTGGAGGCTGAGAATTACAAGAAACTCATAGTCCAGTATTCGGCCGACCCGCGTGTGAGCGTCATCAAGATAGCCGACCGCCTGGAGGTCATGCGCCACCTGGAGATGTTCCCCAAGATGTCCCGGGACCAGAAACTTCTGGAGACGCTGATGCTCTATATGCCGCTGGCACATCAACTCGGACTGTACAAGATAAACAGCGAACTGGGCGACATCTACTTCCGCCACGCCGAGCCCGAGCAGTACCGCGCCATCACCAACAAACTGCGTGCTACGGAGAAGGACCGCGAGCGCCTTATGCAGGAGTTCATCGAGCCCTTGAAGAAGAAACTGTCCGACGCCGGCATCCACTACAAACTGAAGGTCCGCACAAAGAGCGCCTGGTCCATCTGGCGCAAGATGCAGGTGCAGAAAGTGCCCTTCGAGGGCGTGTACGACGTTTTCGCCATCCGGTTCATAATCGACTGCGAACCCGACCGCACACTTGAGAAAGACCTCTGCTGGAGGGTTTTCTCCTACGTTACCGAGGAATACGAGTCCGACACCAAGCGCCTGCGCGACTGGATCACCAAACCCCGCCCGAGCGGATACGAATCCCTTCACATAACGGTCAAGAACGCCCGCGGCAACTACCTTGAGGTCCAGATACGCACCGTCCGCATGGACGATATAGCAGAGAACGGCCCCGCCGCTCACTGGGCCTACAAGGGCATCCAGCAGGAGTCCACCACACAGACCTGGCTGCAGAGCGTGCGCGACGCCCTGTCCAACCCTCTCGTCGCCTCGGCGGAAGACCTCCCCGCTCCTCCGGACAAGGAAATCTTCGTCTTCACCCCAAGCGGAGAGCTCCGCATGCTCAAGGCCGGTTCCTCCGTGCTCGACTTCGCATTCGGAATACATTCCGGTCTCGGCGCCCGCTGCAGCGGCGGACTTGTCAACGGCAAGGCCGTCAAGATCAACGAGAAACTAAAGACCGGCGACACCGTAGAGATTCTCACTTCCAAGAACCAGCGTCCAAACCGCGACTGGCTCGGCTGGGTGGTGACTTCCAAAGCCCGCAGCAAGATCAAGCTCGAACTGGACGCCGAAGAGCGCAAGCGCGCCACCGAGGGCCGCGAAATCCTGGAAAGGCGCCTCCGCAACTGGAAACTCGAGTTCCCGGACGACATGCAGTCCGAATACATGAAGGCGCACGGATACAAGTCCGTGATGCCCTTCATGGCGGCGATCGCAGACGGCACCCTTGACGTCAACGACATCAAGGCCTTCATACAGGAAAAGGCTTCCGGCTCCCGCGAGGAAGTCCAGGCGCAGGACCACAAAAGGTTCATCCCCGTCACCGACAGCGGAGAAGACATACTGGTGCTCAACGCCAAGGACGTCAAGGGTCTGGATTACAAGATGGCAGCCTGCTGCAACCCGGTATTCGGCGACGACGTTTTCGGATTCGTCACCCGCAGCGCCGGCATCAAGATACACCGCATGTCCTGCCCCAACGCCGCCAGGCTCCTGGAACGGTACCCCTACCGCATCCAGAAGGTCGTCTGGCAGGATACCGCCACCGCCGGCAGTTTCCTCGCCACGCTGGTCGTCACGTCCGAGCCCGAACATTCGGTCCTCAGTTCCATAATGACGGTCACTGGCCAGTTCCGGGCGTCAATCCGTTCGCTCAACGTGGCGGAGAATCACAGGAACGGCACCTTCGAGATAACCATCCGCCTGTTCGTCCCCTCCAGCCTCGAACTGGACAAGGTGATATCGCAGATTTCCGCCATCCGGCAGGTTTCCAGGGTCAAACGGCTATAGTTTTTCCGCCGGTTTTTTGCTATATTTGCGAGATTTCTCATTCAGACGATGGCAGAACAGATCAAATACACCGACGACAACATAATCACCCTGGAAGGCGTACAGCACATCCGCATGCGCCCGGGTATGTACATCGGCCGCCTGGGTAACGGCAGCAATCAGGGAGACGGCATCTACGTCCTCCTCAAGGAAGTCGTGGACAATTCCATCGACGAATACGCGATGGGCTACGGCAAGCAGGTCCAGATCCGCATAGAGGACAATGAGGTCACGGTACGCGACTTCGGCCGCGGCATCCCCCTCGACTCCGTCGTCAAGGCCGTCAGCATCCTCAACACCGGCGGCAAGTTCGACGACAAGGCCTTCAAGAAGTCCGTCGGTCTGAACGGCGTCGGCACCAAGGCCGTCAACGCCCTTTCAGAGCGTTTCTACGTCTGTTCCCACCGCGGGGGCGAATGCTCCTGGGCCTCGTTCGAAAGAGGCGAGCTCAAAGACAGCGGCAAAGGCCCCACCAAGGAGAAGGACGGCACCCTGGTGCGTTTCTTCCCCGACAGGATGATGTTCGGCGATTTCCATTACAATATGGACTACGTCGAGACCATGGTCAAGAACTACTCCTACCTCAAGAAGGGGCTCACCCTGGTGCTCAACGACACCCCCTACCTGTCACAGAACGGCCTTCTCGACCTCGTGAACGACAACCTCACCGAAGACCCCCTCTACCCTCCCATCCACCTGGAGGGTGACGACATAGAGATAGTCCTCAGCCACGGCAACTCTTACGGAGAGAACATCTCGTCCTTCGTCAACGGCCAGAACACCCGCGACGGCGGCACCCACCTCGCCGCCTACCGCGAGGCCATCGCCAAGACCCTCAAGGACTTCTTCAAGAAGAACTACGAACCGGCAGACTGCCGCCAGGGCATCGTCGGAGCCATCAGCATACAGATCCAGGAGCCCAACTTCGAGGGCCAGACCAAGACCAAGCTCGGCTCCAACTACATGTGGGAAAAGCAGACCCGCGACAAGGACGGCACTCTCCACACCGACATCGGTCCCACCATACGCAGTTTCGTCAACGATTTCGTCGCCAAGAATCTCGACAATTATCTCCGCATCCACAAGGAGATAGTCCCCGTCATCGAAGACAAGATCAAGGCCTCCCAGCAGGAGCGCATCGAGATTTCCGGCATCCAGAAGAAGACCCGCGAGCGCAACAAGAAGAGCAACATCTACAACAAGAAGCTCCGCGACTGCAAGTTCCACTTCAACGACAAGCAGACCGAAAAGACCCAGGAGAACATAGAGAAATCCAGCATCTTCATCACCGAGGGCGACTCCGCAAGCGGAACCATCACCCGCGCACGCAATGCCAACTTCCAGGCGGTCTTCTCCCTGCTGGGCAAGCCGATGAACTGCTACAAGGAGAGCCGCAAGAAGGTTGCCGAGAACGAAGAGCTCAACCTGCTGGTCAACGCCCTTGGAGTGGAGGAAGACCTCGACGGTCTCCGCTACAACAACATCATCGTAGCGACAGATGCCGACGACGACGGCATGCACATCCGCATGCTGGTCCTCACCTTTTTCATGAAGTACTACCCCGACCTGATCCGCCGCGGGCACGTCCACATACTCCAGACTCCCCTCTTCCGCGTCCGCAACAAGAAGGAAAACCGCTATTGCTACAGCAGGGAGGAAAAGGAGAAGGCCATCGCCGCACTCAAGTCGGGAGTGGAGATCACCCGGTTCAAAGGCCTCGGAGAAATCAGTCCAGACGAGTTCTCGGACTTTATAGGCGACGACATGCGCCTCGACCAGGTTTCCCTTGCCGAGGAAGAGTCAATAGCCGAGATCATGGATTTCTATATGGGGCAGAATACCGTCGAGCGCCAGCAGTTCATCACCGCCAACCTCCGCAGCGAGGCTGAGTTGGAAGACGTCGATATCTAAGCCTTATTCTTCTTTTTACTGTTCCACAGGCCGTAAACCTCGCTCACGTTGCCGGCGGTAACGAACGAGTGGATGTCGTTCTTGCGCATGAATTCCATCAGGTCGGAGAACTCCGTCTTGGTGAGGAGCACCTGGATTTCCTTGGTATATTCTCCTGAATAACCGCCCTCCATCTCATAGAGGGAGCATCCGCGGTGCAGTTTGTTTACGATGAATTCGCGTACCTCTTCATACCGCAGGGATATGATGCACACGCGCTTGCGGCGGTTGAGGCCGGCCGTGAAATAGTCGATGGTAAGGCCGTTGATCCAGGTTCCCATGAGGCCGATGACAACGAGCCTGAAGGGGTTGATGGCAAATGCGGTACAGCAGATGATCGCACCTGCGACAGTAACGGACGTGCCGATATCCAGATGGAAGAACTTGTTGACTATCTTGGCAAGGATATCCAGGCCGCCGGTGGATGCGTTGATATGGAAAAGGAGGGCCTGGGATGCGCTGAGGATGAGCACGAAGGCCAGCAGGTCGAACCAGATGTCGCCCATGATGGAAGTCTGGCCGGGTTCGAGGAACCTTTCGTACGGAAGGACCTTCTCCCAGAATGCGATGAGCGGACCGAGTATCATTGCGGTATAGACGGTCTTGGCGCCGAATTCCTTGCCTATGAGTATCCAGGCGAGAAGGAGGAGGATGGCGTTGATGACCGTGACTACCACCGAGACCTTGAGAGGCATGCCAAGCATCGTGGCCACATTTGCGATAACTATGGACAAGCCGGTCATGGAACCGACCACCAGTTTGCTGGGCATCATGAAATAATAGACTGCAGCGGAGCACATGAGCATGCCGAAAGTCATGATAAACAGCTCCTTCCAGAACTTAAAGGTCGTAAGATACTTAAGATATTTGCCGAT
>CACZEU010000063.1 GCA_902780175.1 uncultured Bacteroidia bacterium
GAAATCGGACGGGACTTCCACCGTGAGGGTGGAGTCCACCAGGGATACGGGCCGGACCTTGGTGAACCAATTCTGGAACTTCTGAGGTTCCACGATATCGGCTACCATCTTAAGGAAATGGTTCCAGACGCTTATATGACGTTCGCTTTCGTTCATTGGACAACAAACGCCCCGCCAAAACTGCCGGAGCGAATGCAAATGTGGTTGAAAAAAAAGTTATAAAAAAATTATTTTCCTATTGTTTTTTTAATTTTTTATCGCTTAAATATTAAGACCGAAGATTGGAAACGGCTAATTTATAAGTTGCTTATTTCCAGATATATACAAATGAGCTATTTTCGTAATTGCATATATTTCATATCCTTTCTAAAATAGACATTGTCCAATTTAGGCGTATTTGGATTTATATGCATTCTATCCGTTTATAGGCGATAAAAAAATGCAAATGGCAAAAGGCTCAGCGGGCAATGGAAACTCCGCTCTCCTCAATTTTGACCACAAAAGCGTCGGGATATTTTTTCCTCACTTCGGGCAGATGCTTGCGGGTCGCGGCGATGTCGTTTTCAACGGCGATAATATATTTATATAGTTTGCCGTTGTTGTATATGTAAGGCTCGTATCCCAGGAATGCCCTGTCGGTTGCGGGAATCTTTCTGGCGCCGGCAAAGATCTGGATGCCGTACCTGGTTCCGGAAAGATCCGCTTTCTTCGGTTCCTGCTTTTTCACGTCTTCCTTCTTCACGGATTCCTCCTTTTTCACTGCCTCCTTCTTCGGTTCCTCCTTCTTTACCGTCTCCCGGACGCTTTCTTCCTTCACCTCCTGGCCGGCACCTTCCTTGGCTGTGTCTTCCACTTCCACGTCGAGCACCATGGTGCCGTCGTAGGCCGCCTTGTATTTCTTGAAGGCCTTGCAGAGGCGCGCGGCTATCTTGTCGCGGTCGGAATCCTTCTTCAGTACTGCAAGGTCATTGGAATTGGAAATGAAACCGAGTTCGATGAGAACGGCCGGCATGGACGTACGCCAGAGGACGAGGAACGGATCCTGCCAGATTCCGCGGCCTGTGGAAATGGGGCCGCCCTTCAAACTGTCCGCCACCAACTCAGCAAAGGCAAGGCTTTGCTCGAGGTTGGAGTTCTGCATCAGCTGAAGAAATATAAAGGACTCAGGGTCAGACGGATCGAAACCCTGGTATTTTGTAGTGTAATCGTCTTCCAGAAGGATTACGGAGTTCTCTCTCTTGCAGACGTCCATGTTGTATGCAAAGAGGTCGCGGTTCTTGTTGGAGGATTTTCCGAGGACGTGGACGGAGTATCCGTTGGGGCTCGTGGAGGATGCGGAATTGATATGAATGGAAATAAAGAGGTCGGCCCCTACTTTATTTGCAATTGCGGCACGGTCATTGAGAGCAACGCTCCTGTCCTTGTCGCGGGTGAGGATTACCTTGACCCCGGGACATTCGGCCTTGATTTTGTCGGAGAGTTTTTTGGCGATGTCGAGAGTGAACGTCTTTTCGTAATTCTTGCCGTCCCTGCTGACCGCACCCGGGTCGGTCCCGCCGTGACCGGCATCAATCACGACAGTTGACAGGCTGAAATCCTGCGCTCCTGCAGAAAAGCACGTAAGGACGGCGGCAAGGAGCAAGTAAATTGTGCGTTTCAAAAATAAATGCTAAATTTGTCGATTGCAAATTTAATGAAAAATTTGATAATTTGAACACTTTCAGGCGATTGGTTTTTGCAGGTCTTCTGCTGATCCTGCCCTTCCTCTCCCTCGACGCCCAGACCGTAGGGCGCAGAGGGCCGCGGCAGGTATTCAGCAGCGCCGTCCCGAGAACCCGGAAAACGGTGGAGCTCGACTCGGCAGGCCTCGCCCGCCTGGACTCACTGCACAGGGCCGATTCCCTTCACAGGGCCGATTCCGCAGCCCTGCGGAGCAAGAGCTCCCTGGAGGCTCCTGCATTCTCGCAGGCCAAGGACTCCATCGTGGAAGTATTCTCCGACGGCAAGAGGCTGATCTACTACTACGGCGACGTCACCGTCGAATACCAGGACATCAAGCTCACCGCCGCCTACATGCAGTACGACATGAACACCGGCACCGTGTTCGCCAAGGGCATCTACGATTCCGTCTCCGGAGAATGGCAGGGCCGTCCGGTAATGATGCAGAAAGGCAAGACTTACAACATGGATGAGGTGAAATACAATTTCAACACCAAGAAGTCATCCATCAAGAACATCATAACCACCGAAGAGAACGCCCTGCTGCACGGCGGCAAGGTCAAGATGATGCCTGACGAAAGCATCAACATGACCGACGGCAAATACACCGTATGTGAGCTGGACAACCCGCATTACTACCTTGCTCTCACGGCCGCCAAGGTCATGACCAAGCCCACCCAGAAGACGGTTTTCGGCCCCGCATACCTCGTCGTTGAAGACGTCAAGCTTCCCTTCGTCGGTCTGCCTTTCGGATTCATCCCCAAGCGTCCCGAAAGGGCCACCGGCCTCCTGATGCCCAACTTCGGCGAGGAGAACGCCCGAGGCTTCTACATGCGCGACGCCGGCATGTATTTCGTATTCGGAGACTACCTGGACCTTTCGCTTACCGGCGACTATTACACCCTCGGATCGTGGGCCGTCAATGTAAACTCCAGGTATATGGTGAAGTACAAATTCACCGGAAGCTTCGGATTCACCTATTCCCATGACCAGACCGGCGAGCCGGAGACCCCGGATTTCCAGCAGTTCGACAACTTCTCCGTCAAATGGTCCCATTCCCAGGACTCCAAGGCCCATCCCGGAACGTCATTCAGCGCGTCCGTCAACTTCTCGTCCCCGGGCAACAACAAGTATAATTCCCGTTCCGTCAACGAGGCCCTCCAGAACCAGATTTCATCCTCCATCTCCTACGCCAGGAACTGGAACGGCAAGGTCAACATGAGCCTCAATGCCCTGCACTCGCAGAGTTCCAGGGACTCTTCGTACGCGTTCACCCTGCCTAACATCACGCTGTCGGTAAGTACGTTCTACCCCTTCAAGCGCAAGGTAAGGGTAGGAAAGGAACGCTTCTACGAGAAGATTTCAATCGGCTACAATACGTCCCTGCAGAACAAGATCAATTTCAAGGCTTCCGAATTCGGCAAGGAGGGATTCCTGGACAAGTTCCAGAACGGAATGAACCACAACTTCAGCATCGGTCTTCCCAACTTCCAGCTGTTCAAATACCTCAATGTCAACCCGTCCGTCTCGTACGCGATGGCCTGGCAGTTCCGCAAGAAGGAATACGCCTACAACCCGGAGACGGACAAGGTCGAAGAACAGGCCAGCAGCCAGTTCAACACCTTCGGAATAACCCAGCGCTACTCCGGATCCTTAGCCCTTACCACGCGCCTCTACGGTATGTACCAGTTCGGAAAATTCAGCAAGGTGCAGGCTATCAGGCACGTCGTATCGCCATCCGTCTCGATGAACTTCGCGCCGGAGCTCGGCACCTTCGCCAACGGCTACAGGACGCTCAACTACACCGATATCCACGGTCAGGAGAAGACCTACGACTACAACATCTACCAGGGCAGTCTCAACGCCCCTCCCGGCAAGGGCAGGTCGGCTTCGGCCAACATCTCCATCGGCAACAACCTCGAGGCCAAGGTCCGCGATTTTGCAGACACCACCGGCACCGGCACCAAGAAGGTAAAGCTCATCGACCAGCTGAACATCTCGACCGGATACAATTTCCTCGCCGACTCTCTCAACATGAGCCCCGTCAACATTTCGATGTCCACGTCCCTGTTCGAGAAAGTTTCCATGAGCGCCAACGCCACCTTCGACCCTTACGCCATCGGCTCCACCGGAAGGAGGATATCCAAATTCGCCCTCACTGAGGGCCAGGGCCTGCTGCGTCTCAACAACGTCTCCGCCTCGGCGTCCTACTCCATTTCCGGAGACGGCAAGATACAGGGCAACGACGGCTGCAAGGACCCCACGGGCCGCGGCACGGGTTCCACCGTCAACGGCGCCGCCAGCTATTACCAGAGATATTACTATCACCCGGTCACCGGAGAATACATCCCCGGCGGCTGGCTGTATTACACCAACCCCGACGTCCCCTGGTCCCTTAACCTCAGTTATTCGTTCAGCCTGTCTAAGCAGTACCTTATGAAGGAAGGAGTGCTTGAGACCAAGAACAACATAACCCAGACCCTGCAGGCCAGCGGCAATATACGCCTCACGCCGCGCCTCAGCATCAACGCCAGCTCCGGCTTCGACCTCCAGGCGATGAAACTTACCACCACGCAGTTCAGCTTCACCTACGACCTGCACTGCTTCAACATATCGGTTTCCTGGGTCCCGACCGGAACCTGGGCGTCCTATCAGTTCCGTATAGCGGCAAATGCTGCGGCGCTTGCGGACATACTCCAGCTGAAGAAGAGCAGCAGCTACTGGGACAACTGATGATACGGGGCAGGAAAATAGTGGTCGTGATGCCCGCGTACAACGCGGAAAAGACTCTCGAGCAGACGCTTGCGGAGATCCCCCGCGACATCGTTGACGAAATAATCCTCACCGACGACTGCAGCCGCGACGGCACCGTCGCAAAGGCCCGCGAACTCGGCATAAAGGAAATCCTGGTGCACCCCAGGAACAGAGGATACGGCGGCAACCAGAAGACCTGCTACAAGAGGGCCCTCGAGATCGGCGCCGACATCGTCATTATGCTCCATCCGGATTACCAGTACACCCCGCTCCTGATTGAATCGATGGCGTACATCATCGCCAACGGCGTCTATCCTGTGGTGTTCGCTTCACGCATCCTCGGAGGAGGTGCGCTCAAGGGCGGAATGCCTCTGGTCAAGTACATTTCCAACCGCTTCCTGACTTTCACCCAGAACGTTTTTCTCGGAGAGAAGCTGTCCGAATACCATACCGGATACCGCGCATTCAGCGCAGAAGTCCTCCGGAAGGTCGATTTCGAACGCTGCTCAGACGACTTCATCTTCGACAACGAGATGGCGGCCATGGTGTTCTGGGAAGGCTTCAGGATAGGTGAAGTCACCTGCCCCACGAAGTACTTCGAGGAAGCGTCTTCCATCAACCTGGCACGCAGCTGCGTCTATGGCCTCGGCGTATTGAGGGTGAGCCTCACTTACCGCCTTTGCAAATGGCACCTTATGCGATCCAAACTGTTCCCGAAGCCATGAAGCCCCGTCAACTGTTCAAGGAAAAGACCGCCAACGTCTGGGTACAGCTCTTCCGTTACGGGCTGTCGGGGTTTGCCGCAACGGCGGTAGACTTCCTCATCCTGACGATACTCACTGAGTTCTTCGGCGAGGATCTCCTGCTCCTCTGGACTGCAATCGCATTCATATCAGGGCTCTCCGTAACCTATATTCTCAGCACCCATTGGGTGTTCGATTCCCACAGGTTCAAGAGCAAGGCGGCGGAGGCAACGGCCTTCCTGAGCATCGGAGTGGTGGGCCTCCTCCTCACCGAATTTTTCATGTGGCTTCTTGCGGAAAAAATCGACATATTCTATCTTCTGTCCAAGTTGATCGCAAGCGTTCTGGTGTTCATCTGGAACTTTACCGCCAAAAAGTTCATCGTCTTCCATAAATGAGCCGCCGCACCCTTCTGCTGATCATTCTTCTGGCCGTCCTTGGGACCCTGCTGTTCCTTCCGGGCATCGGCGGCGTGAGGCTGTTTGACTGGGACGAAATCAATTTTGCCGAATCCGCCCGCGAGATGATCGTCACCGGCGACTGGTTCAACGTGCAGATCAATTTCCGTCCGTTCTGGGAAAAGCCGCCCCTTTTCATCTGGATGCAGGCCCTGAGCATGAAGGCCTTCGGCGTGGGAGAATTCGCCGCACGCTTCCCCAATGTCATTGCCGGAATCGTCACCTTGCTGGTCCTGTTCAACATAGGACGGAAGAGGGAGGACGAACGTTTCGGCCTGCTGTGGGCAATGATGTACGGCATATCGTTCCTGCCGTTCTTCTATTTCAAGTCGGGAATAATCGACCCCTGGTTCAACCTGTTCATATTCCTTGGCATTTACTGCTTCTCACGGTACGCAGAACGCAACAGCATCGGGGCGGCGGCACTGAGCGGCCTTTTCAACGCCCTCGCGGTTATGACAAAAGGGCCCGTGGGCTTTCTCATATTCTGCCTTACCGTCGGCGTCTGGCTCATAATCAAACGCTTCCGTTTTACCTTCCGATGGAAGGACGTTGGAGTGTTTTTTGCCGTGCTGGCCCTTGTGGGAGGTGCCTGGTTCATCGTGCTTGCCGCTTCGGGGCACGGGGACGTCATACGGGATTTCATCCTTTATCAGATACGCCTGTTCGAGACAAAGGATGCGGGGCACGGAGGCTTCCTGCTATATCATTTCGTAATTCTCCTTGTTGGCGTCACCCCAGCCTCAATATTCGCATTGTCGGCGTTCGAGAGGGGTGACGGTACCCGGAACACCGATGGCCTCTTCCAGTGGATGTCCGTTGCATTCTGGGTGGTGCTCATACTGTTTACCATCGTCCGCACCAAGATTGTCCATTATTCATCCTTCTGCTACTTCCCTATTTCTTATTTTGCGGCGTGGGCAGCGGCGCGGATGACAGACGGCCAGCTGAAGTTCCGCCGGTATCAGCGGATACTGATTATCCTGTTCGCTTCCGTCTTCGGTCTGCTGCTGACGGGCCTTACCCAGTTCGACAGGTTCAAGGAGAAGATTATCCCGTACGTGCAGGATCCTTTTGCCGTGAGCTGCATGAGTGCAGAATCCCATTGGGCGGCCTGGGTGCCGTTCGTCGGACTGATACTTATAGGAGCGACCGTCTGGTTCTGCATTGCCTTCCGCAGGAAGCACAGCGGCCGCAGTTTCGCCGTCCTGGCATGCGGGCAGCTGGTTTTCGCCCTGACGGCAATAATCTGCGCCGTGCCGGAGGTGGAAAAGTACAGCCAGGCGGGTGCAGTAGATTTCTATATCGAAAGACAGGGCGAGGACTGCTACGTCAAACCGGCATACTTCAAGAGCTACGCACAGTATTTCTATACGGACAGGCAGCCGCAGAACAACTGCGACGACTTTGACTGGCTGTGCCGGGGACCGATCGACAAGCCTTGCTATTTCGTGCTGAAGGATGAGCCCGGGAAAGCCGAGAGGCTAAGGGACGATGCCCCGGAAGCGCAGCTGCTCGACCGTCGGCCGGGATTTCTTTTTTACATACGTCAGAACAAACCTGAGGGCCATGAACTCTGCGATGAGCAGGATAAGCAGGCCGAGGTTGAATAATATCGTAAGGAATATATTAACCCTGTGAGGGCTTACCACATAAGGCGAGTCCGTAATGCGGGCGTTGTAACGGGCGAAGGCGTTGGTATATGCCACTACACCGTTATCGAAATAAGCGGCAAAACGGACGTAGGGCTCGTCTTCGCCAAGTTTATAGGTCATCGCCGTACCTGTGGTTTCCGACAGCAGGGCATGGTCCTGGCCACGGGCTTCTATGCGCGCGGGCGCTGAAAGGCAGACATAGACGGAATCGCCGCGGACGCCTGCATCCGTGATGACGGGAAGGCTGGCGTTGCCGGCGTATTTTTCGTTCCAGTCGCCGTCGCCGAAATCGGGAATGCGCATTGTAAAGAACCGGCCGGCGGCAAGCACCGGTGCGAGGTCTTCATAACGGCCGGACGGAACGTCAATCCAGGTACAGCGGCGGGCGATCTTGCGGTGGTTGCGGGAATCGTGGCAGTCGTCGCTCAGGAGGTTGTATGAATAATGGCCGGCGCTGAGGCCCTGGTCCCAGCGGATGAGGCCGGAGTCGTAGCCGCATTCTCCTTCGATGAACTGGTATCCGGTGAGGAGGCGCATCGCACGGGCGCCGTGGAAGCGGGTGCGGTCGGGGTGGTTCATCACGATGAAGTCGGCGTCAGAGCCGAGGTAATCGTACTGCCACTGCTTCTGGGACGCGAGAACGGGGAGGATATGGTCGAACAGGTGCATCCTGGAGGGGTTGAACACCAGTTTGTGGAACTGGGCCAGGCTATACCCGTGCTCATATACGTTGACCTGAAGGGAGCTGTCGCAGGGGTGGGTGGTGAGCTGGTTGTGGTTGGAGAATGTGAGGATGTCGTATCCGAGTTTTTTGTAATCCTCATAAACCACATCGGGGTATTCCGGACATTCGTTGAGGATGTTGTCTACCCGTGTATGGGTGTGGAAACAAGCCTTTTTCCAGCTTCCGGAGAAACCTTCGTAGGGATTGTATATGTCGGGACCGGAGAACGGCTGGGGACGGCTGAAACGGTATATGGGCGACACCGAGAAAACGGTGATGACAATCATTGCAAGCAGCAGCAGCGCACCTGCCGCCCGAAGTATGATGATGAGTAATTGTTTCATATCGCGAAATTAAGAATTTTTTCTTATATTTGCACGTTCAATCAACAGTCTCCCCTATCATTTACATATGACACACAAACTCGCCGAGCTCAGTGCTATGAGCAGAGAACAGCTTGAGGCGTTGGCCAAAGAGCTTAAAATCAAATTCAACAAACACACATCACTCGAAGACCTCGGATACGCCGTCCTGGACGCCGAGGCCAAGGCGGAATCGCTCAAACCCATAGCGGAGAAACCCAAGAGGGGCCGTCCCCGCCAGGCAAAGGCGAAGGAGCCGGCCGCTGCAAAAGCCCCTGCTGCAGAGCAGCCGGCAGTTTCAAGCCGTCCTGCTGACAGTTCACCGGCATTTACTGTTGATGCGGGTGTTTATGAGGCAAATGCAGGAGACACGGTTAAAGTAAAGATAAAGGCAACTGATATAAAGGAAGCATTCTGCGGAATTGTCGGACGCTTAAATGTTAATACTGATGTTTTCAGTGTGCTGAGTGTGACTCCGGGAGATACTGATGATCCTGATAATGAAAATTCAGCAATATATAAAAACACTACAGTCCTCAGTAATAAGACTGGTGAGAACACAGAAAAAGTCTGCTTCCTTTACAATGATCTCGAAAACATAGAAGAGGATACTGTTTTTGTGACTCTGGAACTTAAGATCAATGATAATGTAAAGGACGGAACTTATGCGATTCCTTTCATCGATCCTAAAGGCGAAACAATGGGGGTCCAGTACAACGGAGAAGACGAAAACGGATTCTGTATAGATGATCTGGATCCTGATTTTCTGGGTGCACTGATAAAAGTCGGTGAAGGTTCGGAAGAAACAATAATGCCTGAGCCTGTTGAAGAAGAATACTATAATGGAAATGAAGCTGAAAACACCGGAAATCACGCAACAGTCCGTGAATATATAAATGAAGAAACAGGCCAGCCGGTAACAGAATATCATCTTACCGGTGATCCGGCGGCATTTACTGTGGAGGCAGGTATTTATGAAGCAAAGGCAGGAGATACAGTTAAGTTAAAGATAAGGACAACGGATGTAAAGGAAGCCTATAATTCAGTACTTGGTTTTCTTGAAGTTGATACCGACAAATTCACTGTGCTGAATGTAACGGCAGGAGATACTGATGATCCGGATAATGAAAATTCCAGAGTGTACAGAAATTCTTCAGTATCAAGTTATATGTCAGATGAGAAAACAGAAATTGTATCCTGCCTTTTCTGCGATATCGCGAACTTAAATGAAGGTGCTGTAATTGCAACTGTGGAACTTAAGTTAAATGATGATATAAATGACGGAAACTATGCAATACCGTTCAGTGTTCGTGGAGAAGGCTCAGTGGCCAATCAGATCATCACCGAAGATGGCGGAATGATCCAGGTCAGAATTCTGGACCCTGAATTCCACGGTGCACTTATAAAAGTAAGCAGCGTTTCAGAAGAAACAGAACCGGAAAACGAAGTGACAGCACCGGCAGAAGATACGGAAAAACCGTCTCCGTGAAGCGCGAACGGCGTGCCGAAGGGCTTCAGGCCGTAGGGACACTTCTTCGCGCAGGCCCCGCAATGGACGCAGTCCTCGATCTTCTCCATCTGCTTTTGCCATTCGGGGGTTATCCATCCCGCCCAGGGCGAGCGCTGCAGCAGCTGGGTGATGCGGTTGGCGTTGTTGATGGGGATGCCCGCCGGACAGGGCATGCAGTAGCCGCAGCTCCGGCAGAACGCGCCCACCAGCTCCCGCCGGTCGGCCTCGATCAATTCGACGCCGCGATAGAGGCCGCCGTACATCGTGAAGTCGCCGCAGATCGGGGGAACGTCGGAGTCGAAGAAATTGTCGACCTCGATCTCCAGACGCCTGCCGTCAGGAGGGAGCTCGAACGTAAACGCCGTGAATGCGCCAGAGTGGCGTCCTATCTCCTTTCCGTTGTGGTTGTCGCTCTGGCTTAATCATAGCACGTTCCTTTGCATTGTTACGTTCTCCTGACATATCGAGAGGCGCGTCCTGCGCCAATCCTCCTTACACGTCCTCCACGAACCATCTCGCCAAGCACAGCCTCCACGGTCGTGGGACTTACGTCGGGAAGGATGCCGCAGATGTCGGCCTTTGAAAGCGGCGT
>CACZEU010000064.1 GCA_902780175.1 uncultured Bacteroidia bacterium
GTCGTGAGACAGTTCGGTCTCTATCTGTTGTGGGCGTTGGAAGTTTGCGAAGGTCTGACCTTAGTACGAGAGGACCGGGTCGGACCAGCCTCTGGTATATCGGTTGTGGCGCCAGCTGCATCGCCGAGTATCCACGCTGGGTCAGGATAAGCGCTGAAAGCATCTAAGCGCGAAGCCGTCTTCAAGATGAGACTTCCTTACAGGGTCGTGGGAGACTACCACGTTGATAGGCAGGAGATGTACGCACAGCAATGTGTTCAGTCGACCTGTACTAATAGCCCGAAATCTTTCCTTTGCGCCAAGGAAACCAGATTATCTCTCTCAAGTAAAATACTGCGGCGGTTATCGCGGTGAGGATCCACCTCTTCCCATCCCGAACAGAGAAGTTAAGCTCACTAGCGCCGATGGTACTACCCCACCAGGTGGGAGAGTAGGTAGCTGCCGCTTTTCACGAAAGGCTCGAGTCCGAAAGGACCCGGGCCTTTTTTCGTGAAAAGCGGCAGCTGCGCTGCCTAGGCTCGAGTCCGAAAGGACCCGGGCCTTTTTTCGTGAAAAGCGGCAGCTGCGCTGCCTGCCATAAAATAAAATACCTCCGAACAAACGTCCGGAGGTAAAAGCAGTATGTCGCAAAGGACTATTTCTTGAGATATTCGTCGATGGCCTTGGCAGCGGTACGTCCGGCGCCCATGGCGAGGATGACGGTTGCGGCACCGGTGACGGCGTCGCCTCCGGCGAAGACACCGGGACGGGTGGTCGCGCCGCTCTCGTCGGCTACGAGGCAGCCGCGGCGGTTGACCTCCAGGCCCTTGGTGGCCTTGGAAATCATCGGGTTGGGAGAAGTTCCGAGAGCCATGATGACGGTCTCGGTCTCGATCTCGAACTCGCTGCCCTCGATGGCGACGGGGCTGCGGCGGCCGCTTTCGTCGGGCTCGCCAAGTTCCATGCGGATGCACTTGAGAGCGCGTACCCATCCCTTCTCGTCACCGAGAACCTCGACAGGATTGGTCAGCATGTCGAAGATGATGCCTTCCTCCATTGCGTGATGGACCTCCTCGCGGCGTGCGGGAAGCTCAGCCTCGGTACGGCGGTACACGATGTGTACCTCGGCTCCAAGGCGCAGGGCGGTGCGGGCAGCATCCATGGCGACGTTGCCGCCACCCACGACGCAGACCTTCTTGCCGGCGTGGATAGGAGTGAGATAATCCTCGCGCCAGGCCTTCATGAGGTTGTTGCGGGTGAGGAACTCATTGGCGGAGAAAACGCCGCAGAGGTTCTCGCCGGGGATGTTCATAAACTTGGGAAGACCCGCTCCGGAGCCGATGAAAACGGCCTTGAAGCCTTCCTCGTCCATAAGCGAATCGATAGTGACGGTCTTGCCGATGATGACGTCGGTCTCTATTTTCACGCCAAGCCTCTTGACTTCTTCGATTTCGTGCTTGAGGACCTTGTCCTTGGGCAGACGGAACTCGGGGATGCCGTATTCCAGCACGCCGCCGGCCTTGTGGAGGGCCTCGAAAATCGTCACGTCGTAACCCCATTTTGCGAGGTCGGATGCACAGGCAAGGCCTGCAGGGCCGGAACCTACGACCGCGACCTTGATGCCGTTGGCGGGTGCGACGGTGGTGGATGCCTTGCCGAGGGTCTCGTCGGCGACGAACCTTTCAAGTTTGCCGATGGCCACGGGCTCGCCCTTCACACCGAGGATGCAGCTGCCCTCGCACTGTGTCTCCTGCGGGCAGACGCGTCCGCAGACGGCGGGAAGGGAGCTGTCGGCGGCGATGACGGAGGCTGCACCTTCGATGTCACCTTCGACTACCTTGGCGATGAATTCGGGAATCTGGATATTGACGGGGCAGGCGCTTACGCAGCGGGGATTCTTGCAATGCAGGCACCTGGATGCCTCGAGCATCGCTTCTTCCCTGTTGTAACCGTAGCATACTTCTTCGAAATTTGTGGCGCGGACCTTCGGATCCTGTTCGCGTACCGCCACTCTGGGTATTCTGTTTGCCATAATTAACCTCTCCCTATTCTACAGACGTGTTTTTCATTGGTGGCAGCCTCTTCTGCCTTGTACTGGCCCTGACGGCGCATTGCCTCGTCGAAATCGACCTCGTAACCGTCGAATTCAGGTCCTTCCACGCAGGCGAACCTGGTCTTGCCTCCGACGCTCACGCGGCAGGCTCCGCACATACCGGTGCCGTCCACCATAAGGGTGTTAAGGCTGACGGTGGCGGGGATGCCGAGTTTCTTGCAGGTGAGGGTGGTGAACTTCATCATGATCATGGGACCGATGATGACGGCCTGGGTGTACTTGTGACCCTCGGCCACGACGTGCTCCAGCATATTGGTACCCATACCCTTGAAGCCCTCGGAGCCGTCGTCGGTGCAGACGAAGAGGTTGTCGCACACGCCGCGCATCTCTTCAACGTAGATGAGCAGGTCCTTGGTCTTGGCTCCGATGATGACGTCCACGGGGATTCCGTGCTCCTTGAGCCATTTGGCCTGGGGATAGACGGGGGCCGTACCTACGCCGCCGGCGATGAGGATATACCTCTGTTCAGCCAGTTTTTCTGGGGCCATCTCGACGAATTCGGATGCCACACCGAGGGGGCCTACGACGTCGGCGAAGCACTCGCCGGGCTCGAAGGCGATGATGTCCGAGCTTGACGCTCCGATTTTCTGGGTAACGATGGTGACGGTTCCTTCCTTGCGGTCGTAATCGCTGATGGTGAGGGGAATGCGTTCACCTTTCTCGTCCGCGCGGACGATGAGGAACTGACCCGGCTGCGCTGCTGCTGCAAGCCTCGGTGCACGGACTTTCATCCGGCAGATGGCGGGGGTCAGCATTTCTTTAGTAAGAATTTCAAACATTATTAGAGGTGGTTAGAACTATAAGCTGTATACGGGGCCGCCGTTTTCCGCAATGAGCTGGCGGATTTCGGTCTTGGCGTCCCTCCAGCGGGGAATGTCGATCTTGGTGCCGATGACCTCGACGACCTTGGCGGCGATGATGGAACCGATCTCTCCGCAGACCTTGAGCGGCATGCCCAGGGAGTGTGCGTAGATGAAGCCTGCGGCGTATGTGTCTCCTGCGCCGGTGGCGTCGATGGTGGCGGCGGGCCAGGCGGGGATGTAATACTGTTCGTCTCCGGACTTGACCCAGCTGCCGTCCTTGCCGACCTTCAGGACTGCAATCTTGCAGTGCTGGCTGATCTCTTCAAGGGACTGCTCGACGTTGTCAAGCTTGGTGAACGCGCGGGCTTCGGTCTCGTTGGCGAAGACAATATCGACGTAGCGGTCGACGATGTCATGCAGGAATGCGTTGTTGCTTTCAACGACGTTGTACGATGCCATATCGAGCGAAATGAGGCATCCGGCGTCGTGGGCCATCTCCACCGCGTGGCGGATAAGCGCCTGGTTCTGAACGAGGTAACCCTCGATGTGGAAGTAGTCGTGCCCGGCGAAATATTCAGGCTTGAGGTCCTCGGGGCCGAGGTCGAGCGCGGCGCCCAGATAGACTGCGAAAGTGCGCTCGGCGTTGCCTCCGCTAACGAATACCATCGACCGGCCGCTGGAACGCTCGCTCTTGAGCAGCAGGGTGTTGACTCCGTACTGCTCCTGGTCGCTCTTGAAGAGCAGGCCAAGCTCGTCATCACCGATCTTCCCGATGAAACTCGACGGCATACCGAAAATGGATGTGCAGACGATGGTATTGGCGGCGCTGCCACCAGCTACATATTTGACGCCCAGAGGCTTGAGTGCGGCCCAAATCTTGTCGCCGGTTTCCATGTCGACGTGCTGCATGCTGCCCTTGGGCAGATGGTAGGTCTTCAGCAGGCTGTCATCCGGCAGCACGGCCAGAATGTCCGTGAGGGCATTGCCAATTCCGAGGATTGATTTCATATCATGCAAAGATAACCAATTTAGTCCGTATTTCAAATTTATGCTATCTTTGCACTCATGACCTACAGAAAATTATCACAAACAGAAATAGATTTCCTCATCTCCCGGGGATGCCGGGCTGAGGATTGGGCGGGGGTGGAGATTTCCGACCCGCAGTCGTTGGAATATGTGCGTACCGTGCGGTTCAGCGGCACTGTGCGCCTTGGACGGTTCAATGAATCATTTACGCTTCCCGGGGGGATACGCAAGCATTCGGGCGTTTGGAACGCCACGCTCCATAACGTTACCGTGGGCGACGACAGTCTCGTCGAGAATATCAGCAATTACATTGCAAACTACGATATCGGGTCGCATACCTGTATCGACAACGTTGACCTGATGGTTACCGAGGGCCCTTGTTCCTTCGGCAACGGGGTGCAGGTGTCGGTGCTCAATGAGACCGGAGGGCGCGAGGTGAGGATTTACGACCGCCTGTCCGCCCAGGTGGCGTACGTGCAGGCAATGTACCGCCACAGGCCGGAACTCATTGCCCGTATCGACAGGATGGTGCAGGACTACGCTGCCGGAAAGACCAGCGAACGCGGTACCGTCGGCAACAATGTCTCCATACGCAACTCCCGCCATATCAACGGCGTATGCATCGGCGACAATGCCGTCATCAGCGGCGTCAGCCGTCTTCGCAACGGCAGCGTCTGCAGCAACCCGTCGGCCCCCGTAATCATCGGACATGGCGTCATCGCCGACGACTTCATCATCTGCAGCGGCACCCATGTTGCCGACGGCACGTCCCTTCTCCGCTGTTTCGTCGGCCAGGGATGCCACCTCGGTCACGGCTACAGCGCCTCCGATTCCCTCTTCTTCAGCAACTGCCAGGGAGAGAACGGCGAGGCCTGCGCCATTTTCGCCGGCCCCTTCACCGTCACGCACCACAAGAGCACGCTGCTCATCGCCGGCCTCTTCTCCTTCATGAACGCCGGCAGCGGCTCCAACCAGAGCAACCATATGTACAAGCTCGGGCCCATCCACCAGGGCATCCTGGAAAGGGGAGCCAAGACCGCATCCGACTCATACATCCTCTGGCCGGCGCGCGTCGGCGCCTTCTCGCTGGTGATGGGACGCCACGTCACGCATTCGGATACCTCGTCCCTGCCGTTCTCATACCTCATCGAGCAGCAGAACACCACGTATCTGGTCCCCGGAGTCAACCTGCGCAGCGTCGGTACCGTGCGCGACGCCCAGAAATGGCCCCGCCGCGACGCCCGCACCGACCCGGACAGACTTGACAGCATCAACTACAACCTCCTGAGTCCCTACACCATCCAGAAGATGATGAAGGGCATCAAGCTGCTGCGCAACCTCCAGTATTCCTCCGGCGAACTCTCCGACGTCTATTCCTACCACAGCACCAAGATACGCAACAAATCCCTTCGCGAGGGCATCCGATACTACGAGACCGCCATCACCAAGTTCCTGGGCAACTCCATCATCAAGAAGCTGGAAAACCTGCCCGCAGGCGCGTCCGACGACGATCTGCGCGAGGCCCTCAAGCCCACCTGCCCCATCGGGACCGGCGACTGGCTCGACCTTGCCGGCCTCATCGCCCCCAAGGCTGCCATATCCGGCCTGCTCGACGGCACCGAATCCGGCTCCTTGGACCTCAAGGGCCTCTCCGACGGCCTGCGCGACCTCCACGCCCGCTACTATGAGGCCGAATGGACCTGGGCTTACGACAAGTACGCCGACTTCTTCGGAATGCCACTGCAGAACATCACGAAGGCGCAGGTGATAGATATCGTCGAGCGATGGAAGGCCGCCGTGATAGGCCTCGACCGCGAACTCTACGAAGACGCCCGCAAGGAATTCAGCCTGGCGGCGATGACCGGATTCGGCGCCGACGGCACCCGCGCCGTCAAGGAGCAGGACTTCAGCGAGGTGCGCGGCGACTTCGAGTCCAATTCCTTCGTAACCGCCGTGCTGGACCACATCCGCGTCAAGGAAGCCCTTGGCAACGAACTGATAGAGCGCCTCAAGCGATAAAGCCGGATAAAACCGCACAATTCCGTTGCTATTCCGGCATATTCTGGTTATATTTGTAGGACTATGACAGACCAGCAGTTAATAGACAATCTCCGCATCGTGCCCGATTTCCCCCTGAAGGGAATCCAGTTCTTCGACGTAACCACACTGTTCAAGGACCCCGCCTGCATGGAGGAGGTCGTGAGCCGAATATGCAATCTGTATAAAGACAAGGGTGTTACCAAGGTAGTCGGCATCGAGTCGCGCGGCTTCATCGCCGCCGCCGCCGTCGCCTGCCGGCTCGGCGCGGGCTTCGTCCCCATCCGCAAGCCCGGCAAGCTCCCGGCGCAGACCGTCAGCGAGTCCTACGCCAAGGAATACGGCACCGACACCATCGAGATTCACTCCGACGCCATCTCCCCCGGCGACGTCGTCCTCATCCACGACGACATCCTCGCCACCGGAGGCACCGCCGGGGCGGCTGTATCCCTGGTGCGTAAGTTCAGCCCCGCCGCAGTCTATCTCAATTTCATCATAGACATAACGGACGTCCCCCGCACCGCCGGTTTCCCGGCAGGCGTGCAGGTGGATTCGCTGCTGAGTCTTTCGGAGAATTAAGTCCTATCGTTTATCTACGACAGTAGCATTGGGGAAGTCAGCCTGATTGAAGGTGACTTCCTCTTCTTTTACGCCGAAGGAAATGCCTTTCATGGTAATCTCCATTCCTCCGGCGCTTGCGGTAAGGCTAAGGGGATAATAAGAGTCCTTGGCGACCACTATGTCCATATTCTTGGGTGCGTCCTTGTCGGTGTTGGATTTGTTTTTCCTGCACCTGATGTACCAGGCCTTGTCGGTCTCTTTGGTAATTGAGAGGTCGTAGCCTTCGGTGATGCCGTTGAACATGCTCAGGTCGCCGTCGGAGGTGTCTTTGATGCCGTCCTTGTTTATCTTGGATTTCTCAATCGTGACTTCGTTGTTCTTGCCGTCGTAGGTCCAGGTGGTGGTGCCGTCATCCCATGTGACGATGGTGGCACCCATGGCGCTTGCTTCCACGCGGTTTTTGTTTCCGAGGGTCCAGGTCCTGGAGGACATTGTGCCGAGGATGGGCATCTTGATGTCGACTGTCATCACGACGCCGTCGGCTTCGTCGTATCTGCTCATCTCCTTGTCCATGTTGGTGATGATCTCTTCGGGGGTCTGGGCAAGGGCGGCCGTGCCGAGCAGAAGGGCTGCAAGGACTGAGAAAATGCGTAGATGTTTCATATGATGTCGGTCTGCGTTTCCGCAAATGTAAAAAAATATTCCTACATTCGCGTAAGTATGTTTAAGAGATTATTCCTTGCCCTGGCGGCCCTTGTGCTGCCCCTTCTGGCGGCATCCGCCCAGAATGACCCGGTGGCCGATCCGTCCGTCGTCGTCAAGTTTGACAACGCCCGTTTTACCGTCCTGACAGACCGCCTCGTCCGAATGGAATGGGCTGAAGACGGCATCTTCGAGGACCGTGCGTCGCTTGCCATCGTCAACCGCAGACTCCCTGTTCCGGCATTTTCAAGTTCGGTCAAAGGGGGAGTGCTGACAATCAGGACCGGCGGCCTCACGCTCACGTACAAGGGTGGAAAATTCTCTCCGGACAACCTGTCGGTGAAATTCCGCTCCGGCACCTGGAGGCCCGGAATGGCCCCGTCCGGCAACCTCAAGGGCACCACCCGTACGCTGGACGGCTGCCTCGGATTCGGGCAGCTTTCGTACAGGGAGAAGGAACTGGAAGACGGCATACTTTCGCGCGACGGCTGGGCGCTTGTGGATGAATCGCAGCGGCATCTGTTCGGCGCTGATGAATGGGTGACCGCGAGGCCGGCGGGGGACCGCCTGGACTGGTACCTCTTTGCCTACGGTCACGATTATACCGCCGCCCTCGGCGACTTCGTCAAGGTGGCGGGACGCATTCCCATGCCTCCCAAATACACCTTCGGCTATTGGTGGAGCCGCTATTGGATCTTCACCGACGACGAAATGCTTGCCCTGGGCCGCGAGATGAAGGAGCACGGCGTCCCGATGGACGTTATGATAATCGATATGGACTGGCACTACACCTACAAGGATATGGGCAAGCGCCTGGGCCACGACGACTTCGACCAGCGTCGCGGCTGGACCGGTTACACCTGGAACCGCGACCTCTTCCCGGATCCCGAGGGCTTCCTTGGCGAACTGCATTCGATGGGATACAGGACGGCGCTCAATCTTCATCCTGCATCGGGCATACGTCCTTTCGAGGAGTGCTATCCAGCCTTCGTGGCGGACTACCTGTCGCGTACCGGGGATTATGACGGTCCCGAGGGCTATGTCTTCGGAGACGGCGGATACCTTTACGCCGGCAACAAGGGGCCCGTGGGCAAGGCCGAATACAGGGCAAGCGTGCCATACCGGATGTCCCAGAAGGAGTGGGCCGACGCCTATTTTGCCAGCGTCATCCGCCCCCTGGAGCGTCAGGGAGTCGATTTCTGGTGGCTCGACTGGCAGCAGTGGATTGAGTCCCGTTACGTCGCGGGCCTCAGCAATACCTTCTGGATCAATTATGCCTTCTTCCGGGACAAGGAGCTCAACGGTACGGCGCGTCCGTTCATCTATCACCGCTGGGGCGGACTGGGCAGCCACCGCTACCAGCTCGGATTCTCCGGAGATACTTTCGACGAGTGGAGCGTCCTGCAGTTCCTTCCGTACTTTACCGCCACGGCTTCGAACGTCGGCTACTGTTACTGGGGCCACGACATCGGCGGGCATATGCAGAAGAAGGACCACCAGCGGCTTACGGACCCGGAAACGTACACCCGATGGCTCCAGTTCGGCGTTTTCACTCCGATATTCAAGACTCATTCCACCCAGAGCGCCAACCTCGAACGCAAGATCTGGGCTTTCCCGGAGCATTTCGGATATATGCGTGACGCCATCCGCCTGCGCTATACGCTTTCTCCTTACATCTACACCTTCGCCCGGGAGGCGTACGATACGGGCGTTGGCCTTTGCCGGCCGCTGTATTATGCCTACCCCGAACGCAATGAGGCATATTCGTTCAACGAGGAGTATCTGTTCGGTGACCGCATCCTTGCTACGGCCATTGTCGAGCCCGTGGTAGATGACGGCAAGGCGTCCCGCGAGGTCTGGTTCCCCTCCGGCAGCGACTGGTGGGACATGGCCGCCCACGTAATGCACAAGGGCGGGATCCACAAGGCGCTGCGCTATTCCATTAGCCAGAACCCATGGTACGTCAAGGCCGGAAGCATCCTGCCGCTGGCAGGGAAGAATATCCCCAACCTGCAGGAGCCGTCGGACACCCTGGGAATCCTGGTGGTACCCGGTAACGGCAAATCATCTTTCAGGCTTTATGAAGACGACGGAATGTCGAAGGAATATGCTTCTGCCTGCAGTTTCACCACGATCGAGAAAGTCCGCTCCGGCAAGAAGCTTACGGTGAGGGTGGGTCCCCGGGAGGGGAGCTGGCCCGGAATGTCCGAGTCGCGGGTGCTGTATCTGCAGATTGAAGGCGTCTCTGTCCTTCCTTCAAGGGTTCTGCTTAACGGCAATCCGGCAGGCGAGTGCTCTCTGGAGGGGGATTCGCTGATTATCGCTCTGCCGCGGATTTTGGCCGACGAAGGTTGTACGGTTGAGGTTTTGCTTTGATTGCATACTTGACCAAGGGCGGGCAGACGGCGCTCCAATCGAAAGCCTTTGGCAACCCTTTCGGGATCATTTACGGGATTTTTGATTCCGTCGGCGGCCTTGACCACCCGATTGGGATCATTTTTGGAATTTTTGATCCCGTTTGGGCGTAAGACCACCCTTGCGGGATCATTTACGGGATTTTTGATCCAGTTTGGGCAGCAGTAACGACCAGCCCGATGAGGGACCTCGGAGCGAAGCGACAGAGGGGTTAGCTGCGCAGCAGCGCAAGGGGAACCCTCCCCTTGTCCCCTGGGGGTGCAGGGGGATAGTAGGATTTTCGGAGAGCATGTGAGCGGGAAACAGGTCAGGGAAAAATAGCCGTGAGGCAATAAATGTCCCGTCATCAGCGGCGTCAACCACTCAGACAGCAATTCCGCAGGAGGTCATAAAAACTCAGTTTAAGGCTGATAGATGTAAGGGGAGCCGGCGACGCCGCCTGAGTTGCCGCCGATGCGCACGGAGCCACAGGAGCCGTTATAGCCTGGTCCTATGGCGTAGGCGGAACCGGAGTAAACTGTGACTTTGGTCACGCCGTCAGTTATTCTGATATCGCCGCAGCTACTCTCCATACTGCTGCCGATGCCGGCTGATTTGGTACCGCCGTAGGCCGTGATGGTGCCGCCTGTGATTGTGATATTGCCGCAGTTGCAGTTTTTGCCGCCGCCGATGCCGGCCGCATATTCGCCGGCCGTGGCAGTGATGATGCCGCCTTCAATCATGATGTTTCCGCAATAGGATCTATTGCCGTCGCTTACACCGATGCCGCCTATTCCAGAGCCGCCGCCTTGGCCGATGGAAGTGAGCGAACCGGTGCCCCGTATGGTCAGCGTGCTGCCCTTCGGCACATGGATACCGGGATAATAATAAGAGGAACCCTCCACGCTGTTCGTGCCTTCGAGGATGATGGTGGCATTTCCATTGCAGGTGATGCCGGCCCACTGGTAGTCTGAATTGTCAGTGCCGCCAATGGTCATGTCCTTCAGCGTTACCGTGGCGCCGGCGGCGATGGAAATCATGTAGTTGCCGGCCAGCGTACCGGTGAGCGTTTCTAAGTTCAAAGCGGTGTAGTTGCCATCGACGGTCGAAAGGTCGGTAATCACTGGGAAAGTGTAAGGACTCTTGCTGATGGCACCAACGTTGCCGCCTATGGTCACCGTGCCGCAGGAGCCTTGATAGCCCGCGCCGATGCTGTTGACAGCGTCAAAGCCCTTGGTGGCGGTGACGCTGGTCACGCCGTCAGTGATGGTGATGTTGCCGCAGGAACCGTAA
>CACZEU010000065.1 GCA_902780175.1 uncultured Bacteroidia bacterium
ACAGCAGCGGCTCGAACAGCGAAGTGGGCGCCGCATCCCCTAAATTGATCTTGTTGGGGTTGGTGTTGATCTCGACGAACTTCTCGGTACAGGAGCTCAGTGCGCAGCAGAGAGCCAGGGCTATGCAGGATTTGATGAATATACTTTTCATAGCGCTCTAGAATTTGATTTTGAGACTTCCGCCGTAAGAACGGCACATAGGGAAACTGCCGGATTCTATACCGCGGGTGGCGTTGGCGTCGTTGGCACCGGTGACCTCGGGGTCGAAGAACGGGTAGTTGGAGAAGCAGAACAGGTTGTTCGCATACACCGACAGGCTTACGCCCTGGATTATCCTGGTCATGGACAGCAGGGACCTGGGCAGGTCGTAGGAGAGCGACAGCTCCTTTAGCTTGATGAAGGAGTTGTCGTAAATGTACTCCACGAAATTGTAGCGGTTTGCCTTGAAGTTGGAATAGTAGGAGTAGATGTCGGACACCAGGGTGGTGTTGACCTGATAGATGCCGTTGCCTTCTTCGTCGGTGCCTACCAGGTTGACGCCCTCGGGCACGAGGCCGTCGGGACGGCCTTCGAGGGTGTTCTTCAGCTTGCCCTGGTAACCGAGGCAGGCAGCGGTGACCGAATAGGTCTTGCCGCCCAGCTGGGCGGAGAATATCGCACTCAGGCTGAGTCCCTTGTATTTGAACGAGGTGGACAGTCCGCCAAGCCAGTCGGGATTGACGTTTCCGAGGTAGCGGAGCTCGTCGGACATGCTGGGGAGGCCGGTATTGGCGTCCAGTATGGTCTGGCCGGCGCAGGGAATCCTGCTGCCGTCCTCGCCCAGGATGTAGGAGCCCTCGGGTGCGAGCGCGAGGCCCTTGCCCCAGAGCTGTCCCATCTGCTGGCCTACGTAGTTGTAAACATAGAGCCTGGAGCCGATGGTAGTTCCCATATCGGCCTGGTGGGGCTGGGTGTCGTCCCATCCGTCATACATCTTTTCGAGCACCGAGCGCGAACGGGATGCGTTCACGTTGACGGTCCAGGTGAAGTCCCTTGTCTTGACGGGGACCGCCGTGAGCGAGAGTTCCAGACCCTTGCTGCGGATGAGGCCGATGTTGGAGGTATAATACTTGGCGCCGGTCATATAGTCCACCGGGCGGGCGTAGATCTGGTCGGTGACGTCGGACATATAGTAGGCGACGTCGAACGCCAGCCTGTTCTGGAAGAACTTGCCTTCGACGCCGAATTCCCAGGTGGCGACGTTCTCCGGGCGGAGGTAATAGTCGGGAAGGGTGGCGCCGGGACGGTATCCTCCGGGAAAATCGGTGGCCGTATAGGTGTAGGAGATGGCGTAGGGGTTGGTGTCGCGGCCGACGTTGGCCCAGGAGGCGCGGAGCTTGAGCATATTGACCCATGGCGCCCAGTCGTTCATGCCGGTGAGCCTGTCGACCATGACGGAAGTGCTGACGGACGGGTAGAAGAAGGACCAGTTGCCGGGAGACAGGGTGGATGTCCAGTCGTTGCGGGCGGTGACGTCGAGGTAAACCATATCCTTCCAGCCGAGGGAGAGCAGGCCGTAGAGGCTGTTGACCACCTTCTTGGAACGGTAGTAATCGTCCTGGGGGATGGTCTCAGCCGGGTAGTTGGTGGGATTGTAGACGCCTTCCACGTCGAGCCTGTCCAGCGTAACCTTGTGGCTGCGGCGCATATAAGTCATGTTGTTGCCTCCGAATGCCGCGGTGAGGGAGAGGCCGTCGTTGAAGAAGGAGTCGGTGTATTTGAGCAGGAAGTCGCTGTTGATCTGGGCCACGAAGTTGTTCTGCTCGCGGTACCAGCCCTGTTCGTAATTGTACGTGTACCAGGGCTTGCGCTGGGTACGGAACTCATTGACTATGTCGAGTCCGGACTTGATGTCCAGGGTGAGTTTCTTCTTCCAGAGGTTGATGCTCAGGCCGGCGTTGCCGAACACGCGGTCCTTGTCCTGGGTGTTGGTCATCTCGTACAGGATGCGGTAGGGGTTATAGTACTGCTCCTGACTGAGGAGGAACGCCTGGGGGTTGTAGTAGGCCTCCCGGTTCCAACGGCCCGACAGGTACTCGTCGGCATAGGCTTTCATGGGGATGTTGGTCTGGTTCCAGACCAGCTGGTACATGACGCCGTTGTTCGAGTAAGCCGCCGACGGCAGGTTGTCGGAGTCGGTCATGTAGTAGTTGACCTTCGCGTTGAAGTCAACCCACTTGTTGACGGGTGTCTTGAAGGAGAAGGTGATCGAGTTGCGCCTGTAGCCCGTGTTGGGAAGTATCCAGTCGTTCTTTGCGGTATTGGCGGAGAGACGTACGCGGGTGCCCTTGCCGTCGCCGCCGTCGATTGCGATGGAGTTCTCCAGGGTCATACCGTTGCGGAAGATTCCGGAATACCAGTCGTCGGCATAAACCCAGGGGGTGCGGGTGTATTCTCCAGTCTCCCAGTTGATGCTGTTCCACTGGTAGCGGAGCTTGCCGGCATCGAATGCCTCGCCGAACGAGTAGCGGCTGTAGTGGCGCCCAAGCCCTTCGGGATTGTCTTTCCAGAGCACGTACTCGTCGAGGCCAAGGTCGCTTCCGGGACCGTAGGTGGTCTGGAAATCGGGCCAGTAACCCGGTACGTCGTAGGTGTAACGGGTTCCGACGGTTACTCCGACGCCCTTGGCCTTCTCACCGGACTTGGTTGTGATGATGATGGCGCCGTTACCTGCGCGGGAGCCGTACAGGGCCGTCGCGGCGGCACCCTTGAGCACGGTGACGGATGCGATGTCGTCGGGATTGAGATCGGAACCGTTGTCACCGAAGTCGATGGGGTTGTCCTGGTTGGTGTAACCCGTACCGGATGCATTGGTGATCATTCCGGACTCGATGGGGACGCCGTCAACCACGAACAGGGCTGCGCCGGTGCCGGAGAGGGACGGGTCGCCTCGCACTATGACGCGGGTGGAGGACATGGGGCCGGCGGCCTTGTTGAACTGAACGCCGGGAACTTTGCCCTCCAGGCCGCCCAGCCAGTTGCTGGACTGGGACTGGTTGATTTCGTCGCCGCCGACTTCGACTACGGCGTAACCGAGGGAGCGGCGTTCACGCGTCATTCCGAGTGCGGTTACGACGGACTCTCCGAGCATTTCGCCGGAAGGTTCGAGGACGACTTCGTAGTTGGCAGCCTTGGTGACGGTTACCCTGGCGTCGGCAAAGCCGAGGAACTGGATCACCAGGACGTCGCCTTCGGAGGCTTTGATGGTGAAGCGGCCGTCGATGTCGGTGGTCGCATAGACCTGCTTGCCGTCCACGCTTACGGTGGCGCCGATGAGCGGCGTCGGCTTCTCCGTGTCGTAGACGGTGCCCTTGACGCTGTCCTGGGCGAACGCCTGGACGGCGGACGCAAACAGCAGGGCTGCAAGGATGAGGATTCTTTTCTTACTTTTCATAGGTTTTTATGTCGAATGACTTCGGTCTTTGCATCGTTTCTTCGTATTTGTTGCCGAACCTGTCGGTCACACGTATGGTAAGGGTCGAGTTGGCAGTGGTGGCCGCGGCGCGGAACGTATGGTCGTTCGCCGTGGTGGCGAAGGAGGCTTCCGCGCTCTTGTTCAAGCGCTTGGCGGTGTAAGAGATGAGGTGCAGGGGGTCTTTTACGCTGACCCTCGTTACATCGAGCGACTTGCCGCTTTCGAGTATTTCGACCTTCCAGGAAGGGTCCCAGTTCCAGACGTTAACATATACTTCGTTGGCGGAACTGGCCTTGCCCCATATTCCGGGCTCAAGAGCGGCCTTGGAAGCCGCATTCCCCGCCGGGACGTATTTGTCAACGGTTATGTTGATGTTGTTGCGGTCGTAGGTGCGGAACTGATAATCGAGGCCGCTGCCGGTGGCTTTGTACTGCCAGGAGAGGTTGGTTCCGTTGGTCTTTACGACGGTATATCCGCCCGGAGAGCCGTCCTGGCCTATGTGTATGCCGGGAGTCTCGTTGGCGCTCCACCACCAGGTGCCGCAGACCGATCCGGCGTTGTGCTCGAAGAAGCCGTCGGTGGCAAGCTTGTCTACGTTGTAGACCGTGTGGGTGTGGGCGGTGTAGATATGGGCGCCCGGATATTTGGAGAGCGCCGACTTGAGTGCGGCCGCATTGGCGGAGGAGAGCCTCCAGGAGCCGCTGGCGTTGCACAGGGGGATGTGCATCATTATCATCAGGGGCGTGCCTTCGCTGACATAGGAGAGGTCCTTCTGCAGCCACTGGAGCTGCTCGCTCACCACGTTGCCCTTGTAGTCGCGAACGTAGCAGGGCGTGCCCTGGCTGTCGGTGGTGGGCTTGGAGTTGGTGCACTCCACGTCGTCCAGGACCACCAGATGGAATTTGCCGATGTTGAACGAATAGTACGTGGGCGCTATCAGTTTCTTGTATTCGGCGACGGTGTCGAAGTCGCCGGCATAGTACATACTGTGGTCGTGGTTGCCGATCGTATGGTAAATACGGAGATTCCTGATGGCACCTGCGTCCTTCAGATAGTCGGAATAGCCGTAATTGTTGACCAGCCAGTAGAGGTCCCAGGTCATGTCTCCGAGGGTGATGCCGTAAACGGGCCCAGCGGTGGAGGATACGAAAGAGTTGATGTCGTTTACGAATTCCGAGAACTGCTTGCGGTCGTTGGTGCGGCGGGCGAGATGGATGTCGCCGAGCATCAGGAGGGTGCTGTTATCCTGCCCGGAGACCGGATTGAGCGTGAAGTCCACCCTCTCCGGGACGTCCGCCGGGGAGCCGAGGGTGGCCCATATCTTCGGCAGGATGCCGTCGGACATGGGTTCGTATCCGGACGGGACGCAGATGAACACGTAACCGTGACGCTTCTTGGAATTGAGGCGGTAGACGCCGTCCTTGTCTGTGGCTGCAAGTTCGTAACCATCGGAGACGACGACGCCCTCAAGGCCCTTGCCCAGCGCGGAGACTACGCCGTAAACGGTCGCTCCGTCAGGCTCTATGTCGTCATCGCCGGAAACTATGAGCTTGACCTTGCCGACCCTTTTGGACTGACTGCCACGGAGGATGGAGAATACATAGTCACCGGTGAAGATGCCGTCGGGAAGTACGAAGGTGAAATTCTTTTCCGATACGGATGCGATGGGCGCCGTGAACGTGCCGGCGCCGGCAAGCTCAACGACATCGGAGGCAAGCGGCCCGTGGCCGCCCACGACCTGGAGGTCTACCGTGGAACCGGGCTGACATTCGATGGACTCCGGAAGGACGATGCCGGAGACGTTGAACTCCTTGGACTGGTCGGACTCTCCGGCCGGCTTCTCACAAGACGGGAGGAGGATAAACGAAAGTATCGATACAAGCAAATAGCAGTATACCGGATACCGAAAGTGTTGCTTCATTACGTGGCGCTGTAATCAATCTTACAAAAATACAATTACTTTTTGAAAATACAAAGTTCGCGCGCACACGGACATAAATAGGTGTAACGATTTATCTGAAGTGGTGTGATTATTTGTCCGGGACGGCGTGTAGCTCCGGTTAGACGCGAGACTGGCCGGCAGCAACGAGACCGGGTGCAAAAAGCTGGTGTCTTGCACCCGAGTAGGCTCAAAACGGTGAGTTCGGGTGCAAACTGGCAGGGTTTTGCACCCCGAATCTATTAAATCGCCAGTTTTATTTCTTCTTATCTATGAAAATCTTTATATTTGCCTTTGCAATCTCCAGATAACGAGTATTGTAGACATATTTAACATAGCATTTGCTATTTATTCGGTTGCCCTGAAACGTAGGAAATTTCAATGCAAAACACCGGGTAAGTCAGTAAATGTCTGCGCTTTGCGTGGACTGGACTTATCTTGTTTTGCGGCATCCTACGGCCAAGGGCATGGATTAGAAAGGTCCATGCTTTTTTTGTGTCGTAAGGAGCCGCTTTACCGGATAAGTCGCAGGTGCCGTAAGAGCGCAGCTTATGGCCAAAAACACGAATCTTGGCGCCGCTAAGACTGCCAAGAAGGATGAGTTCTATACCCAACTGTCGGATATAGAAAATGAGCTCAGGCACTATCGCCCTCATTTCAAGGGTAAGACGGTCTTGTGCAATTGTGATGACCCTCGGGTCAGTAATTTCTTTAAGTATTTCGCCCTCAACTTCGAAATCCTGGGGCTCAAGCGGCTTATTGCAACTTGCTACAAAAATAATGAGCCAGACCTTTTCTCCCAGAATACGGCCGAAAAAGCTGTGTACATCATCTATGAAGGTGATAAGAATGGGAACAAGGTGCCGGATCCATCAGAGATGGAAGTGCTCCCCCTGCAAGGAGATGGCGATTTTCGTAGTGCAGAATGCATCGACCTTTTGAAACAAGCCGACATTGTCTGCACAAATCCACCCTTCAGCTTGTTCCGGGAATATGTTGCCCAGTTGGTGAAATATGACAAGAAGTTCATCATTATCGGCCATCAGAATGCGCTCAAGTACAAGGAAATATTTCCTCTGATTCAGGAGAACAAGATGTGGCTGGGGTATGGCTTTGCCGGGGGCGCAGCACATTTTATCAGTAGTTACGAGGATGTGGCAAGTGCTGGCAATCATAAAGAAGGTATGATTCGTGTCTCCGGGGTTGTTTGGTACACCAACCTTGAGATACAGAAACGCCACGAGGAACTGATTCTATACAAAACATACGACCCATCCGAATATCCCAAATACGCGAACTACGACGCTATCGATGTTGCCAAGACCGGAGACATTCCTGTTGATTATTGCGGTTTGATGGGGTGCCTATTACCTTCATGGACAAGTATAATCCGGAACAATTTGAGATTATTGGCAACACTTGTGACACAGACTGGCTTCGCGCACAAGGCGTTGGGATAATGGGCGCCGAAACCATCAAAAAGTTGCGAGCCCAAGGTAATATGGCACATGTTACAGCAAATATGAATTCACTATATCTGGTTGATGGCAAAGGTCGGATTGTCCTTCCATATGCCAGAATAATCATTAGGAGGAAGCAAGTATGATTATCTCCCTTCACGAAATCACCATCCGAGACCTGTTCAACGGATATCTGGACTCCCAGGAGGAGGGTGTGGTGGCCTATGGCGGCCGCTTGGACGTCCGGCCAAAATATCAACGCGAGTTTGTCTATACGGGCAAACAGCGAGAGGAAGTCATCAACACCGTGCGGCATGGTTTCCCCCTCAACATCATGTACTGGGTGAAGAAGGAAGACGGGAACTTCGAAGTGCTGGACGGCCAGCAGCGGACCATATCAATCTGCCAGTACCTGAACAACGACTTCTCAATAGACGAAAAGTATTTCCACACCCTAACGGACGACCAGCAAGCTCAGATTCTGGACTACAAACTGATGGTGTATTTCTGCGAAGGGACGGATTCGGAAAAGCTGGACTGGTTCAAGATTGTGAATATTGCCGGTGAAAAGCTCTCGGACCAGGAACTTCGAAACGCAGTTTACACCGGTGCCTGGCTGACGGATGCCAAGCGTCATTTCTCCAAAAGTAATTGTGCAGGCATCGGCCTGGGCGACAAGTATGTGCGATGCGAGGTGAATCGGCAAGGACTTCTGGAGCTGGTGCTCAAATGGATGTCCGACGGGCATATCGAGCAGTATATGGCCGACCATCAGCACGACCCAAATTGCAACGAGTTATGGCTTTACTACTGCAATGTCATCAATTGGGTGAAGACCATTTTCCCTACTTACCGCAAAGAGATGAAGGGCCTGCCATGGGGCGAGCTGTTCAATGAGTTTGGCACCAAACAACTGGACACAGCTGCACTGGAAAAGAAAGTGGCCGAGCTGATGCAAGACCCAGAGGTTCAGAAGAAATCCGGTATCTACCAGTACGTGCTCACCGGAAACGAGAAGCATCTGAATCTTCGCACTTTCGACGACGCGGTAAAGCGCGAAGTCTATGAGCGTCAGGGCGGCATCTGCCCGCACTGCGTCGCTGAACACAGGGAGAAAACGCACTGGGAGATTGACGAGATGGAGGCAGACCACATCACTCCTTGGGTGGAAGGCGGAAAGACCGTGACCGAGAACTGCCAGCTCCTGTGCGTGGAGCACAATCGGCGGAAAAGCAGCAAATAGTCAAGTATATTTGGAGGGTGCAAAAAGGCTTGGTTTTGCACCCGGACCTACCGAAAAACCGCGAGTGCGGGGGCAAAAGACGGGCTATTTGCACCCCGATTTAAAATAATTGGCGGATCGTTTGGAGAATGCCTGGATTCTTATCATATTTGCCTGAACTGAAAATGTTGGATTATGAAAAACTCTTCTTTTATCGACAAAGAGGCATATTGCCAATACCTCTTCGACCAGAACGCTCCTTTCTGGCACATCGCGACTCCCGGTAATCTTACCGATCTTATCTTTACCTGTACCGGGGATTATCGCTTCGGTATGACACAACTGGCCATTGGTTCCTTGAAGTGCGGGCTCAAAGTGTACGCCTATCAGATTATGGCCAATCACTTACACGAGGTTGTCGGAGCCGCCACCAAGCAACCATGCATCGACCTTCTTGAATTCCTTGCCGGAAAGCTCAAGCGCTATTCAGCATCAAAAGGACGCCTTCTTGACCTGTCCTCATTCATCTGCGACCCGCTGTCCATCGATTCTCTCAAGTCTCTGAGGAACAACATCGTTTATACCCACCGGAACAAGTACGTTGTAGATTCGACGCAGACTCCGTTTTCCAGTCAATGGGGCAGCGGGGGACTGTACTTCGGAGAAAGCATCGACAATCTTAAGTCCATCAAATACAACGAATTGACATATCGGCAGCAACGTGAATTGACAAACAGTCGAGTAATCAAATTACCAGATTACTTCACGGTCAGGAACGGATGTATTTCTCCGGAAAGTATCTGCGATTGGAGGACTGGACGGAACTATTTCCGAAGCGCCCATCAATACCTCAATATGCTCACAAAGAACTTTGAAGCATATGCCGAATTCGCAAACCTCCTGGGCGATAAGGTCATCTTGACGGATGAGGAAATGTACTCCGCAGCCTGCATGCTGGCAAAACAAAAGTATAACGCCCAGTCCCCCGCCCTGCTCGACCAAGGCGCCAAAGTCGAACTCGCCCGCCGGCTCCATTTCGATCACAATGCCGGCAACAGCCAGCTCCGCCGAATCCTCAAGATAGACCCGACCATCCTCGACTCGATGTTCCCACAAGCCAGATAATCCCCCCCAAAAAACCGGAAAAGAGCCCCATTGGGGTGCAAAAGGCTAAGGTTTCGCACCCGAGAAAGCTCAGAACTGTGAGGCGGGGGGCAAATTGCAGGGTTTTTGCACCCGTCCCGGTCGGAGGCTGCTGAAAAAGTAGGGTACTCCCTCCGGAAACCTTTGGTCGCCCGTGACCATGAAACGGGGCCCGCGCCGTCAGGTCAGGCAGAGAGTCTGAGAGGAACGCCTCTCAGTCCCCTGGGGGTGCAGGGGGATAATAGTTCCCTCGCTCGGAGGGCGAGGGGCGGAGCATAGCGGAGGGTTTCCGGAGGGAGTACCCTACTTTTTCAGCAGCCTCCCCAATCGCGAGGGATGTGCGAGAGGACAACTCAGTTCTCCACCCAGAGGAAGACCTTGTCGCCCCGGCGGACGTGCTCGCCGGAGGGGCCGGCGGGGATGGCTACGGAGCAGCGGGAGCCTTTGGGGGCGAGGTCGCAGGGCTCCAGGTTGAGGCGCATGTCGTCCACGGTGACCTGGGTGACTCCGCTGGTGGGGCCTATGACCATTATTTCGTCGCCGCGGTGAAGTTCGGCGGCCTCGACGGCGATTTCCGCCACTCCGATGCGGTCGAACCAGTTGCTGATTTTTCCGAGGTAAACCTTGCGCCGGGTGGCCTGGGAGCCGTAAACCGCGCTCCACTCGCCAAGTCTGGCGCCCTGGTAGTAGCCGTCCCAGAAGCCGCGGTTGAAGACCTCCGCCAGCTGCTCCTTCAGCTGGGAGGCCAGTTCCGGGGTGAAAGTCCCGGCCTCGATGGCGTCCGCAGCGGTGCGGTAGCACCTGGCGCAGCGGCCCACATACTCGGCGCTGCGGGCACGGCCCTCGATCTTGAATACCCGCACTCCGCAGGCGGCCATCTTATCCATGAACTCTATGGTACAGAGGTCCTTGGGGGACATGATGTACTCGTTGTCGATATTGAGCTGATAACCGGTTTCCAGGTCGGTTACCTCGTAACCCCTGCGGCAGACCTGCATGCAGGCGCCCCTGTTGGCGGAATAGCCATAGGCGCCGAGGCTAAGGTAGCATTTGCCGCTCACCGCCATGCACAGGGCACCGTGGGCGAACATCTCTATGCGCACGGGGTTGCCTGGTCCAGGGTGAGTTCACGCGCAAGGACGACCACGTCGGCCCAGCGGGCGTAGAACCGGAGCGCCTCGACGTTGGAGACGTTCAGCTGAGTGGATGCGTGGACTTCAAGACCGATCTTGCGGGCGTATTCCAGAGCGGCCACGTCCGATGCTATGACGGCATCGACTCCCGCAGCGAGGGCGGCGTCCAGCGCCTCCCGCATGGGTTGCAGGTCCTCCTGATACAGGATGATATTGAGGGTAAGGTAAGACTTGACTCCGGCCTCGCGGCAGATACGGACCACCTCGGCGAGGTCTTCCGGGGCGAAATTGGACGCACTGCGCGAACGCATGTTCAGGCGGCCGACCCCGAAGTAGACGGAATCGGCGCCCCCCTGGATTGCCGCGTGCAGGCAGGAAAAATCCCCCGACGGAAGCATGATCTCGAGCCTTTCCATATTCTCAGAACTTGAAACCGGCGGCCTGGCGCAGGGCTTCGGAGAGTTGGGAATCATAACGCAGACGCAGTTTCACCCCGTCGGGCTGATAGTAGTAACGGACCACTATCTCCTCCTCGATGAACGGGACTATCTCGTCCTTCTTGAGCCGCAGGAACTCGTCCTTCTCCATATCCAGGGCCTTCCCGAGGGCCTCCAGCTGAGGGGCCATGGCCTCGGTCAGCCCGTCCCTCTCAAGTTCCTTGCGGACATAATCGAAGTAAGTCTTCGCAGAACTGCGATAGTCGAAAGTCTTCCCCTGAGCGAAGGCGATGAAGTCTTCGTACTCTTCGTCCGACAGGCGGAATTCGTCCGTCGGCGGGATGCTCCTGTGACGCCTCACATATTCCAGCGCGTACTGCTCCACCACCCCGTTCATCACGAGGGAATAGGTCAGGCGGCTGTACTGATGGGGATTGATGACGATATCCGGCGTGATGCCGCCGCCGTCGCGTACCGTCCTGCCGCCGGCGGTCTTGAACTCATGCGTGAGCGAATCGGGAATGTGCCCGACGCTGCCGTCCTCGTTTCGGTGCGAATAGTCGATTGCCTGCACGCAGCGGCCGCTGGGCGTATAGTATTTGGCGGTAGTGACCTTTAGCTGGCCGTTGTACGGCATGGGGCGGATGCTCTGCACGAGGCCCTTGCCGAAAGTGCGGGTGCCGATAATTATCGCCCTGTCCATGTCCTGAAGGGCTCCGGAGACGATTTCCGACGCCGAAGCGCTGGCGGAATCGACCAGGACGATGAGCGGCAGCTTTGTATCGACCGGGTCCTTGGTGGTGCGGTAGGCGTAGGACGATCCGGCCTCGCGCCCCTTCGCCGTCACGACGAGGGAGCCCTTGGGAACGAATGCCGATACTATTTCCACCGCCTCGCCGAGGATTCCGCCTCCGTTGCCGCGCAGGTCGATGACCAGGGTGTCGAGCTGGCCGCCGCGAAGAAGGGACTTGACGGTCCCGCGTACCTGCTCACCGACGCCTTCCGTGAAGCCGGAGACGTTGATGTACCCGGTATGGGGAGTAATCATGCCTGAGTATTCGATATCGGGCAGATGTATGGTCTGACGGGTGATGGTGATGTCCTTCATATCCCCCGTCCACACCTTTCTGACGCGGAATTTGACCTTGGTACCGGGGACTCCGCGCATCTTTTCGCTGCTCTGCTGGCTGGTGAGGCCGGCGACAGTCTCGCCGTCGATGGTGAGGATCTCGTCGCCGCACTGCAGGCCCGCCATGGCCGCAGGGGAATCCTTATAAGGCTCGTTGATGATGACGTTGCCCTGGACATCCGGCTTGTAGATGACGGCGCCGATGCCCCCGTAGGACTTGTTTATCATCATGCGGAGGTCTTCATTCTCCTCCTCGGGGATATATACGGTGTACGGGTCGAGCTCGGAGAGCATGGCGTCCACGGCCGCCCGCTGCATGCGGTCGACTGGGAGGGAATCGACGTAGGAACGGTTGAGTTCCTTGAGTATGGTACTTTGGATTTCAGTCCATTTGCCGAGCTTGAAGCCCTTGGTCTGCGCGCCAGCCAGGGTAGTTGCAAGGAGCGAGATAGCGATGAGGATCTTTTTCATACGCCGGGATTATAGCAATTTTTGAGCCAGTCCGCCATGGCGCGGAGGGCCTTCCCGCGGTGGGAAATGGCGTTCTTGATTTCTTCCGGGAGCTCCGCCACGCTGCAGCCGGGATACTCGTCGGCAATGAAGACCGGGTCGTAACCGAAACCGCCGCTGCCGCTGCGCGAAAGGGCAATGCGCCCCTCGAGCGTCCCTTCAAAGAAATGGCACTCTCCGTCAAGCAGCAGGGTGACGACGCTGCGGAACCGGGCCGTCCGGAGCTCACCGGGATGCTTTGCCAATTCGCTTAGCAGCATGTCGATATTGGCGCCGAAGTCGTGGTCCGGAGGCAGCGGCAGGCCGTCGCGGCGGGCGATGTCCTGCGCGAAGCGGGCTGCGTGCACGCCGGGGGCGCCGCCGAGGGCATCGACCTCCAGGCCGGTGTCGTCCGCGAAGCAGTCCAGGCCGGTAAGGCCCTTGATGAATCTGGCCTTTATCTCCGAATTCTCCTTGAGCGTGAGGGCGTTTTCCTCGGCCTCGGCGGTGATGCCAAGGTCGGCCGTGCCAATCACTTCCACCTCCGGAGAGAGAATATCCCGGGCCTCGCGGAGCTTGCCGCGGTTGCCTGTTGCGAACAAGAGTTTCATACAGGACGCAAAGATACAAATAAATGGCTTATATTTGCCCAATGAAGAAGTTCCTCCCGGTCCTTTTGCCCGTGCTTGCACTGCTGCTGTGCGCCCTCGCCCCTGCAGGGCAGACACGGCCGCAGGACAGGAGGCAGAGCCTGCGGGAAAGCGAATTCTTCAGGATAATAGAAGGCAGCTACGAATCCGGGATGTACCGCCAGGACAGCCTCATGCTGACGGATCCGGTAGGCGACGCCTATATGCTCCGCAAACTCGACACCGTCCCGGTCAAACTGCTCCGCCATCTCTTCGTCACACCCCTTCCCCAGCTCGAAGAACGCCCCGAAAAGCAACCGTACAAGACCGCAGGCACGGTTCCCATCGACAACGACCGCCTGCTCAACAAGTGCGCCGAAATAATGCGTTCGCATTTCCCCGACATCTTCCCCACCCTTGGCGAGGAGCACAAATGGTCTCCGGAGGCGTCGCAATACCTGTCATACGGCTTCTGGCACAGGCTGGGCAGGCACTGGGCAGGCAAGCAGAAGGACTTTCCCGCCTCCACCTTCGGCACCAGCAAGCTTCTGGTATGCCTCGCCTGCGGCTGGACGTCCCGCTACTGCGTCACCGGCCGGGAAGAAGCCCTCAGGGAGCGTATGCTGACCTACCCCGACAGGGGAATCGAGCCCCACAACCTGTTCGAAGAGAGCTACGTACTCAACAGGGGCAACCTGTACCTCACCTTCCTCACCTGCGAAAACGTCCTCACCGCAATGCCCTTCCGCCCCCGGCGCAGCGACGACCCCATCCAGCGCCGTCTTGCATACATCCGCCACGATTCCAGGGAACTGGGTGACAATTACGGTGCCTGGTACCACTTCTTCGGAATAGCGCTCTACAGCATGATGAGGCCGGATAACGTCGGCGTGTTCGTGGCCGATACGGAAAGTTTCGGATCCTTCTTCTACGAGGGTCCGGACCCCCAGGAAGACCGCATCAACCACTACGGGGCCATATTCGGAAGCCGTTTCCGCAAGATGCTGGAGGACGCCGCCTGGTGGCTCACCGGCCCGCAGGACCGCACCGATTACCTCGTACCGAATAATTTGCTATCTTTGTAACGATGATAGACGCAAAACTGATATCCGCCGAGGTCGAAAGGCTTTTCGCCTCCATAGAATTCACCGCCGAGCCCGCCGGGCTGTACGATCCTCTCCGCTATATGATAAGCATTGGGGGCAAGCGCCTGCGGCCCACCCTGTGCCTCACCGCATACAGCCTCTTCCGCGACGCCCTCGAACCCGGAGTACTGGACTGTGCCGCCGCCCTGGAGGTCTTCCACACCTTCACGCTCATCCACGACGACATAATGGACCGTTCCCCGCTCCGCAGGGGCGTGGATACCGTCTGGAAGAAGTGGAATGAAGACACCGCCATCCTCAGCGGCGACGTCATGCTCATCGACGCCTATACCCGCATCGCAAAGGCGCCGGAGCACTGCCGCAGGGAGGCCCTGGATCTGTTCTCCCACACCGCAGCGCAGGTCTGCGAGGGCCAGCAGTACGACATGGAATTCGAATCCAGGGACGACGTCCCGATGCAGGATTACACGGAAATGATAGGTCTCAAGACCGCCGTGCTCATTGCCTGCAGCGCCAAGATGGGAGCCCTCGCGGCCGCCGCATCCCCGCAGCAGTGCGACGCCCTGTACGACTACGGCTACCGGCTCGGACTGGCGTTCCAGATCGCCGACGACTATCTTGACGCCTACGGTGACGAAAAGGTCTTCGGCAAGCCCATCGGCGGCGACATCATCAACTGCAAGAAGAGCTGGCTGACCGTCCGGGCCCTGGAAAAAACGCCCGACCGCAGTGCATTCCTGCAAGTGTTCAACCGCCCCACGGCAACGCAGGAGGAGCGCACCGCCAAGATTTCGCAGGTGAAGTCCATGTACGACGGACTCGGAGTCGCCGCCGACGCCCGCGCGGAAATCGTCCGCCTGTCCGACCTCGCGCTGCAGTCCGTCGCCGGAATGCCGTCAGCGCTCCCGGTCCTTCAGTCGTTCGCAGAGAAACTTATCGGCCGCGCCAGGTAATCAGCGGAATTTCTTGTCCTCCTCCAGCATCCCCAGGTAGGAATTGTAGCGCTCGGCGCTGATTGAGCCGTCCTCCAGGGCGGCCTTTACGGCACATCCGGGCTCATGGGTGTGCGTACAGGGGACGAAGCGGCAATTGTCCGCCACCCGGAGCATCTCCGGGAAGTACTTTGAGATTTCTTCCTTCTCCAGGTCAACCAGGCCGAAGCCGCGCAGGCCGGGAGTGTCGATTATGAATCCGCCGCCGCTCAGGGGGTACATCTCGTACAGCGACGTGGTATGCCTGCCCTGCAGGTGGACGAGGCTGATGTCGCCTACCTTGGGCTCCAGCGAAGGGTCGAGCGCACGTATGACGGACGACTTCCCCACTCCGGACTCGCCGCTCAGCAGGCTGGTGCCGTCCGAGCAGATCGACCTCAGTTCGTCAATGCCCTCCCCCGTCAGCGCGGAGCACTCCACAACCTTGTATCCGGCTCCGCGGTATATCCGGCAGAAGGCCTCGACCTGCTCCGGGGCAAGTTCCCGGTACAGGTCCAATTTGTTGAGTGCGATCACAGGACGCACGCCGTACACCTCGCAGGTTACGAGCAGGCGGTCCAGGAACGGCAATTTGATTTCCGGGAAATACAGGGAGACGACAAGTACCGCCCTGTCCAGGTTGGCCGCAATCACATGCGACTGGCGCGACAGGTTGGTGCTGCGGCGTATGACGTAGTTGGAGCGAGGGAGCACTTCCTTGATCACTGCGGGATGCAGCTCATCGGCGGCGGTGCCTTCCAGGGCATAGCGGACACGGTCGCCGACGGCCACCGGATTCGTGGCCCCGCTGCGCTCCAGGCGTACTTTGCCCCGCAGCACGGCCGGGAAAGGGGCCCACTGCGGAAGCTCGCTCAGCAGGAAGTGGCTGCCGGCATTCTTGACTACTGTCGCCTCGCCGGTCATCACGTCAGTCGATAGCTGTTTGCGTTCGCATGACGGACCTACTTTTTCTTGCCGCCGCTGCGCCTGTGGCCGGAATGGGACGTACGGCCGAAGCGGAAGGAAAGCTTCTTGTGACCGCGGGGCAGCGGAGAGCGATAGCGCTCCTGGGTGGCGTCTTCCAGGGCGCGCTGGTCGTCGTCGAGGCCGTCAGGGTCGGAGGAGATTTCTCCACTCCGCTTCGCTCCGGTCGAAATGCCAGGAGAGACCTGATCGGCGGTTTCCGGTTCGATGAGCTCGAAGTCGAGGAGGCGCTGCTCGAGGTTGGCGGCGGCGACACGGATGCGGACGCGGTCGCCCAGGCGGTACTCCTTGCGGGTACGGCGGCCGACGAGGCGGTAACGCTTCTCGTCGAACTCGAAGAAGTCGGAGCGCATCTCCCGCAGGGCCACCATGCCTTCGATGTGGGTTTCGTCCAGTTCGACGTACATTCCCCATTCGGTTACGCCGGACACGGCTCCGTCGAACTCCATTCCCACCTTGTCCTGCATGAATTCCACCAGCTTGTATTTGACGCTGGTGCGCTCGGCGTCGGCGGCAACCTGCTCGCGCATTGACGCGTACTGGCATTCCGCCTCGAACTTGCCCTTGTCAACGGAGTCTCCGTTAGCCAGATACCTGGTAAGCAGGCGGTGCACCATAAGGTCGGGGTAGCGCCTGATGGGTGAGGTGAAATGGGTATAGAAGCGGAAGGCAAGACCGTAATGGCCGATGTTTTCCGTGCTGTAAACTGCCTTGGCCATGGAACGCAGGGCGATGTTCTCGAAGGCGCCGTGCTCGGGCTTGCCGACGGAGGAACTGAGGAGCTCACGGAGCGAAGATGCCGCTCCGGCGCCGCTGGTGGCCTCTTTCATCTTGTAGCCGAAGCCTGCTGCGAACCCGCGGAGGCCCTCCAGTTTTTCGTAATTGGGCTCGTCGTGGATACGGTAGACGAAGGTCTTGGCATTCTTCATCTCCACGCCGTTGAGCCTGCCGCCGGTGGCCACATATTCGGCCACGGTGCGGTTGGCCAGCAGCATGAATTCCTCGATGAGGTTGTTGGATTCGCGGGCGATCTTCTGATAGACACGCACAGGCTTGCCGGTATCGTCCACCTCGACCTTCATCTCGGGACGGTCGAAATTGATGGCGCCGGACTTGAAGCGCGCCGCCCGGAAAATGCGGGCCAGCCTGTCCAGGATAAGGATTGCATCCTCCAGCTCGGTTGGATCTGCGGGAGGATTGTCGATGACGGCCTGCGCCTGCTCGTAATCCATCCTGCTGTTGGAACGGATGACGGTACGGCCTATCCAGCGGGACTTCACGGCACCCTTGGGGCCTATCTCGAAGACGGCCGAGAATGTCAGTTTATCCTCGTCCTGACGCAGGGAGCAGAGCTTGTTGCAGAGTTTCTCGGGGAGCATCGGGACGGTGCGGTCGACAAGATAGACGGAAGTACCCCTCTCGCGGGCCTCGGCGTCCACTGCGGTGCCGGGCTTGACGTAATAGGATACGTCGGCGATGTGCACGCCCACTTCGTAATTGCCGTTCTGGAGCTTGCGGAGCGACAGGGCGTCGTCGAAGTCCTTGGCGTCGGAAGGGTCGATGGTGAAGGTGAGGACGTCGCGGAAATCCTTTCGGCCCTTGAGGTCCGCGGGGGTGATTTCTTCGGAAATCTTGTCCGCAGCCTTCTCCACCTCGCTGCTGAAGCGGTACGGGAGGTTGAATTCGGCAAGGATGGCGTGCATCTCGGTCTCGTTCTCTCCGGGCATGCCCAGCACGTCCACTATGTGGCCGCGGGGGCCCAGGTCGCGGCGCTCCCAGCGGTCCACCACCACGGCGACCTTCATGCCCTGCTCCGCTCCGGCGCTCCTGGCCTGTTCGGCATCGACCTCGATGTCGTAAGGCATAGACTTGCTCTGCATGAGCACCCAGGCCTGGGCGCCCACGAAATGCATGAAGCCTACGAACGGCGCCTTGCTGCGTTCCAGTATCTCCACCACCTCGCCCTCGCGGCGCTTGCCTGCGCCGGAGTGACGGCTGACGGCCACGCGGACGATGTCGCCGTTGAGGGCGTGGCGCGTCTTGGCGGCCTTTACGAAGACGTCTTCGTCCTGGCCTTCGATGACGACGAAGATGAAACCCTCGCGGGTCATCTGCACCTTGCCGGTAAACTCCGGCAAGGACTTGGAGCGCACGGTATTACGCGGTTTCTTTTCCTTTTTGTTCTTTTTCATGCGGTCATAT
>CACZEU010000066.1 GCA_902780175.1 uncultured Bacteroidia bacterium
ATAGGCCAGAACCGCCTGCGCGCCATGTACCGCTTCATGCGGGAGGAGATAGCCCGCGGCCGTCAGGTCTTCGTCGTCTATCCGATGATATTCATCAACGAAAAGCTGGAAGACGTCTCCAACGTCGAGGCCGGCTACGAAGAGATCCTCCAGGCATTCCCGCTCGAGCAGGGCTACAAGGTCGCAATCGTCCACGGCAAGCAGTCCAACGAGGAAAAGGCGTTCAATATGGATGCATTCGTTGCCGGCAGGGCCCATATCCTCGTCTCCACCACCGTCATAGAGGTCGGAGTCGACGTCCCCAATGCCAGCGTGATGGTAATCCGCAGCGCCCAGCGTTTCGGCCTCAGCCAGCTCCATCAGCTGCGCGGACGCGTCGGCAGGGGAGCGGAGAAATCCTACTGCATACTCGTAAAGGATCCCAAGACCGGCCAGGAGGCTCAGAAGCGCCTGGAACTGATGTGCTCCACCGAAGACGGCTTCGAGATTGCCGAACAGGACATGAAGATGCGCGGCCCCGGCGACCTGGAGGGCACCCAGCAGAGCGGTCTCCCCATCAGCCTCAACATCGCCTCGCTGGCCCGCGACGGCATCCTGCTCGAGCAGGCCCGCGCCTTCGCCCAGTATGTGCTCGACGCCGACCCCACGCTGAGCGCCCCCGCCAACGCCCTGCTCGCCGCCGAGCTGCGCAAGGGCAAGTACGACATCCACGATTACAGCAACATATCATAGTTGTACTTGTCCCCGAAAATGATTATATTGCAAAAATTTTATAGATATGGTAACAATCATCATTATCGCAGTCGTCGTCCTGCTCGTCCTCTGGATCATCTCCGCACAGCGCAAACTCGTCAACGCTGAAGAGCTCACAAAGAACGCCATGAGCCAGATCGGCGTCCAGCAGAACAGCCGCTGGGACGCCCTCACCGGCCTCGTCGAGCTCCTCAAGTCTTACAACGAGCACGAGTACCAGACTCTCAAGGGAGTCATCGCCGCCCGTGCGGGCATCAATTCCAACAGTACGGCAGACGAAGCCCAGGCCCAGGAAGACCTCATCACGAACGTAATGAGCCGCATCTCCCTCGTCGCCGAGCAGTACCCCAACCTCAAGGCCGACTCGATGTACATCAAGACCATGGATTCCGTCAACACGTATGAGAACCAGGTCCGTATGAGCCGTATGGTGTACAACGACTCCGTCACCCGTTACAACCGCCTCATCCGCCAGATTCCCGACAGCATCGTGGCCTCCATTTTCCACTTCACCGAGAAACAGTATCTCAAGGAGAATGCAGCCAAGGCCGATATGCCTTCACTCAAGATCTGACGGTCGGTGAAAAGACTCCTTACCATAGTCCTGGCCCTGGCCGGGACTTTGACGCTTTGGGCCTACTCTCCCGAGGTCAATGACATACGTATCTCCGTGAGGCTCAGTGAAGACGGCTCTGCCCGCATCACCGAGGTCTGGGACGTCGTAGTGGCCAGCGGAACTGAGTGGTACCTCGTGCGCGAAAACCTGGGCGACATCTCCATCTCCGGACTCGAAGTAAGCGACGAACAAGGCAACCGTTTCTTCAACGAGGGCAGCTGGGACGTGGACCGCTCCATTGGAGAAAAAGCCCGCAAGTGCGGCCTGCACAAAACTGGCAGCGGCTACGAAATCTGCTGGGGAGTAGAGACTTACGGTCCCCACATCTGGACGGTAAGCTACACTATGACCAATGTGGTCAAGACACTGAACGACTACGATATGGTCCACATGCAGTTCATCTCCGCCGGCCTGTCATCGCCACCGCATCACGCCTCCCTCACTCTCGAGGCCCCGGTAGCCCTCGGCGAAGACAATTCCAGGATCTGGGGTTTCGGCTATACGGGCACCGTCAACTGGCAGGCCGGATCGGTAGCGGCAGAGTCCTCCGAGCCTTTCCGTAGCAACTCGTCGATGATACTCCTTGTCCGCTTCGACAAGGGCATTTTCGCCTCCACGAGCGTGCAGAACAGGGATTTTGACTCCGTTCTGACCAAAGCCCAGGATGGTGCTTCGTACGACGATAAAGATGTCGACGAAGAGGATGCCGCTGCAGAAATCGTTGCTGAGCTCTTGACCTTACTCGTAGCGTGGTGGCTGTTCGTCAAGCCTATGCTCCAGATTATGGGTGTGGTCAAGAAGAGCAACCGCAAGCGCATCAAGGAAATCTTCGGCCGCAGGCGCCTCCCGTCCTTCCCCGGCTGGAGCCGCGATATTCCCTTCGGGGGCAATTACCTGCAAACCTATTACATAGCCTCGCATATGATTGGTAAGGACGACGGTAAATATTCTATCGTATCCGCCATTATCCTGCGTATGGTAGGCAAGGGCAACCTCCGTATGCAGGCCGACGTCCAGGGCAATGACGAGATTGCCTTCGTCCCCAGAGCCTCCCGCGAATGGATGAGCAAGGCCGAGAAAGGGTTCTACGATATGTTGGAGGAGGCTTCCGGAGGCGACAAGGTTCTCCAGAAGAAAGAATTCAAACGGTGGTCCTTTAGCAACAGGAGTAAAGTTGCCGACTGGGTAAAAGACATGAAGGAAGAGGTTCGCGAAGCCTTCTCCGATCCGTCGACGGCCTCGGACAACACGTCTTACGAATCGATAATACTCACTCCCGACGGCCAGAACAAGGCTATGCAGGCCCTCCAGTTCCGCCAGTTCCTCAAGGAGTTCACCCTCATCAACGAACGCAACGTGCCCGAGGTATCTCTCTGGGGCGAATACCTCATAGTCGCGTCCCTGTTCGGCCTGGCGGAGAAGGTCGCTTCCAGCATGAAGCGCCTTGCGCCGGATATCAAGGTCGGCGACGTCCGTCTCCAGACCGCCAGTCTCTCGGACCTCGTAATCCTTTCCAATTCATTCAGCAATTCCACCCGTTCCGCCTATGCCATCCATTCGGGATCTTCCGGTGGCTCCGGCAGCAGCGGCGGCTCTTTCGGCGGCTTCGGCGGCTCCTCCTCCTTCGGCGGGGGCGGCGGCTTCAGCGGCGGCGGATTCGGCGGCGGCAGCAGATAAACCAGTATAACAATGAAAAAATACATCATCGGCGGCTTTTGCGCCGCAATCCTCCTTATGAGTTGTACCAAAACAGACGAGGGTGCAGGTTACATCGGCCCCGGCGACCCCGGAATCGACAATGGCCGGATGACCCCCGAAACCCTTCTTGCCCTCGGGCGCCTGTCCGACCCCCAGCTCAGTCCGGACGGCACCCTCATCCTTTACGGAGTATCCTGGAACGACATCGCCGCCAACCGCAGCTGCCGCAACCTCTGGCTTACCCGCGCCGACGGCTCCGGCGACACCGTCCAGCTGACCCGTTATGCCAAGAGCGTCAGCAACGCCCGCTGGTCAGCCGACGGCAAGTCCATCTACTTCATCCAGGGCGGTCAGATCTGGAAGGCCCCCCTGCAGGGGAATAAGCTTGGAAAGAAAGTGCAGTTGTCCGACGTCCCCGCCGGCATCAGCGAATTCAAACTGTCCCCGGACCAGAACCAGCTGATTTATCTTTCGACCGTCAAGAACCCCAAGGTGCAGCAGCCGGCCGACTCCGACCCTGCCCTCGACAAGGCTCAGGCCTATGCCACCGAGGACCTTATGTACCGCCACTGGGACCACTGGGTGACGGAAACGCCCCGCAGCTACGTTGCTGTCCTGAACGGCTCTCCCATCACCCCGGACAGTTCGCTGGACATCCTCGGCGAAGAGCCCTGGGAACTGCCCACCGAGCCCTTCGGCGGCGCCGAACAGCTTGACTGGGCCCCCGACGGAAGGCACATCGCCTATTCCTGCCGCAAACTCGCCGGCAAGCAGTATGCATTCAGCACGAACACCGGCATCTATGTATATGACCTGCTGACGGGGGAGACCGTCCCCGTGAAGGCCGACGGCGGCTACGACACCGACCCCGTCTGGAGCTCCGACGGCAAGCACCTCGCGTGGATCTCCATGCCGCGCGACGGCTATGAAGCTGACGCCCAGAGGATCATGGTCTGCGACGTAGAGACCGTCTCTGACCCGGAAGGCCAGTGCTTCGGCCTCTCCTTCGGCCCGGCCCGCCAGCTTGCCGCATCCCTCGACAGGGACGCCTCTGGCCTTGCCTGGCACGACGGCGAAATCTGGTTCAACGCCCTCATCGACGGCGTCCAGGCTATCTTCAAGGTTGACTTGCAGGACAACCTCACCCGCCTCACCCCCGCCGACTGGCCCTACGACTTCTTCACGCCTTTCGGATGGGACGGCGACCGCCTGCTCACCAGTTTCTACTCCCTCCATTTCCCGATGGAACTCGTGGCCGTCGAGCCGCAGAAAGAGGCCTTCGGCAACCTCACCGAGGTCAACCGTTTCGTCTTCGACAATCTGGACGACGTGAGCACCGAGAGCGTCCTTGTCCCCACCGTGGACGGCAAGCAGATGCAGTGCTGGGTGATGTACCCTCCTGAATTCGACCCTTCCCGGAAGTATCCCGCCATCGAAATCGTCCTCGGAGGCCCCCAGGGTACCAATTCCCAGGATTGGAGCTACCGCTGGTGCTACCGTCTGATGGCCCATCAGGGTTACATCATCATAATGCCCAACCGCCGCGGCACCACCGCCTTCGGGCAGGAATGGAAAGAGCAGATCAGCGGCGATTACTGCGGTCTCAACATGCAGGACTACCTGAGCGCCGGCCGCTACATCAAGAGCCAGCCTTACGTGGGCAAGCTTGCCTGCGTGGGCGCATCCTACGGCGGTTATTCGGCATACATGCTTGAAGGCCTCCACGGCGACCTCTTCGACTGCTTCATCGCGCACGCCGGCATCTTCGACGAGGAGAACCTCTGGTACACCACCGAGGAGATGTGGTTCGCCAACTGGGACAACGGCGGCCTGACCGAATACGCCTACAGCGAGGGTCAGCAAGGCCCCGCAGGCGACGGCATCACCTTCGGCGGCATGCAGCAGGCGGGCGCTCCGTACGCTGTGACACCCAAGGCCCGCAGGCATTACGCCAATTCACCCAAGTCGATGGTTACCAAGTGGCATACGCCCATCCTCTGCATCCACGGAGGCATGGACTTCCGTATCCCTTACGAGCAGGGCATGGCCGCATTCAACGCCGCCCAGATGATGGGAGTGCCCACAGAACGCCCTGTACTGGCACAGGACCTTCTTTGACTGGCTCGACCGCTGGATGAAATGATACCGGCCTGGCAGGAACGCACCGGGATGATGCTCGGTGAGGAAGGGCTGCAGCGGCTCGCACGCTCCCGGGTTGCCGTAGTGGGCCTCGGGGGAGTGGGGGCGATGGCCGCCGAGATGATTACCCGCGCCGGCGTAGGGCATATGATTCTGGTCGATGCCGACACCGTCTCCGAGTCCAATATCAACCGCCAGTTGCCGGCCCTCCGTTCCACCGTCGGAGAGTATAAATGCGACGTCGTCCGGGCCAGGCTCCTGGATATCAATCCGGCCCTCGAGGTGCAGTGCATCAAGGAGTTCCTGTGCGAGGAGAACATCCCGCAGCTGCTTGGCTCCCTTGAGCTTGACTGCCTGGTGGACTGCATCGACACCCTCAGTCCCAAGATAGCGCTGGTGCAGCACTGCCTTTCGTCCGGGGTGCATCTGGTCAGTTCCATGGGCAGCGGATCCAAAAGGGACGCCACCCGAGTGCGTGTCGACGACATCTCCCGTACTATCCAGTGTCCGCTGGCGCGCATGCTCCGCAAGCGGCTGCATAAGCTGGGCATAGATACCGGGTTCACCGCAGTGTATTCCACCGAGCGTCCGGACAAATCGTCCGTGGTCATCGAAGAAACGCGCAACAAGAAGTCCCAGACCGGAACCGTGTCGTATATGCCGGCCGTCTTCGGGTGCGTATGTGCGCAGGCGGCGCTGATGCATATTGTCAGTGTCGAAGATAATTCGTAATTTTGCAGGCTATGTATAAAGTACTTGAAGTCAAATCCCGCCGCGACCTGATGCGCTTCATCCGCTTCCCGGACGAGCTGTACAAAGGCTGCGCGCAATACGTTCCCGCCCTGCACCGGGACCAGGTCCACGCCCTCACGAAGGCTGCGCCGCTGTCCTACTGCAAGAGGCGCATGTGGCTTGTCCTTGACGGGAACAAGGTTGTCGGGCGCATCTGTGCGATGATCAATCCCCGCTACAACGAGCTCTACGGCAAGAAACGCATCCGCTTCGGCTGGTTCGACTGCATCAAGGACCTGGAAGTTGCAAAGCTGCTCATCGCCACCGCAGAGGACTGGGCCCGCGAACAGGGCATGACCGAAATCCACGGCCCCCTGTACTACAACACCATGGGCAAGCAGGGAATGCTCACCGAGGGCTACGACAATATCCCCCCGTTCAACTGCCTGTACAACTTCCCGTACTACAACGACTTCATGCAGGAGCTGGGATTTGAGAAGGAATGCGACTGGGTACAGTACAAGATGGTCGCCAACCACGGCGTCCCCGAGAAGGCCCGCCGCGTCTGCAAGCTCGTGATGGAGCGCTACAACCTCCATCTCGGCAGCCTGGACGAACTCAAGAAGGACCCGGAGCAGGTGCGCAAGTTCTTCAAGATGTACAACGAGAGCTTCAGCCAGTCGGTGTACAACTTCATACCCCTGACGGACAAGGAGATAGAAGAGGAAGCAAAGAGCGTGATGCCCTATATTTCAGACAAAGTCTCCAGCATCCTCCTCGACGAGCACGACGAGCTCGTCGCCTTCGGCATCTCCTTCCCCAGCATCTCCAAGGCCCTGCAGAAGGCCCGCGGACACCTTTTCCCCTTCGGATGGATTTACCTTATGAAGGCGCTCCGCAACTATGAAACCACGGACCTTATGGTCAACGGCGCCGTCCCCGAGTGGCAGAACAAGGGCGTTTCGGCGGTATATTACAAGGAAATGGCAGACAAGGCCGCCTACATGGGCAACCGCTGGGCCATTTCCAATCCACAGATAGAATCCAACAGCGCGGTCAATATCTGGAACAGCTACGAACACGAGCCGTTCATGCGCCGCCGCTGTTATATCAAGACGATTTGAGTTATGGCAGAGAACACCCTTCTGGAGAAAGTCCTTTCCCTCGGCGGGAAATTCCAGTCTATACAAGACCAGCTGTCGGACCCTTCCGTGATGTCCGACATGAAGAAATACGTCCAGCTGAACAAGGATTACAAGGAGCTGGAACCCATCATCAAGGCGGGCCAGGACTATAAGAAACTGCTGGACAACCTCCAGTCGGCCAAGGATATACTTCTGAACGAGAAAGACGACGACCTGCGCGAAATGGCCCGCGAGGAGATTGCCGAGCTTGAGCCCCAGGTCCCGGTCATGGAGCAGAACATCAAGCTGATGCTCATCCCGGCCGACCCGGACGACGGCAAGAACGCCATGGTGGAAATCCGCGGCGGCACCGGCGGCGACGAGGCCGCCATCTTCGCCGGCGACCTCTTCCGCATGTACCAGCACTTCGCCGAGCGCCGCGGCTGGAAGCTCGAGGTCACCGACCAGGCTCCCGGTACGTCCGGCGGTTTCAAGCAGATAGTCTTCAAGCTCAGCGGCGATGGCGTTTACGGCGTCATGAAATACGAGTCAGGCGTACACCGCGTCCAGCGCGTACCCCAGACCGAAACACAGGGCAGGATCCAGACTTCAGCGGCCTCCGTGGCCGTTTTCCCCGAGGCCGGTGAGTTCGACGTCGACCTCAGCTGGGACGACATCCGCCTCGACCTCTTTTGCTCTTCCGGCCCCGGCGGCCAGGGTGTCAACACCACCTATTCCGCCGTCCGCCTCACCCATATCCCTTCAGGACTCGTGGTCCAGTGCCAGGAGGAACGCTCCCAGCTCAAGAACAAGGACCGCGCCTTCGAGGAACTCCGTACCAGGCTCTACAACCTGGAGCACCAGAAGTACCTCGACGGCATTGCCGCCAAGCGCAAGACCATGGTGAGTACGGGAGACCGCAGTGCCAAGATCCGCACCTACAACTATCCCCAGGGCCGCGTAACCGACCACCGCATCAACTGGAGCATGTACAACCTGCCCGTCTTCATGGACGGAGACATCCAGGAATGCATAGACCAGCTGCAGATCGCCGAGAACGCAGAGCGACTGAAGGAAGCGGGGGAATAATCAGATTTTCCGGAAGGCGATACAAGCGTTATGCCCTCCGAATCCGAACGAATCCGAGAGGCTCAGCGTCAGCTGGGCCTCTTTTGCGACGTTGGGGGTGTAGTCCAGGTCGCAGGCCGGGTCGGGTGTGTCGAGATTGATGGTGGGAGGGACGATGCCGTCCTTGAGCGCGAGGATTGCCGCAATGGCCTCCGCAGCGCCCGTAGCGCCGAACATGTGGCCGTGCATCGATTTGGTGCTGCTGATGTGGATCTTGTAAGCGGCGTCGCCGAATGCGATTTTGTATGCAGCGGTCTCTGCTACGTCGTTCAGCTGTGTGCCCGTACCGTGGGCGTTGATGTAAACGTTGTCCTTTGAAGGATCGAAACCTGCCTGGTCGAGTGCCTGGCGGATGCAGCGTGCCTGGGTGGAGCCGTCCGGCCTGGGGGCTGTGGCGTGATATGCGTCGCAGGTGCTGCCGTAGCCGACGATTTCAGCGTAGATGTGTGCGCCGCGGGCTATTGCGTGCTCCATTTCTTCAAGAATCAGGACCGCAGAACCGTCGGCCATGACGAAGCCGCCGCGGTTGGCGTTGAAGGGGAGGCTGGCGTACTTGGGGTCCTCCGAGCGGGAGAGCGTACGGGCGTTGCCGAATGCCGCTGCGCCGATGGGGATGGCGCAATGGTCGGTGCCGCCGGCGATGACTGCATCGGTGTAGCCGTGCTTGACGGCGCGGTAGGCCTCTCCGATGGAGTGGGTGGCCGTGGCACAGGCGGTTACGATGTCGATGCAGGAGCCCTGGGCGCCGTATTTGATGGCGATCTGGCCGCCGGCCATATCGGAAATCATAGTGGGGACGAAGAGGGGAGAGATCCACTGCCCGGTGGGGTCTTCCACCATTTTCTCAATCTCACGCTGGATGGTGGCGAAGCCGCCGATGCCTGAGCTGACATAGGTTGAAAGGCGCTCGGCGTCGATGTTCTCGCCGGTGACGAGCCCCGAATCCTTCATCGCCTGGAAGGCGGAAGCCATGGCGAAGATGGTGAACGGGTCCTGTTTGCGGATGAACGGTTTGTCCATTCCGTATTCTTCCGGATTGAAATCCTTGATCTTTCCGGCAATCTTGACGGGAAGGCCTCCCTGCTCGAATTCAGGGATGGCTTCTATGCCGCATACGCCGTTCTTAAGGTTGTTCCAAAATGTGTTTACGTCGTTTCCTATGCAAGAAAGGACTCCGAGTCCCGTAACTACTACTCTTTTGCTCATTGGCTCTTGATTTTCAGGGCGCAAATATACAAACTTTTTCCTATATTTGCACTGATATGCCCAGACCTGACCCAAGCACCCAGGTACCCCGCTACCTGCTAGGAAAGCACCAGCTGATAACGACCGTCACATTCGCGGCTTTCTTCTCGCTGGTCTTCCTTATGCTGAGCATACCCTTCTCGCACAACGTCTGGTTCGCCCTCGGCCGCAGCGAGGCCTTCCTTTTCACAGTCATCTTCTACCTTATCTCGCTTGCGCTCATCATAGCGAGCAAGATGGTGATGTACACCAAGCGCACGGTGGAGAATTTCACCGTCCTGCGTTATATCCTCTGGGATTTCGGCGAAATCGTCCTCATCGCCCTGATATATTCTTTCTTTACGCTTGAGGGGGCAAGGTTCGGAGTCCTCGAACTGGAAGACACCGGTTTCCTGCGCCTTTTCCTGGGCGCCCTGGGTTACACCTCGCTGTCGCTTGGCGTGCCTTACATCATCGCCGCCCAGTACTTCCAGATCGAAGAGAAAGACAACACCATACGCCTCATGAGCTACGACAACGTAGTCTCCGACGTCCCCATCCCCCCCAGTGAAGAGCAGCGCATAACCCTGTTCGACAACAGCGGCACCCTCAAGCTCTCCATCAGCCCCGAGAGCCTGTTCTTCATCGAGTCCGACGATAATTACATCCAGGTGTGGTATTCCGACAGCACCGGCCAGATACGCAGGTATATGCTGCGCTGCCGCCTCAAGACGGTGGAAGAGAGCTTCTCCGGCTCCGACCTCGTCCGCTGTCACCGCAAATACATCATCAATATCCGGAAGGTGCGTGTCCTCTCCTCCGTCAGGGACGGCTACAGCGTAGAGCTGGAGAGCGAATCCACCCCGGTCATCCCCGTTTCCAAAACCTACGAGCAGGCGGTGCTTGCCCGTTTCAATTCCCGCTGATTATGTGGCAGAGAGCTCAGACACTTTACCTTTTTCTTGCAACGGCGCTCATCGGAGCCATGTTCTTCACTGACAAGGCCGACGGCATATCCTTCAACAGCTACTGGCCTTATCTGGTGCTGATGATCCTCAGCCTGTTGCTGCATATACTCGCCCTCACCACCTGGAAGTTCCGTGTGTTCCAGGTGCGTACCGCCGTCCTTGCGGCTATCATCACGCTGGCCTTGCAGGCCTGGCTTGCCGTCGATTTCTTCGTCACCGGCAACAATCCGCTGTTCCATGTCCCTGCGCTGTTCCCGCTGGTGGCGGTCATACTTGACGTCCTTGCCGCACGCAGCATCTGGGCCGACGAACTCCTGGTCCGCAGCTCCAGCCGCCTGCGTTCCTCCAACCGTAGAAAACATTAAAAATCAATCAATATGCGTATTCCCGAATCAGAACTTATCATCAACGGCGACGGCTCTGCGTTCCACATCCACATCCGTCCCGAGCAGCTGGCCGATACCGTCATCCTGGTAGGTGACCCCGGCCGCGTGGCTATGGTTTCTTCTTACTTCAGCTCCATCGAGTGCGAGGGCGCTTCCCGCGAATTCGTATGGGCTACAGGCCTCTATAACGGCAAAAGGGTCACCGTGCTTTCCACCGGCATCGGCACCGACAACATCGACATCGTGATGACCGAGCTCGACGCCCTCGCCAACGTCGATTTCCAGACCAGGGAGGAGAAGCCCGAGCACAAGAGTCTCGACATACTCCGCATCGGCACCTGCGGCGCCATCCAGCCGGAGATACCTCTCGGATCGTTTATCTTCTCGCATATTTCCATCGGCTGCGACGGTCTTCTCAACTGGTACGACAACCGCGACAGCATCGCCCTCCTGGACTTCGAAGAGGCCTTCAAGGAGCATGTCCACTGGGACAGGCACCTGCCCGATCCGTATTTCGTGCGTGCCGGCCAGGGCATTATCGACCGTTTCGCCGACTGCACCGTGAAGGGCATGACCATATCGGCATCAGGCTTCTACGGCCCTCAGGGTCGCGTCGTCCGTCAGGGGCTCGCCATGCCCAACATGCTCGAGGACTTCGAGAGCTTCGAGTTCAAGGGATACAAGATCACCAACTTCGAGATGGAGGGCTCCGCGCTTGCCGGCATGGCCGCCAAACTCGGGCACAACGCCGGTACCGTGTGCTGCGCCATCGCCCACCGTTACCTCAAGGACGCCAACACCGATTACAAGCCCCGCGTAGCAGAGCTCGTCAAGCTCTCTCTCGACAGGTTGACCGCATAAATGTCACATTTGCTTTCAGACAAGCTGAGGAGGCTCTCTCCGTCAGCAACTTTCGTTATGGCGCAGAAGAGCGCCGAACTCGCCGCTGCCGGGGTCGATGTCATCAGCCTGGCGGTTGGGGAGCCCGATTTTCCCACGCCAGGTCATATTGCCGAGGCCGCACACGAGGCCATCGACGCCGGCTGGACCAAGTATTCTCCTGTCGGTGGCTATTTGAGCCTTCGCGAGGCCATCTGCGGCAAGCTGCTGCGGGAGAATGGCCTGAGGTACAAGCCGTCGCAGATAGTGGTATCCAACGGCGCCAAGCAGTGCATCTGCAACGCCGTGCTGGCGCTGGTCAGCCCCGGCGACGAGGTCATCATCCCGGCGCCCTACTGGGTGAGTTACCCCCAGATGGTGCGGCTTGCGGGGGGCGTGCCGGTTCATCCTTTCTGCGGGATCGAGGCGGGCTTCAAGCTCACTGCGTCGCAGTTGGAAGAGGCAATCGGGCCCCGTACGCGCCTTATCATACTCTGCTCGCCGTCCAATCCTACCGGCGCGGTTTATTCTGCCTCAGAGTTGGCTGCGCTGGCGGAGGTGGTGCTGCGGCACGAAGACCTTATGGTCATTTCGGACGAGATTTACGAGCACGTCAATTATACCGGCACCCTTGCCAGCATTGCCGCCGTCCCCGGAATGGAGGAACGCTGCGTCGTGGTCAACGGGGTGTCGAAGGCCTATGCCATGACCGGCTGGAGAATAGGGTTCGCCGCATCCCCCCAGTGGCTCACCGACGCCTGCAATATGCTTCAGGGGCAATACAGCAGCGGGCCGTCGTCCATCAGCCAGAAAGCCGCCGAGGTCGCCTGGAACGGCTCCCAGGAATGCGTGGAGCAGATGCGCGCCGCATTCCGTCGCCGCAGGGACCTGCTGGTCGGCCTTCTCCGGGAGATCCCCGGACTGGAGGTCCCCGAGCCCGACGGGACGTTCTACCTTTTTCCCTGTGTGAAGGCCTTCCTCGGCCGCAGTTTCAACGGCCGGCGGGTGGAAACCACCGAGGACCTTGCAATGTACCTCCTGGAAGAGGCGCATGTGGCGACGGTCGCCGGAGACGCATTCGGCGCTCCGGGCTACCTCCGCTTGTCCTTCTCCACTTCGGAGGATAAGCTGCAGGAGGCTGCGAGGCGTATCGCTTCGGCCCTTTCTACTCTGTGACTTCCAGCTCGCAGGTGGAGCCTATCGCCACCAGGCGGGAATTGTCGATATAGAGCGATGAATCATTGAGGGGCGCGGTGACATTCACCTTCGCCTTGGTTCCGTATGCCGTACGGGTGAAGAGCAGGATGCTCATTTCGCCCAGGTCGCCCCAGTTGCCGGACTGCGCGCTGTGGACTTCGTCGGGTGCGGTTACGCTCAGCTCCAGCGTGGCGGTTCCGCCGTCGGAGTCTATGGTCACGCTGCTTCCGGTATAGGCTGTGAGCATGGCAACGATGAGGTTGTGGCTGCTTTTCGTGCTTAATCCGCCGTTGCCGTATGAGGCTGATTCCTCGATGATTGCGCCGGTCAGTGAATAGGTGCCTGCCTTGGCGGCATAGACCTTTATGGTGGCGGTTATCAGGCGGGATTCAGGATCGGCGGCGGAGGCCGTTACCGCAATGGAGGTCAGCGGGGGATAGTAGTCGTCGGATTCCTGCATCCACGCCAGGATGTTGTCGGTGGAAGTGTTGCTCTTGTTGCCTGACAGGGTGGCGCGCCCGTCTATGGCACCCCAGTTCCGGTATAGCCAGGCCAGCCATTTGCCGGCCTTGAATGCGTCGCTGCCTTTCTGGCCGGAGAAGCCTTCTGCGATGTTGAGGGTCCCTTCGGGGACCAGCTTGGCGGTGTCCCAGAGAAGGTCCCTCTTCCACCAGTCGCTGGTGTTGGTGTCGAGGGAACGCATGGTGAAACCGACGTGGTGACGCTTGATGGTTGGTAACGTTCCGGCTTCCTGCGTAACGGTAACGGGGTAATTGACGCCGTCTTTCCTGAACAGGATGTGTCCGGTGCGGGCCGCTCCCGTGTTGGCCTTGCACAGGAAGGCGTGGGTGTAGCCGCCGAACTGGGCATCGCCGCCCATATTGAGGTTGTAGGCGTCGCCGTAACTGATGACGTCGCCTTCTGCCGCCACTTCGCGGAGCCAGTCGCAGTCGGACTCCACGGTGTAGGCGCCGGAAGGGCATTGTGCCTCGATGGCAAAATAGGAAGCGTCTTCGGTAAGGTTGACCGTTTGCTGAGAAAGATGCGGAGTACCGTCAACCCATTCCAGTCCGGCGTCGGCATCCATCAGGGTGCGGAATGTTGCCCTGGGGAAATCTACGTCCTTGTTGATGTTCCTGTAGGCGTATTTGCCGTCGGAGCGTTCGAAGAGCAGGGTGAAACCGCCGTCCATCGGAAGCGGGATGAGGATGATGTAATATGACTTGCCGGGCTCGAAGGTGCCGCTCTGGGGGACGAGATCGGTGACGGTGAACTCGAGGCCCTCATTGCCGTCGTATATGGAGTAGCCGGTGGAGCAGGCCTTGCCGTCGCTGTCGGGATCAACCTGGAACAATCCGTTGATGCCGTATTTTTCGTTGCTCCGGAACAGGACTCTTGTGATGCCGGAGGACTGTACCGAGAACCTCAGGCCGCTGAGCGGATGCTGGAATACCATATGCTTGGGGTCCTGGGTAAAGGCGAATGCGAAATTGAGTCCGTCGGGGAATGTGTCGGGGATGCCGGTCTGGTGCGCCGGGAGAGTGGCGGCGATTCCGTCACCATTGGCGAAAGCATCTGCCTGCGGAGGATAGATTGCGCCGTAGGTGTCGAACTCGAAGTCGGCGGTGGGAAGGACGCCTTCAAATTTGGCCGTAGCCTGGGGGGCGTCGTTCAGGGAAGTGAACAACTGGCCCTCGGTTACCTGCTGGCCGTAACGGTTGGGGAATACGAGTATCTGCTCGTGGGCGGACCAGCTGACTTTTCCGGTTGAGCCGTCGATGGAGGTGCGGGTGGCGGGGGCACCGGAGTTGTTGGCGGCGGCTGCGCTTGCGCCGGAGAGGTCGTCGAAGCCGGCGGTGATGATTGTGGTGCCTTCCGGAACGGCCGTTTGATCCGGGATCGTCAGGTCCGGCGTTATGATTGCATTCTGACAGGAAGCGGTGATGACGATGGCCGCGATAAGTAATGTGATGCGTTTCATATCCGGTCCTCCTTATACTATCGGGTCAAACGTATAGTCTTCCAGGCTGGCGTCGCTGATGCTGTCGCACAGCACATTGTCCTGGCAAATCGCCTCCCATTCAGTTTCGGGAGCCTTGTACTGCCTCTTGGTGGCTTCTTGGCATTTAATCATACTGTTTGTCGGTCTTGAATGCAAATATAGTCAATCTAATTGACATTACTTCTCTTGCGGACATCCCCAGCTGGATCAAAAATCCCGAAAACGATCCCGAACGGGTAGTCGGATGCCCAAACGGGATCAAAAATCCCGAAAACGATCCCGGACGGGTAGTCGGGGCCCAAAACTGGATCAAAAAACCCGGAAACGATCCAGAACGGGTAGTCGGATGCCCAAACTGGATCAAAAATCCCGGAAACGATCCCGAAAGGGTAGTCGG
>CACZEU010000067.1 GCA_902780175.1 uncultured Bacteroidia bacterium
CGGATTATTTTCTCCTATTCGCGGCACCTGGGTGCGCCTGATGGAAGATTTTTGCTTCCATCGGGCGCGAAAAGCGGCTACAATGCTCCTGATGGAACAAATTTTCTTCCATCAGGAGCACTCAGGCTATGGGGTTGCTTCGACTGGGCGGCTGGCTCATAGGGGCTTTGGTGGTTTAATCCGGCGGCTTTTGGGTCTATCGAAATCAAAAACTTTTGTATCTTTATCGCTGCATTATTCAACACGATATTATCCTTTGCACGCCGCTATGAAAAAGCAAATTCATAAACAGACATGCCAGGAAACAACGCCGATGAATCGCCATCGCGCAATCTTCCTGGCAGATCATAGGAATGAGGAGCATCTCGAGTATAGCAAATTGACCCTGTGCTTCTCGGATAAGGGCCCCTACCTGCTGGAGGATGTCTTTACCCCGGGCAGCTCTGCCGGCAACTACGGCGGAGGGACCATCCGGACCGACCTGCCCAAAGATTTCTACAGAGGCCAGACACCGGAGACCTTTGCAGAGCGTTTCAGCGGACGCTTCCGCGAACAGATCCGTCAGAATGCCGAACTCGCCGCCTTCCTCGACGAAGCCAACGGCCGGCAGAAGGAGTAAACTCGGCGGATTATGCCAAGTGCCGATTAAGAATAATTCAAAGAAAAATGCTATCTTTGCCCCGGATTAATTCAGAAAGACATGAATCTTAGAGACATCAAGAAAGACATCGACTACGTGCTCAGCGCTTTTATCGAGGATTGCTCCCTTGTGGCAGCTGTGAATGCAAAGGTAACTGAAGAGAAGGCTTCCGCCCTGCTGGACAAGGCCATCGAGCTTTATAACGAACTCCGCGACAAGGCTGCCCACGCAGACGGCCCCGCCCGCGAGTACTATAACGCCCTCCGCAAGGAGGTCCTCGAGAAGACCGACGCCCTCTACGAGGAACTCAGCGCCGCCGTCAAGAAAGCTTGAGGACGACAGTCAGATTAGCGGCGGTCCTGCTCCTGTGCCTTTCCGGCACCCTGGTCCAGGCCCGCGTGAATACATCGACGCAGAAGCTCATTACCGGTTATGCCGGCAGGGAGCCTCTGCGTTCGGGTATTGTGGGCATACTCGCCCTTCGGGAGAACGGCGATACGCTTGCAAGCCTCAACCGTCAGGTCAAACTTGTCCCGGCCTCCAACGTCAAACTCATCACAACCGGCCTTGCGCTCACCCGTCTCGGGGCGGAGTGGCGTTTCCGTACGTCGCTCGCCTACAGCGGTGAAATCCGCGACAGCGTCCTCGTCGGCGACCTGTATATCGTCGGGGGAGGGGACCCTACTACCGGCTCCGCCAGCAAATGCGCAGAGCCCGTTGAGGCTACTTTCGGCGCCTTCAAGTCGTTTCTTGAATATGCCGGCGTGCGCCGCATAGAGGGTCGTGTGGTGGCGGATCCGCGCTGCTTCAGCCGCCCTTCCCAGAGCCCGATGTGGCAGTACGAGGACCTCGGATTCAATTACGGCGCCGGACCGGAGGGGCTCAATTTCTTCGAGAACGCCCAGAACTTCATCGTCATTCCGTCCACTCCGGGACTGCCTCCCGTAATTCGTCCCGTTTATCCGGAGACACCCTGGATGAGCTGGACAATCAGCGCGGTGACTGGGGAGGCGCGGTCGGCAAATACGCTGTATTACATCAACTCCGGCTCAGGCCCCTGGGGGGAATTCTTCGGCAGTTTCCCCACGGACCGCAACAATTATAAGTTCCAGGCCTCCAACCGTTTCGCGCCCTGGACGTATGCGTATTACTTCTATAATTATTTGACCGCCAACGGAATAACGGTAAGCGGCGGGTACGCAGATATCTCGCCCCGGGGGTTCGTTCGCACGGACCTGCTGTATTCCGACATCGGCGTGAAGGCGCAGGACGCCGACAGTCTCACGGTGCTTGGGAGCAAGCTCTCGCCGGCGCTGTCGGCCATCATTGCCGACACCAACGTGGAGAGCGACAACTTCTATGCGGAGACGGTTTTCACCGCTCTCGGACTCGAGGTGCGCGGTACGTCCGACCGCAGCGAGGCCGCAGCCGCCGAAGAGACGCTGCTCAAGGGGATGGGGCTTAACCCGCTGAATGCCTGTACTTTGGTGGACGGCAGCGGGCTGTCCCGCAAGAATTATGTCAGCGCAGAATTCTTCGTGCGCTTCCTGAGGAAAATGTTCCGGGGAAAGGCGCGCAAGGCTTATATCGACTCGCTGCCCATGCCAGGGGGCAATGGGACTTTGCAGTACCGGATGAAGGGCGTTCCGGAAGAAGTCCGCAGCCGGATCAGGATGAAGAGCGGCTCGATGAACGGCGTCCGCTGTTTCTCCGGATATATTCTTCCGGCGCCGGGGGAGAAGGACGACCGTACGGTGGTCTTTTCTGTGCTTACGAATAATATCCCCGGCAATTCAAGCACCGTTTACGCCATCCTGGACGAGATCATTCTCAGTCTGGCGGCGGAGCAGTAGTCTTTCATTCAAGGCCAAAGACCTGCGCCAAAGGGCGCGAAATCCTTTTTTCATGGTTGATAGGATTCTTTTCAGAAAATACCTAACTTGCGGAGCACAAATCCAGCGGAAAATGAAAAAAATCATCCTTATCCTGCTCTCCGGCCTGTTCTGCCTCAGCGTATTCGCTCAGGAAGAATACATCGGCGGGAACTGCACCAGCATCATGGTCGGGCGCCTTGCATCAACCGACGGCTCCGTCATAACTTCCCACACCTGCGACGGGCGCTACCGCACCTGGGCGTATGTCGAACCCGCAGCCGACCACGGCCCGCAGGAGATGCATCAGGTCCTTCGCGGCACAATGCATACGGCCTTCAGGGGCGACACGACCGGCGTCCGCCTTATGGGCGTAATCCCCGAAGCCACACATACTTACGCATATCTCAACACCGCATATCCCTGCCTCAACGAGAAGCAGCTTGCAATAGGTGAGACCACCTTCGTCGGTCCGGATACCCTGGTCAACAAAGCCGGCTGGTTCACGATAGAAGAGCTCGAAAGGGTTGCCCTCCAGCGCTGTTCTTCCGCCCGTGAGGCCATTTACCTTATGGGACGTCTCGCCGAGCAGTACGGCTACGGCGACAGCGGGGAGTGCCTTACCGTTGCCGACAAGAACGAAGTCTGGCAATTCGAAATCGTCGGAGTCGGCAAGGACAGGGTCGGCGCCGCCTGGGCGGCCCAACGTATTCCCGACAATCACGTGGCGGTGTCGGCAAACATCCCCCGCATTGGCCGCATCGACAGAAAGAGCAAGGACTTCATCGCCTCCTCCAACCTGGAGCAGGTGGCAATCGACAACGGCCTCTGGGACGGCAAGGGCGATTTCATTTTCTGGAAATGTTTCAATGCCCCGTATGCCAAGGGACGCAATTTCAGCGACCGTGAGTTCTTCATACTCAGCCACCTGGCACCTTCGCTCGGGCTGACTTACGATATGCCCGAACTGCCGTTTTCCGTCAAGCCGGACAAAAAGGTCAGCGTCCGCGAAGTGATGGCCCTCTACCGTGAGACCTACGAGGGGACAGATTTCGATATGACGAAGAACGTCTGCCTGACGCTCCCGCCGTCGAAGGACCATCCGACCGATACCACCATAGTCAGTCCCGTCGCAAACCCCTGGCTGACCGGTACGATGATGCGCACGCTGAATACCATCGCGCCCGGTACCGTGGAATTCCGCCGCACCGTCGCAGTCGCCTGGTGCGCGTATTCGCACGTCACCCAGCTCCGAGGCTGGCTGCCGGATGCAGTCGGAGGCGTCTGCTGGCTGTCCGTCGACAATCCCGGCCAAAGCCCCCGGGTGCCGGTGTTCAGCGGAACGACCGTCCTGCCGCGTGCCTATTGGGACTGCGGTCAGAAGCAGTACAAACCCGATTGCGCCCTGTGGCAATTCCGCCGGGCCAACAAGCTGGCGACCGTCGCCTGGCAGAGGACAAAGAAGATGTTCAACGACGAAATCCTGCGGCTGGAGGGAATGGCTGTCGACGGTCTGCCGGGTAAGGACGCCACGGCAGCAGGGCTGAACGCATACACGGAGTATATCTATAACGAATCCGCCCGCACCTGGGACGATCTGGAGCAGAAGCTTTGGCTGATGTTCGGAATGGGGTTCTGAGACTACCCCCTCTCCATCTCCCGCCGGATGTCCTTTTCGCGGATGGTGGCGCGCTTGTCGAATTCTTTTTTGCCGCGCGCAAGGGCGATGTGCAGTTTGGCGTAGCCGCCTTCGGAAATGAACGCCCGCACGGCAACAATCGTGAGGCCCTTGTTCTTCACCGCCTGCTGGAGGTGCCGCAGTTCGCGGCGGGTCAGCAGCAGTTTGCGGTCCCTTGCCGGCTCGTGCGAGCCCCACTTGGAGGCCCAGAAGTAGGTGGAGATGTTCATCCCCCGTACGTACAGTTCTCCGCCGGAGAAATAGCACCAGGCGTCCTGCAGCGAGGCTTTTCCCGCCCGCAGCGACTTTATCTCCGTGCCCACCAGCACTATGCCGGCGTCGTACTGCTCGAGGAATTCGTAGTCGAACGACGCCCGCTTGTTGCTGATCTGCACGCGCGGAGTCTTTTTCTTTGATGCTGCACTCATAGGCCGAACGCCGCTTTGACCTGATCGACCATATCCAGCAACTCCCAGCCGAAGAACTGCACCTCGCGCTGCTCTCCGCATATTTCGACCACTGCCCGGTAGGGCTTGCGGCCGACGTGCCCGTAGGCTGCCGTGGGCCCGAAAATGGGATTCTTCAGGCCGAATCTGCGTACGATCGCTGCAGGGCGCAGGTCGAACAGCTCGCGGACGCGGGCTGCGATGTCGCCGTCGCCGAGCGCCACGTGCGAGCTGCCGTAGGTCTCTACGAACACGCTCACGGGCTCGGCCACGCCGATTGCGTAGGCCAGCTGCACCAGGGCCTCGTCGCACACTCCTGCGGCTACGAGATTCTTGGCGATGTGGCGTGCCGCGTAGGCTGCGCTGCGGTCGACCTTTGATGAGTCCTTGCCGGAGAATGCTCCGCCGCCGTGGGCTCCGCGGCCTCCGTAGGTATCGACTATGATCTTGCGTCCGGTGAGGCCGGTGTCTCCCGCGGGGCCGCCGATGACGAACTTGCCGGTGGGGTTGACCAGAAGTTTCCAGTCTCCCTTGAACAGGGCTGCGGTGCGCTCCGGCAGGGATGCTATGAGCCTGGGTATGACGATGTTCCGTATGTCGGACTCGATGCGCTCGTGCATGCGTTCATCGGTGTCGAATTCGTCGTGCTGGGTGCTTACCACAATGGTGTGCACGCGTACCGGATGATGGTGCGACGAGAATTCCACCGTGAACTGGGCCTTGGCGTCGGGACGAAGGTAGGGCATCACCGACGGTTCGTTGTGCCTGATGTCTGCAAGTATCTGCAGGAGGCGGTGCGAAAGCGAGAGGGCGAGGGGCATATACTCCTCGGTGTCGCGGCATGCGTAGCCGAACATCATTCCCTGGTCGCCGGCGCCCTGCTCGTCCTCGGTGGAGCGAACTACGCCGCGGTTGATGTCGGCGCTCTGCTCGTGGATGGTGCTGATGATGCCGCAGGAGGAGGCGTCGAATCCGTATTCGGCCTTGGTGTAGCCGATGCGGCTGATGACTCCGCGAACCGTGGACGGGATGTCCACATAGGCGTTGTCGGAACGGACCTCGCCGCCGACGACCACGAGGCCGGCGGTGCAGAAGGTTTCACAGGCTACTTTGGATTCCGGGTCCTGGCGGAGGAATTCGTCGAGGATGGCGTCGGAAATCTGGTCGGCCACTTTGTCGGGATGGCCCTCGGAGACGGACTCCGAGCTGAAAAGATAATTCATTTTAGCATTTTTTTAGGCGAGGTTGCAAGCGGGCAAATCTTTCCTCGCGGGTTAAAGTTCGCAAAGGTACAAAAATATTGTTAATAAATTGTTAATTTTTCGTTTGCTTGTGATTATTTCCTGCCTTAACTTTGTACCAGAATTTTTATACCCTATTAACAATATGAGGAAAAAATTATTCATTTCGCTGTTGCTGTCCCTGACGGCAATGGCTTTTGCCGTTTCCGCCTTCGCGCAGGTTACGACAGCTGCTCTCGGCGGCCGCGTCACAGACGCCTCCGGCGAGTCCGTTCCCGGTGCGGCGGTCATCGCCGTCCACCAGCCCTCCGGCTCACAGTATTATGGTCTCACCAATGCTGAAGGCCGTTACAACATCACCGGTATGCGCTCCGGCGGTCCCTACACCGTAGAGATCTCCTGCATGGGCTACCGCAAGGTCTCCTACACCGACGTCACCCTCCAGCTCGCCGAGGTCTATTCCCTCAACGCCAAACTGGACGACGACAAGATGCTCCTGGAAGAGGCCATCGTAATCTCCACGGCCACGTCCAAGTTCGCCCAGGAGAAGACCGGCGCCTCCACCAACGTCTCCCAGGAAGAGATTCTCACCCTGCCCTCCGCCAGCCGCAGCATCACCGATGTCGCAAAACTCTCTCCTTACGGAGGCAACGACATGAGTTTCGGCGGCGGCGACGGACGCAGCACCAACTTCACCATCGACGGTGCCAACTTCAACAATAACTTCGGTCTCTCCGACAAGCTCCCTGGCGGCGGCATGCCCGTCTCCCTGGACGCCATCGAGGAAGTCCAGATCGTCGTTTCCCCGTTCGATGTACGTCAGTCCAACTTCATCGGCGGCGGCGTCAACGCCATCACCAAGTCCGGTACCAACACCTTCAAGGGAACTGCCTACGTCTACCACCAGAACGCCAAGCTCCGCGGCAAGACCATCGAGGGTTCCGACGAGCTCCAGGGCACCCCTTCCAACAGCACGGTCTATGGCGCCACCATCGGCGGCCCTATCATCAAGAACAAGCTGTTCTTCTTCATCAGCGGTGAATACAGCGGAGACACCCGCGAGGCCAGCTACGCCAACTGGCGTCCCTCGGTCGACGGCGTCGCAGACGACAAGAAGGGCCTCTCCCGTACCACCCAGTCCGACATGGACCTTGTAGCCAAATACCTCAAGGACAATTACGGCTACGAGACCGGCGGCTACACCAACTACGACCGTCCTTTCAGCAACCTCAAGCTACTCGGCCGCATCGACTGGAACATCAATCAGGACCATCACCTCGCCCTGCGTTACAACTACACCAAGAACCAGTCCTGGACCGGTACCAACGGCAACTCCGGCAACTTCGACGACCCCGTCCTCATGGAAAAGCTCGGCGAGACCGAAGGCAAGGGCTACAGGCACAACAACCTCAACCGTATCTCCCAGTATTCGATGGCCTTCGCCAACTCGATCTATTCCACCGAGAATAACGTCTGGTCCATCTCCCTCGACCTCAACAGCCGCCTGGGCGACAACCTGTCCAACCAGTTCCTGGCCACCTATTCCAATATCGAGGATGTCCGCGGTTCCGATTCCGCCAAGTTCCCCTTCATCGACATCATGAAGCCGTACACCAACGACAAGGGCGAAACGCTTCCTCTCTATCCCTACATCTCCGCAGGTTACGAACTCTTCACCTGGTACAACGGTGTCCACAACCGCGTTCTCAACGTCAAGGACGACCTCACCTTCTATGCCGGTTCTCATAAGCTGATGGCCGGAGCCAGCGTCGAATACCAGTTCGCCGACAACGCCTACATGCGTGAAGGTGCCGGTTACTATCGTTTCAGCTCGCTGGATGATTTCCTCAACGGCGAGGCTCCCGAGACCGTCGCCCTCACCTATGGTTACGGCGGCAACGAGACCCCTTCCGCACGTATCCAGTTCACCCAGCTCGGCCTGTATGCACAGGATGAATGGAACGTGGCCGACAACTTCAAGCTCACCGCCGGCATACGTTTCGACACCATCCTCTACGACAACAACGACCTCATGCGCAACCAGGCCGTCTATAACCTTGCGTTCGGCGAGAACGGCGACATCCATATCGATACCGGCAAATGGCCTGCGACCAATGTCCAGATTTCCCCGAGGCTCGGTTTTACCTGGGATGTGTTCGACAACAAGGTCCTCAAGCTGCGCGGCGGCACCGGCCTCTTCGCCGGCCGCATGCCTCTCGTCTACATGACCAACATGCCTACGAACGCTGCGATGTTCCAGCATCTTTCCGTCATCGGTACTGCATACAACAAGGACCAGTCCCTCAAGGACCGCAACCCTAACCTCGACGCTTTCGCGGCCAAGAACAACGGCGGCAAGCTTATCACTTCCACTGCAGACATCCTCAAGAAGATGAACGAACTGGATCCCGCCCACAACCCTCTGGACATCTCTCCCAAGGACGGCCAGCTCCAGTCTCCCATCAACGGCGTCGATCCCAACTTCAAGATGCCCCAGGTCTGGAAGTCCTCCCTGGCAATCGATTTCCAGGTTCCCACTCCTTTCCCCTGGACAATCACTGCTGAAGGCATCTTCAACAAGACCATCAACGGCACCCTCATCAAGAACTGGAACACCAGGGACAATGCCTCCTGGTCACGCTTCACCGGTCCCGACAACCGTCATGTCTATCCTTCCGGAGCCAATCAGGGTTACACCAGCACCCCCGCTTACGTGCTGACCAACACCAACAAGGGATACGGCTGGATCGTCAACGTCAACACCAACATCGAGCCCGTCAAGAACCTCAAGCTCATGGCTTCCTACACCCACACCGTGCAGAAGGAGGTCACCGGCATGCCCGGCAACGATGCAGGTTCCGTGTTCACCGGCCTCTACACTGTTGAAGGCCCCAACTTCGCGGTTCTCCAGAATTCCCGTTACGTCAATCCCGACCGAATCATCGCATCCGTCTCCTACAAGCTCCCTACGAGGACTCTCCTCAGTATGTTCTACGAGGCCTATGTCCCCACGGGATACAGCTTCTCCTATGCCAACGACATGAACGGCGACGGTATCAACACCGACCTTATCTACATCCCCAAGGACCAGAACGAAATCCTCTTCGCATCCGAGGGTGACAAGACCGCCTTCTGGTCATTCGTCGAGCAGGACAAGTACCTTTCCGCCCACAAGGGCAGCTACGCCGAGGCATACAGCGCCCACGCTCCCATGACCCACAAGTTCGACTTCCGCCTTACCCAGGATATCCGTTTCAGGATCGGAAGCACCACCCAGACCATCCAGCTCAACGCCGACCTGATGAACTTCACCAACCTGTTCAACGACAGCTGGGGTGTCGGTTACACCATTGACAAGAGCGCTGAGAACGGCCAGGTCCTTGTGTTCGACAAGGTCAACGCGGGCGGACAGCCCATATTCAAGTCCAATGTCGGCGAAGGCGCAAAGACCTGGAGCCTCTCACACAGCGCATTCCAGACCTGGTACCTCCAGCTCGGCATCAAGTATATGTTCAATTAATCAGACGACAAGAATATGAAACTCAACAGAATATTCCTCACCCTTATCGCGGGCGCCGCTCTCCTGGCGGGCTGCGAAAGGGAGAATCCCGTCAACGACAGGCCTCTTGCCGTTGACGTAAAGCCGTCTCTGCTGACCCTCGACGGCAAGACCGCCTCGGAGGTCGAAGTTGAAGTGACCGCCACCGCAGCCTGGACGGCCGCCATTCCCGAGAAGGCTGACTGGGTATCTCTCGATAAGGTAAGCGGTGCCGCCGGAACCAGCAAGGTCAAGGTTTCCGTCCTCCAGGGCGGAGACGACGCCCGCAGCGCCGAAATCATCTTCAAGGCCGGTTCCGATTCCAAGATCCTCACCGTCAACCAGACCGGCGGCATCGTCTGGGGTACCGAGGACAACCCTTATACCGCCACCAAGGCGTATGAATGGGTTTCCACCCTCCCTGCCGATGCCAAGTCCGGCAACAAGGTCTATGTCAAGGGTATAATCTGCCGCATCCAGGCTCCTTACGTGGCCGACGACTACGGCAACGCCCACTTCTTCATTTCCGACGACGGCAAGGACGAGGGCGAGACCACCGGCAAAGTCTTCCAGTGCTACCGTGTCCTCTACCTGGGCGGCGAGAAGTATTCCAACCCTGCAGACCGCAACGTACAGCTTGGCGATGAGGTCGTTATCTACGGCACCATGGTCAATTACAAGG
>CACZEU010000068.1 GCA_902780175.1 uncultured Bacteroidia bacterium
AAAAAAGCCAATGCGTTATCGACCTGAAAATGAAACACTTACAATAAACCGAATCCTACATGCGCAAAAATAAAGTTGGATTTTAACTGGAAAGGACGACGTGGGGGTGCTCACGTTGTCTTCGCGCACGGAAGGAACTGGAAATGCCGGCATAATCGTTCGTGAGGACGACGTGAGGGGGCTCACGTTGTCTTCGCGGCAGCAAAAGGGGCGAAATGACGGCGAAACAATTCGTGAGGACGACGTGGGGGTGCTCACGTTGTCTTCGAGTGCAACAGGAGCGACGGAAATGGAGGATGGGGGTGGGAAAAAGAATCAGGGTTGACCGACCGGCCAACCCTGAGGGGATATATTATCTGTATGAGAGGGAGCTGTGGGGGATGCTTTCGGCGAGGTCCTCCAGGACGTTCCAGGCGTAATAGGTGCTGTAGCTGTTGCTGGGCTGGAAGCGGAGGGTGGAGAATGCACTTGAGAGCATTGACTCGCGCCAGTCGCCGCTGAGGGTAACCCTTACGTATCCGAAACTCCTGGTGAAGGTGACTTTTACCCGGAACTGGTTGTGGGTCATAGGGTTGGTCCAGTCGTAAGGAGTGGGGATGAAGGCCACGTCGCTCTGGAGCCAGCTATAGCCGTTGCCGTATGTTCCGATGGTGTAGTCGCTGCTTACAAGCAGTCTCTCTACGTATCTGTAGGCTTCCTCCTTTGTGCGGAAGAGAGTACGGAGGACTATGGTGGAGCAGTTGGTGCGATACACCGTCTGCGCCCTGTCGTACACTCTTATGGTAGGAAGAGGAGGACGGCTGCCGGGGTAGGTGTATCCTCCGGGATAGGTGGCGGGAGGAGGTGCTACGGGAGGCCTGTAACCGGAATTGCCGTTGTGGCCATTGTAGCCGCCGTTGCCGGAATAGCCGCCGTTTGCGGGAGGCCTGTTGCCGTTGCTGCCGGAATAGCCGCCGTTTGCAGGAGGCCTGTTGCCGTTGTTGCCGGAGTAACCGCCATTTGCGGGAGGCCTGTTGCCATTGTTGCCGGAATAACCGCCGTTTGCAGGAGGCATGTTGCCGTTGCTGCCGGAATAACCGCCGTGGCCGGAGTAACCACCATTGTTATTGGAGACGGAGCCGTTGCTGCCGGAGTGGCCGGAAGATCCGGAATGACCCGAATTACCGGAGTAACTGCCGGAGCCGGAGCCGCCGGAGTAGCCACCCGAGGCCGAGCCCGAACCCGATCCGCCGGAGTAGTTTCCTGAACTTGCGGCGCTGCCGGAGGAGTTGCTGCCGTTCCTGCGGTCGCTCTGCGAGCCGCCGGCGGTACGCATCTTCTGGTCTGTGACCGGCTGGTTGGTTACGTTGGTCGGTTTCTGGACCTCGTTGACCTTCTCCTGCTTACGCTCGGCCTTGGTCTCCTGACGGGCCGTTACAGTGTTGTTGCGCCGCGCACCTTGCTGCGCGAGCGCTGACGCCGATGCTACAAAGAGCATCACTACAAGCGCCGGGAGATAAAATTTAAAAGTTCTCATCGCAGTAAGTGTTTAATTGTTAATACTCGATTTGAGGATTTGCAAAATGTTTGCCAAAAAATAGATTCTTCGCTTCGCTCAGAATGACAGAGAGGTGACTCAGAATGACAGAGAGCAGGCTCGGAATGACAGAGGGCGGACTCGGAACGACGGAGAGCGGACTCGGAACGTCAGAGGGCTGGCTCGGAACGACAGAGCGCTGACCCGGAGCGACCGAGATCCGTCCCGGAACGACAGAGGTTATCTCATATCGTTTCGCAGATGAGTTCGAGCCAGATGGCGTCGGAGGCGTCGAATTCTTCAAGGGATGTGCTGTCGATGTCGAGCACTGCCGTGACGGAGCCGTCGCGGAGCAGCGGGACGACGATCTCGGAGCGGGACTGGCTGCTGCAGGCGATGTGGCCGGGGAACTGCTCGACGTCGGGGACGACGATGGTGCGGGCGCCGCGCCACGCGGTGCCGCAGACTCCCCTGCCGCGGGCTATCCGCAGGCAGGCGGCGGGCCCCTGGAAAGGACCGAGGACCAGTTCGTCGCCTATGACTCGGTAGAATCCCACCCAGAAGAAGCGCATGCGCTCGAAAATGAGCGCCGCGGCCTCGGCCATGCGGGCCACGCCGTCGGTCTCGCCTTCAATCATCAGCCTTATATCCTGATACAGGCGGAGGTAGCGGAAGACCTTGAGCGGCAGGTGGCAGTAGCCGCCGGCGTTCTTGTCCAGATAGTCCTTGTGGCGTTCCTCGGCGCCGTAGAAGCAGCGCAGGGGCTCCAGTTCGACGACCGGTTCGGCGCCGATGCGCTCGCGGAGCAGGGCGAATTCGGCCTCGATAACCGGCAGGTCCTCGACCGCAGAATAATACACCCCGGTGCGGTAGCGGGTACCTTCATCATGCCCCTGGCGGTTAAGGGAAAGCGGGTCGATCACCGTAAAAAACAGCCTTACCAGCCGTGCCAGACTAACCCGCGACGGGTCGTACTGCACACGGACCGTCTCTGCGAAGCCGGTGGTGTCGGTATATACCTGCTCGTAGGTGGGATTGGCGAAGGAGCCGTTGGCATAGCCCGGCTCGGTGCCCAGCACGCCGTCAACCCCTTTGAAGAAGTGCTCGACGCCCCAGAAGCAGCCGCCGGCAAAATAAATCTCGGCGCACATACATCAGGCCCACTTGTCCTGGGCGACGGGTACGCGGATGTCGCCGAGGAACTGAATCTCCACGAGGAACCACTGGCCGGTGCTGGGCTTCTTGCGAAGGCGGACAGGACGGGGGTTGTCGGCGCCGCCGCTGTGCAGGTACAAAGTCGCCCAGCCTTCATTTTCAAAGGAATATGGGTTACTCGAAACCTGTATGCGCAGGGGGCTGGACGGAGTGTAATTGTTGGCGGGAGTGGCGCCGTCGAAGAACGAACGGACCTTATAATCCTTGCCGTCCATGAAGCGGTCGGCGATGTGCTGGCGCTCGGCGACCGAAAGGTCGTCGGGACCCTTGAGCCAGTCGAGCATGGCGAGGGAGGCGTCGCGGTCGGCGGGGTAGCGCGAGAGGGCCAGGATGGTGAGGGCCGCGGTGGCATAAACGTCGGTCAGGGAGGCCTCCGGAAGGGCCTGGAGCTCCGCGAGACTGGCAGGTACGGCCGGGAAAGTGAACGATTTGGTCTTGTTGCCCGCTCCGGGGATGGCGGACTTGACTTTATTAAGGTTGATGCCCAGAGAACTGGCAATCCCGGAAAGTTTGTTTAGAAAGTTCTTGTCCATACGCAAAATTAAGATAAAATTTGGATATATTTGCATCTATGATACACATATCCGAAGAAGCCGGCCGTTGCCTCCTCTGCGCCGACGCCCCTTGTTCCAAGGCCTGCCCCGCCGGGCTTGACCCCGCAAGAGCCCTCCGGGCCCTGCGATTCGGCAACAAAGCCGCCGCCGGCGCGTACCTCAACGCCGACGGGTGTGCAAGCTGCGCAGCCCCCTGCGAGGCCGCCTGCCTGCATTACGACCACCCGGTACGCATCCGCGAAACCGGCTCCGCACTGTCCAGGGTCCCCGAGCCCCCGAAGGCAGACCTTTCCATAGAGTTCTGCGGTATAAAGTGCGAGAATCCGTTCTTCCTGGCGTCTTCCGCCGTCTGCACCGGATACGACATGGTAGCCCGCGCCTTCGAGGCCGGCTGGGCAGGAGTCTTCTACAAAACCATCTGCCTGGAGGAGATAAAAGAAGTCTCCCCCCGCTTCGACGCCGTCACCGACGAAAAGGGCTCCTTCATAGGCTTCCGCAATATGGAACAGCTGTCGGAGAACCCCGCCGAGGTCGATTTCGAAATCCTCGCCCGCCTCAAGAAGAATTACCCCGGCAAGGTCGTAGTGGCCTCCATAATGGGCAAGGACGAGAAGGAATGGGCCCAACTGGCAAAAATGGCCGAGGCCGCAGGCGTAGACGCCATCGAACTCAATTTCTCCTGCCCCCAGATGAAGTACGCCGGAATGGGCAGCGACGTGGGCCAGAACGGCGAACTCGTCGCGGCATATTCGTACATCGTCAAGCAGAACACCAAACTGCCCGTCATCGCCAAGATGACGCCCAACATCACGCATATCACCGTACCGGCCATGGCGGCGCATTTCGCCGGGATTGACGGCATATCGGCCATCAACACCATCAAGTCCGTCACCATGAGCGAGGGCTCGGCCGTCAGCGGCAAGAAGACCATCTCCGGCTACTCCGGCAAGGCCGTCAAGCCCATCGCACTGCGCCACATACTGGAGATGTCCGCCAATCCCCTGATGAAGGACACCCAGCTCAGCGGCATCGGCGGAATAGAGACCTGGCACGACGCCCTCGAATTCATCGAGCTCGGCTGCAGCAACGTCCAGGTCTGCACCGCCGTGATGGAATACGGCTACCGTATCATCGACGACCTCATCTCCGGACTGTCGGCATACATGACGGAAAACGGCATCGCCAGGGCAGGCGATCTCGTCGGCCGCCAGATACGCTCCTTCACCCTTCCCAACTCTCTGGACCGCAGCACCAAGGTGTTCCCGGTCATCGACCGCAATGTCTGCATAGGCTGCGGCCGCTGCTACGTTTCCTGCAGCGACGGCGGCCACCAGGCGATCACCTTCGGGGAGGACCGCCAGCCGAGGATAGTCGGCTCCAAATGCGTCGGCTGCCACCTTTGCCGGCTCGTGTGCCCTTCCGGCGCCATCGGAATATCCAAAAGGATTTCGAAGTAAGGATGTTCGACTACATAATCTACACCGACGGAGGCTATTCGACCAGCGACAACGTAGGAGCGGGAGCGTACATCATACTGTCCGCCAAAGAGGGGGCGCTCGTGAAGCAGGACTCGTTCGTCCTGCACAACGAGACCAGCCAGCGTGCGGAGCTTAAGGCCATCCTGGCCGCACTGGACGCCATTCCGGAGGGCTGCAACGTACAGGTCATAACCGATTACCTCTACGCGGCGAGCGGGCTCGGGAGGCTTCCCAAGCGCAAGAACCAGCCGGACAGCGACCTCCTCGTCCTCTACCGTAAGCTCCGCAAGGAAAAGCACCTGAGGATAGAGTTCAAATGGGTACGCAGCCACTTCGGCGACTCCTGGAACGAACTGTGCGACGGCCTCTGCACGGAGGCACTTGCTCAAACCATATGACAGACGAACAGATAATCAGCCTCATCCACAGGGAGGTCAAGCCGGCCCTGGGCTGCACCGAACCCATTGCTGTGGCGCTCGCGGCTGCCAAGGCGGTGGAGATAATCGGCGACAACTGCCCCCTCGGCAAGGGCTGGCGCCTCGGCGCAGACCTTCGGCTTGACATCTCCGTCAGCGGCAATATCCTCAAGAACGGAATGGGCGTCGGAATCCCCGGCACCGGTATGGTCGGACTTCCTGTGGCGGCGGCGCTGGGTGCCGTGTGCGGCGACCCGTCAAAGGGCCTGGAGGTGCTCCAGGGCCTTACTCCTGCGGCCGTACAAAGGGCAAAAGACCTGGTCGCCGGCGGATGCATACACATCTCGGTGGCCGACACGGAACACCTGCTGTACGTAAAGGCCACGGTGACCATCTCCGGCGGCGGCGTCGCCAGCGCGGAGGTCTATCCGCAGGCTTACGCCGTCATAGAGGACGACCACGACCGCATCGTGGAAACCAGCTTCGCCGACAAGGTCCTCATGTCTTCCGAATCCGCCGCGGCCGCAATCGAACATACGGATGAAGGATACGACCTCACGGTCAAAGACATATACGATTTTGCCGTCAGCGCGCCATACGGCGACATAGAATTCATCCTCGGCGACAGGACACTCAACCTTGCGCTTGCCTACGAGGGGCTCGACGGCGATTACGGCCTGCGCGTAGGAAAGGCCATCCGGGAGAACCAGCAGGAGGTCTTCGGCGACGACTTCATGAGCTTCGCGATGGGCATGACGGCCGCGGCGTCCGACGCCCGCATGGCAGGCAGCACCCTCCCGGCCATGTCCAACAGCGGCAGCGGCAACCAGGGCATTACGGCAAGCATGCCCGTCATCGCCTATGCGCTCAAGTATGGAGTTGACGACGAGCGGCTTGCCAGGGCGCTGATTCTCAGCAACCTGGTGGCCATACACATCAAGCACTACCTGGGCAAACTTTCGGCCCTGTGCGGCTGCGTGGTGGCATCCACCGGCTCCGCCTGCGGCATAGTTTACCTCCAGGGGGGCACGCTCCCGCAGATATGCGCCGCCATCAAGAATATGGCCGGAAACATCACCGGAATGGTATGTGACGGCGCCAAGGTGGGCTGCGCGATGAAAGTTGCCTCAGGCGTGTCGTGCGCCGTGCAGTCGGCGGTGCTGGCGCTCCGCGACACCTGCATCCCCTCCACGGACGGCATCATCGAAGACGACGTAGAAAAGACCATACGGAACGTCGGGGCCATCGGCTCCGCCGGAATGAAGTCCACCGACCGTATGATATTGGACATTATGCTTTGCAAATAAGAGTATGAAAAGAATCACCATCCTGATCCTTGCCCTGTTAAGCGTAACGGCGATGGCCCAGCGGACAGGCGTGCGCGAGGAAGTCCTCGCCGATTGGAACAAATGCTCCGGCCTGGACTGCGTTTACGACCTGTCACCCAAGGCTTCCACCCCGACCCCGTGCGGGTACGAGGCGTTTTACATCAGCCACTACGGGCGTCACGGGTCGAGATATGCATATACCGCCAAGGCATACACCGTATTCTTCAAACTCCTGAAGAAGGGCCGCGAACAGGACAACCTCACCCCGTACGGAAAAGATCTGCTGGAACGCCTCACGCCCTTCATGGAAAATGTCAGATACAAGGTCGGAGACCTCACCCCGCTGGGCTGGGAGCAGCATCAGCAGATAGCACGGACCATGGTGCGGAGTTTCCCTGCGGCGTTCCGGAAGGGCAGCATGGTGGACGCCTGTTCGTCGGCATCCATCCGTTCCATCATCAGCATGTCTTCGTGCTGCGCAGCGCTCAGCCGCCTGGCGCCCAAGGCAACGGTATATGAGCATCAGGGTATATTGGACATCCAGGCCACCCGGCCCAACGAGGGGGAGAATCCCTTCAAGTACAAGGGCCCGGAGCATGTTTTCCCGTACCCCGAGACCTCAGAAGAGTTCTTCCTGCGCCGTTTCCCCGGCTACCGGGACGTGCTGGCGCGGGTTTTCAAGGATCCGGACGCGGCGCTCGGGTCAAGCAGTCCCTACAGGACATTCTTCTATCTCTATATGCTGATTGCGGGTATGAACAGCATCCCGCAGGAGGAAAGGGTCGACCTGAGCGACCTGGTCACGCGGGAGGAATACGCAGTGCTGTGGGAGTGTGATAATTACGAAAGATTCAGGGAGTATCAGCCCTACCGCACCCCCTGCAGTTCCATTGTGGACGATATGGTTGCCAAGGCCGACGCCGTCCTTGCCTCCGGAGGACGCGGCGCCCACCTGCGCTTCGGACACGACCACGTCGCGATGGCTCTGTTCATGATAATGGACATCGACGGTTTCGACCAGGCGCCGGCCAACGCTGACGACCTTGTCTATTACTTCCACACCTTCCGTTCGCCGATGGCCACCAATATCCAGATGGTGTTCTACAGGCCCCGCTGCGGCAAGGGAGACGTGCTGGTCAAACTGCTCCTCAACGGCGAAGAAGTCCGCCTGGGCAGGCTCGAGCCGTTCAAGGGGCCATATTACAGGTGGGACGACGTCCGGACGTACCTCAAGGAACGTGTAGGGCTGTTCGTAAGTCCTACTCAATAACGGACTTGAAATATGTGTTGCTGTCCACCAGTAGGTCGATGGGCAGGATAAGCGTGGACAGCCAGGCGGAAATCCTGACGTCGCAGGCTTTCTCTGCGCACCACCAGACAAGGGTGGTGCAGGTAAACCTTTCGGGGGCGACCCACTTGGCGGTAAGGTGCTCGTACCAATAGAGATAACCGTGGCCGGCGTATTTTTCGGCCCACGTGGCTACGGGAGCCGGATCCGGGAGGGGCGTCTGCGTCATGCGCACCTCACCGTGCTTTCCGTCCCATATCCATTCTATTCTGAACGTGCAGATGCCGCATAAATACGATTTACGGCGCCAGCCGGGGAGGTAATTATAGACTACGCCCTCCGGCCGCCTGGCTCCTATGGAAATGGACTCCTCGTCTGTAGTAGAGGCGGTTACATCTGCAGTGACCACCTCTGCATGCCCTACTTTTCCCACTTCCCGGAAGGGGTCGAAAACTAGCAGAGGCTTGTCGTGGACGGGGAGCGCCACGATGATGTCTCCCCTTTTGGCGTTGCCGTCCAGGGCCTTGCGCACCGCGGAATAATCCACTTCCTCCCAGACATAATTGCTCTTGGTTTCCGGGACGTCGGGGACAAACTCCAGGGCCATATCGCCGATCCGTCCGCTGAGGTCGCGGTAGAAGGACACGGGGTCGTCGATCCGCAGCTCTCCGCCCTTGGTGGCGTGGCCGCCGAGGGCGTCGGCAACCACCTCGTTCTGGGCTGAGATATACTGCTCCAGGGCCGGTGCGCGCCCGATTTTATCCGCCAGCAGCCCTGCCTGGACGCGAAAGAACGCCTGCAGGAAGGCCGGTTTCTGATCTGCAGGAAGGTCGAAGTAACTGACGGCCGAGCCGCCCGGAAGCACGATTTCCTGCGCCGCAAGTTTTGCCAGCACGGGATAATCGTCCCCGTTTGCAAGATAGAAATCCGCATCCCGGCCTTCGACATCCGTCGCTTCCACTATCCGCGCGATGTTCGAGAAGAAGAGCTCCGCCGGAGAATCAGGCGCCTGCCGCTCCACAAACGGCTCCGTGGCCACTTCCTTGCGGCACGAAATGGCCAGAAGGAAGATGCCGGATACGATAAGGGGCCGCAACAGTTTACGCATAGCGGCCCCAAAGGTAGTTAAATCCTATGAATTACGCAATTACAAGCTTCAGGGCCTGCCTCCGCCGCCGGGGCCGCCGCCACCGGGGCCTCCGCCCTGATTGCCTCCTGAATAAGTCCCCAGCGACACCTGCTTCCCGCCGGAAATGCCGCTAACGGCCCAGGTTCCGTTGGCATATGTGGTCCCGCCGACCGTTACGTCGGTGTATCCGGCAGACATGGACGGTGCGGATACTGCCACGGTCGATACCCCGGAAGGCACCTTGAATGCGCACAGATAGTCACTGCCGCCGTACAGGGCGTTCCATTTGCCGGCGGTGCAGCTCATGCTCTTCACCGTCTGGGAGGCGGAATAACCACTCTCCAGGCCGCCGTAGGCCACTACCGTCGCGCCGCTGTATATGTAAAGTTTGTACCCTTGTTCCGTATTGGCATCCAGCGCAACCTCCGCGCCGCCCTTGGTTGAAACCGCGAACACATATCCTCCGGAAATCTTCAGGTCGTGATTGGTGTCGATGGCGTCGTTCTGGGATGAGAAGGCGTACACGTATCCGCCGGTGATGTTCGTTTCGCCCTGGCTGTTGATGGCGTCGTCGGCGCTGGAACTTGCCCAGACCTGGCCGCCGCTGATGGTCAGGTTGCCCTTGGCCTCGAGGCATTCGGATTTGGCGCAGGTGAGCGTGAGGCTTCCGCCGCTTATCGTCAGGTTGCCGGCGTTTGCGGTGACGCGTGCGTGGTCATCAGTGCCGTTCTTGGTCGCCCAGCCTATCTTTATCGCCTTGCAGGAGACGTCGTTGGTCTCGCTGCCGCTGGTGGTCACGGTTATGGAACCGCCGGTGATGTAACTGTCGGGGACCGTGTGGCCTGTGCTGTCGTAATCGTAACTGCCGGCGCGGATGCCCTTGCCGCCGTTGCCGGTGTTGGTGATTGTAAGGACGCCGTCGCTCATCCTGAAGCTGCCGTCGGCCTTGATGCCTGCGGTGCCTTTGTATTCGCTGTCGGTGCTGTCGTAGACCACTCCGCCGCTGATATTCATGGTGATGTCGCCGCCGCTGATGAAGACGTAACCGTCACTTGCGATGCCGCGTCCGGCGGTTCCGGTGCTGGTGACGGTCAGCTTGCCGCCGCTCACGACGACACCCTTGTCGCCCTTGAT